>NZ_JADDRN010000005.1:0-204697 GCF_017355445.1 Delftia sp. SD018
TGGGTCTTGCGCTCTATGGCGGCAGCGGTCTTGCGCGGACTCATGGGAGTGGATGAAAGCGGGTGAAACCGGGTTGAAGCCGGGAGAAGAAAGGGCGGTTGATTTTACGGCTTTCATATATTACGCTTTGTGTATAGTACGTTAAGCGTATTATCTGGCGGCACACAAATCTGCAAGGACATCCCATGCCCATCAAAGTTCTGGAACTCCACCATGTCGGATTCGGCGTCAACCACGCCCAGGCCGACGCCATGCTCGACTTCTACCGCGAAGTGCTGAACCTGCCCCAGGACGCCGCGCGCTGGAAGATCCCCGGCATCTACGGCTCCTGGATCAACCTGCCCAACGGCAGCCAGTTGCACATCCTCGGCAGCGAGGGGCCGTCGCGCTATGCGCAGGGCCCGGGCAAGGACCCCGTGTCCAACCACATCGCGCTGGCCGTGGACGACATCCTCGGCGCCGAGCAGGAGCTGCAGGCGCGCGGCGTCGATTACTTCACGCTGGACAACGTGGCATCGCCCAGCCTCAAGCAGCTGTTCCTGCGCGACCCGGCCGGCAACCTGGTGGAACTGCACCAGTCCAATGCGCGCGCCCCCGGCATCGCCCAGGCCGAGCAGGACGCGGCGCGCGCCGGCAACGAGTGACGCGACGCCCTCCCTTTTTCCCTTCCCCTCCGGATTCCCATGTACTTTGAAATGCAATCGCTCAACAGCGAGCAGCGCAGCAACATCCTGCACTCCCTGGTTCTGCCCCGTCCCATCGCCTGGATCAGCTCGGTGGACGGGGACGGCACGGTCAACGTCGCGCCGTTTTCCTTCTTCAACGCCATGTCGGGCGATCCGCCGCTGCTGTGCGTGTGCATAGGCTCGCGCCAGGGCGTGCTCAAGGACACGGCGCGCAACATCGCGGCCACGGGCGAGTTCGTGGTGAACCTGGTGTCCGAGCCGCTGGCGCGCCGCATGGCGGTGACGGCCATAGAGTTCGGCGCGCAGGTGGACGAGTCGGCCCAGGCCGGCCTGGTCCTGGGCGATGCACGGCGGGTGAAGGCGCCGCGCATCGTGGACAGCCCTGCGTCCTTCGAGTGCCGCGTGCGCCAGATCATCGATATCGACGGCGTGCGCAGCCTGGTGCTGGCCGACGTGCTGGCCGCCCATGTCATGGACGCGGCCGTGGTCGATGGCGAGCTCATGTACTTCGACCCCGCGCCCATGGAGCTGATCGCGCGGTTGCAGAACCCCGGCTGGTATGGCCGCGTGGGCGATGCCTTCCAGATGCCCACGCCCTCGGTGGCGCAGTGGGATGCCATGCAGCGCCAGGGCGTGTCCGACAGCTACCTGGCCTGGGCCGACGATGGCGCCGCCGCGCGCTGAAGGGCCGCCCATGCTTGCGCAACACACCATAGACAGCCTGGCGGCCGAGCTGCACGCCAGCGAAAAAAGCCGCGTGCAGGTCCGGCACTTTTCCCGCCGCCATCCGGACATGACGGTGCAGGACGGCTACGCCATCTCGCGCGCCTGGATGCGGCTCAAGCGCGCCGAGGGCCGCACGGTCAGGGGCCACAAGATCGGCCTGACCTCGCGTGCCATGCAGCAGGCCGTGCAGATCACCGAGCCCGACTACGGCACCCTGCTGGACGACATGTTCTTCGAGCCCGGCGGCGACATTCCCTTTGCGCGCTTCATCGCTCCGCGCGTGGAGGTGGAGCTGGCCTTCGTGCTGGGCCGCGCGCTCAAGGGGCCGGGCGTCACCCTGTGCGATGTGCTGGCCGCCACCGACTGGGTGGTGCCCGCCGTGGAAATCATCGACGCCCGCATCGAGCAAAAGGACCGCGATACCCAGGCCATGCGCACGGTGCGCGACACCATCGCCGACAACGCGGCCAATGCCGGTATCGTCATGGGCGGGCGGCCCGTGCGCCCCGACGCGGTGGACCTGCGCTGGGTGTCGGCGCTGCTGCAGCGCAACGGCGTGATCGAGGAGTCCGGCGTGGCGGCCGCCGTGCTCAACCATCCGGCCACGGGCGTGGCCTGGCTGGCCAACCGGCTCGCGCAATGGGATGAGCAGCTGGACGCAGGTCAGGTGGTGCTGGCCGGCTCGTTCACGCGGCCCGTCACGGCCGAGGTCGGCGACAGCTTCCATGTGGACTACGGGCCGCTGGGCTCCATTGCCTGGCGCTTTGCCTGAGCTTCGTCCGCAGTGTGGCGATGGTGTCGCCTGCGGCACAGTCCTCAGGCCCGGCGCGTCGCCGACAATGCAGCGGCGCCGCCCGCCACCGGTGCGCGGGCGGCGGCTGCAACACATGCACTACAGGATGGACAAGCAATGGAGATGAAGAACGCAAAGACGGCCGTGGTCACGGGCGGAGGAACCGGCGTGGGCAAGGCCGTGGCGCTGGCCCTGGCGGGCGCGGGCTACCAGGTGGTGGTGGCGGGCCGCCGCCAGGCGCCGCTGGATGAGACCTGCGCCGAGGCCCAGGCAAAGTACGGCGCGGGCGAGCGCATGCTGGGCATTGCCACCGATGTCAGCGATCCGGCTGCCGTGGAGCAGCTGTTCGCGCGCACGGTGCAGCGCTTCGGTCGCGTGGACCTGCTGTTCAACAACGCCGGCCGGGGCAATCCGCCCGGCTCCTTCCTGGACTGGACGCCCGAGCAGTGGCGCGAGGTGGTCGATGTCAACCTCAACGGCATGTTCTATTGCCTGCAGCAGGCCTTCCGCACCATGCGCGACCAGTCGCCGCGCGGCGGCCGCATCATCAACAACGGCTCCATCTCCGCGCATGCGCCGCGCCCCAATTCCAGCGCCTACACGGCCACCAAGCATGCCGTCATGGGCCTGACCAAGACCGCTGCGCTCGACGGCCGTGCCTACGACATCGCCGTGGGCCAGATCGACATCGGCAATGCCATGACCGAGCTGGCATCGCGCATGGCCAAGGGCGTACCCCAGGCCAATGGCGAGATCGCGGTGGAGCCGCTGATCGACGCGGATGTGGTGGGCCAGTCCGTGCTCTACATGGCCAGCCTGCCGCTGGAGGCCAATGTGCTGTTCCACACGGTGATGGCCACCAAGATGCCCTTCGTGGGCCGGGGCTGAACCGGCAAAGTCAGGCCCTCAGGCCTGCACGCGGCGGCTCGCCGTCTCGGACGGGAGCTCGCCGAAGCGGCTGCGGTACTGGGCCGCGAAGTGGCCCAGGTGCAGGAAGCCGTATTTCTGCGCCACGTCGCGCACGCCGGAGCCGGCTGCGACGCCCGGGCCCTTGGCTGCCTGGAGTTCGGCGCGCACCCGGTCCAGCCGCAGCTGGCGCAGGAAATCCATGGGCCCCATGCCTGCGTGCTGGCGGAAGGCGGCCTGCAGCGTGCGCGCGCTGCAGCCGGCCTCGCGGCAGACATCGGCCAGCGACAGGGGCTGGTCGGCATGGGCCTGCATGTACTCCTGGGCCTTGCGCACGCCGCGCGGCAGCAGGCTGCGCCGGCTGTCTCCGGCCAGTGCGCGGCTGTGGTTGTGCGTGGCCGACATCAGCAGGCTGGTCAGCAGGTATTCCTCCGCATGCTGGGCCAGTGCCTGCGTGGCCTGCAGGGCGTTGCCCGCATCCAGCGTGTGCCGCAGGCAGTCGATGAAATGCACCAGCGGTGCCAGCGCCGGCTGGTCCAGCGGCACGCCCAGATCGAACACGAGTGGCCGGCCTGCGGGCGCCTGCAGCAGCGCCTCCAGCCGCGCCACCAGGGCCGGGCGGGCCATGCGCACGATCAGGTGCGGGCTGTCGTCGGCCCAGCGCATGGACAGCGGCTCGGTCGGCGAGGGCAGGGAGGCCAGGCGCGGCGTGGCATCCACCTGCTGCGCGCCGCAGCGGATCTCGGCACTGCCGCGCAGGGGAATCTGCAGCAGGAAGAAGTCCCGCAGGTAGCCGGGATCGATATGCACGCCGGGACCGTACTGCACATAGTTCAGGCTGACGTTGCGGGAAAGCGGCGCGCTGTGGTGGCAGGCGTCCAGCTCGGCGCGCGGGCGCAGCATGCCCAGGCCATGCGGACAGAAGACGCGCGCCACGCTTTCGCGGGCCTCGTCCATGTCGTGGCTCTCGAAAAGCCGGTAGCGCTGCAGCGGCAGCGGTGTGTGCATGGCGTGTTCCATAGGCTGGGCAGAACGTAGCAAAAACCACCCGCTCCCACAATTCGGACCATTCCCCGGGAGCCGATTTCTGCGCGCCAGGGACAGTGCCTGCGCTTGCCGGATGCCTGCGCGGCCCGGCCCCCCGTAACGTGTGCTGCACAGGCCAGCCCGGCCTGGCATCCACACGGGAGAACAAGCGTCATGTTCAAGGGACTCGAAGGCAAAAGCGCCATCGTCACCGGCGGCTCCACCCTGATAGGCGCCGGCGTGGTGCGTGCGCTGCACGCGGCCGGCGTGAAGGTGGTCATTGCCGACATCGATGCCGACAACGGCCAGGTGCTGGCCGATGCGCTGGGCGAGGGCGCGCTTTTCGTGCGCACCGACATCACCGACGACGCGCAGGTCGCCGCCTGCGTGCAGCAGGCATGCAGCCGGCACGGCGGCGTGCA
This sequence comes from Delftia sp. SD018, assembly GCF_017355445.1. Lineage (NCBI taxonomy): Bacteria > Pseudomonadati > Pseudomonadota > Betaproteobacteria > Burkholderiales > Comamonadaceae > Delftia > Delftia sp. SD018. The sequence continues at coordinate 4,560 of NZ_JADDRN010000005.1, forward strand.
CATCCTGGTCAACCTGGCCTGCTCGTATGTAGACGAAGGTCTGCAGTCGCCGCGCGCTGACTGGCTGGCCTCGTTCAACGTGAACGTGGCCAGCGCCGTGGCCATGCTGCAGGCCGTGCACCCGCACATGGTGGCCGCCGGTGGCGGGGCCGTGGTGAATTTCACCAGCATCTCTTCGGAAGCGGCGCAGACGGGGCGCTGGCTCTACCCGGCCAGCAAGGCGGCCATGAAGCAGCTCACGCGCAGCATGGCCATGGACCTGGCGGCCGATGGCATCCGCGTCAACAGCGTCTGCCCGGGCTGGACCTGGTCGGCGGTGATGGACCGGCTCAGTGGCGGCGACCGCGCCAAGACCGACCGCGTGGCCGCGCCCTTTCACCTGCTGGGCCGCGTGGGTGATCCGCACGAGGTGGCGCAGGTGGTGCTGTTCCTGTGCTCGGACCATGCCAGCTTCGTGACCGGGGCCGACTACGCGGTGGACGGCGGCTACGGCGCCATGGGGCCCGAGCGCGCCGTGGCCGCCATTCCCCAATTGATGGACTAGTACGCAGTACGGACACGGAGCCGCAAGGAGACAGCCATGAAGAAAATCGCCATCGTCGGAGCCGGCCAGTCGGGCCTGCAACTGGGCCTGGGCCTGCTGGCCGCGGGCCATCAGGTCACGATACTGAGCAACCGCACGGCGCAGGACATCGCCCAGGGCCGGGTCATGTCCAGCCAGTGCATGTTCGACAGCGCGCTGCAGATAGAGCGCGGCCTGGGCCTGGACCACTGGTCGCGCGAATGCCCGGTGGTCGAGGGCATCGGCCTGTGCGTGCCGCACCCTGGGCAACACGGCGAGAAAGCGGCCGGCAAGGCCATCGACTGGGCGGCGCGTCTGAACGCGGGCGCGCAGTCCGTGGACCAGCGCCTGAAGATCCCCGCATGGATGGACGACTTCCGCCGCCAGGGCGGCGAGCTGGTGCTCAAGGACGCGGGCATCGCCGAGCTGGAGGAATGCACGCGCAGCCATGACCTGACCCTGGTCGCCAGCGGCAAGGGCGAGATATCGAGGCTGTTCGAGCGCGATGCCCACCGCTCGCGCTTCGACCAGCCCCAGCGCGCGCTGGCGCTGACCTATGTGACGGGCATGAAGCCGCGCGAGCCGTTCTCCGCCGTGTCCTTCAACCTGCTGCCGGGCGTGGGCGAGTATTTCGTGTTCCCGGCGCTGACGACCACGGGCCCCTGCGAGATCATGGTGTTCGAGGGCGTGCCCGGCGGCCCCATGGACTGCTGGGGCGATGTGAAGACACCGGAGCAGCACCTGGAGCGCAGCCGCTGGATCCTCGACACCTTCGTGCCCTGGGAGGCCGAGCGCTGCCGCGACATTGCGCTGACCGATGACAACGGCATCCTCGCGGGCCGCTTCGCCCCCACGGTGCGCAAGCCCGTGGCCACGCTGCCGTCGGGGCGCAAGGTGCTGGGCATGGGCGACGTGGTGGTGCTCAACGACCCCATCACGGGCCAGGGCTCCAACAACGCGGCCAAGTGCGCCGACACCTATCTGCGCAGCATCCTGGCGCGCAGCAATGGCGACGGCCATGGTGACGGAAATCGTGACGGCAATGGCGCATTCGACGCCGCCTGGATGCAGCAGACCTTCGACCGCTACTGGTTCGGCTATGCGCAATGGGTCACGCAGTGGACCAACATGCTGCTGGCGCCACCGCCGCCCCATGTGCTCAAGCTGCTGGCCAGCGCGGGCACGCTGGCACCGCTGGCCAGCGCCTTTGCCAACGGCTTCGACGACCCGCGCACCTTCTTCCCCTGGTTCGCGGACGCAGGCGAGGCGGACCACTACATCGACAGCTGCGCGGCCATCGCCGCCATGGCAGCCGTCCCCGCCTAGCCGCAGAGGCCGCCATGAGCACATGCGAAACCCCGGCCGCCGTCCCGGCCTGCTCCTTCGATCCGCGCGAGCTGCGCAAGGCCTTCGGCCAGTTCACCACGGGCGTGACCGTCATTACCACGCGCGCGCCGGACGGGCGGCGCGTGGGCATGACGGCCAACTCGTTCTCCTCTGTGTCGCTGGACCCGCCGCTGGTGCTGTGGAGCCTGGCGCGCCAGGCGCCCAGCGTCTGCGATTTCCAGGGCGCCAGCCATTTCGCCATCCACGTGCTGGCTGCGGGCCAGCATCCGCTGTCACGGCGCTTTTCCACGCCGCAGCAAGACAAGTTCGGCGGCCTGGACTGCGCGGAAGGCCCGGCCGGCGTGCCCCTGATCGATGGCGTGCTGGCCCGCTTCGTCTGCCGCAACGTCCGGCAATACGATGGCGGCGACCACCTCATCTTCATCGGCCAGGTCGAGCGCTGCGAACGCTTCGACGGCGAGCCCCTGGCCTTTCACGCGGGCTACTATCAGGTGACGGTGCGGCACCCCGAATGCGTATGACGGGCCATGAAAAAAGCGGCACCGCAGCTTTCCCCACCCTTTGAAACGGAGACAACCCCATGCAGCAGAAAGAACCCCCGGCCAGCCGCCATGTGCGCATCAATGCGCTGGACGGCAGCGGCAGCTTCAACGCCTACCTGGCCGTGCCGGCCTCGGGCAGCGGCCCCGGCCTGGTGCTGGCGCAGGAGATCTTCGGCGTCAACGCCACCATGCGCGAGGTGGCCGACTACTACGCCGAAGAAGGCTACGTGGTGCTGGTGCCCGACCTGTTCTGGCGCCAGCAGCCCGATGTGGAGCTGGGCTACACGCCGGCGGACTGGGAGCGCGCCTTCGGCTTCTACAAGGGATTCGACGAGGCCCTGGGCGTGCAGGACATCCAGGCCTGCCTGAACGCCTTGCGCCAGCGCCCCGAGGTCACGGACGGCAAGGCCGGCGTGCTGGGCTTTTGCCTGGGCGGCAAGCTGGCCTACCTGGCCGCCTGCCGCACCGATGCCGATGCGGTGGTCGGCTACTACGGCGTGGGCATCGAGGCGGCGCTGGACGAGGCCGAGCGCATCCGCTGCCCGCTCACACTGCATGTGGCCGAGCTCGACGCCTTCTGCCCGCCCGAGGCGCGCCAGCGCATCGTCCAGGCGCTGGGCGGGCGTCCCGGCGTGGCCGTGCATGTCTATCCGGGCGTGGACCATGCCTTCGCGCGCAAGGGCGGCGACCATTTCCACCGCGCCTCGGCCCTGATGGCGCACGAACGCAGCATTGCCACGCTCAAGTCCGCCATCGGACCGCACTTCGACCTGGCCGCGCTGTGGGACAAGCACTGCGAGTACGAATTCGCCACGCGCAACGTGGACGACACCATGGCCACCATGGTGGCCGAGCCCTATGTGAACCACATCCCGACCATGACCGGCGGCGTGGGCTTCAGCAACCTGCACGCGTTCTATACGAACCACTTCGTCAACAGCAATCCGCCCGACACGTCGCTGACGCCGATTTCACGCACGGTGGGGGCCTCGCAGGTGGTGGACGAGATGCTGTTCTGCTTCACGCACACCACCGAGATCCCGTGGATGCTGCCCGGCGTGCGTCCCACGGGGCGGCGCGTGGAGATCCCGCTGCTGGCCGTGGTCAAGTTCCGGGGCGACAAGCTCTACCACGAGCACATCTACTGGGACCAGGCCAGCGTGCTGGTGCAGGTGGGCCTGCTGGACCCGGCGCTGCTGCCCGTGGCGGGCGTGGAGACGGCCCGCAAGCTGCTGGATGAGACACTGCCATCGAATACGCTGCTCGCCCGTTGATTTCTCCGTGAATGTGTGAAAAGGTATTTTTGCACTGCTAATGGGGAGTAGATGATTAATAAAAAAAAGGCCACCTTGGTGGCCTTTTTTTGTTATCTATTGGTTGTTTTTTCAGATGTCAAGAATTCACAGAAATGCAGGCTATTGACAGTAGTTTTTTTGAAACCCATCTACCAGGGATTTGTCTTCAATTCTCTGATATTGAGTGGTAGTCCGATGTCAAGCAAAACCATGGGTTGTGTGATGATTTGCAGTTTTCTGACATGTTGCTGGTATTTTGCCCGGGTTAAATGGATCTTGACGAGGGCGCTTGATAGAGCTTGGGTTGTTCGATGAACACTACCTATGGTGTTTGATGTCTTGAAAAACACTACATGTAGTGTTTGGTGCTAGGATTCGGGCAGTTCGGCAAAGGGTCCGCAGATCGGGCGGTGGCTAGGCCAAGCCGCCCTTGAGCCGCTGCGTACCGTGTCGTATGGCGCACCTGCATCCATGGAAAATCCAGAATGAAGAATCCTCAGACGATCACTGTCACCAAGCGTGATGGCCGTATCGAAAACATTGATCTTGAAAAAATCCAGAGAGTCGTGGGATGGGCCGCTGAAGGCCTCTCGAACGTATCTGCTTTGCAGGTCGAACTGCAGACGAAAATCCAGCTCTACAACGGCATCCGTACTGCGGAAATCCATGAGACCATTATCAAGTCGGCTGCAGACTTGATTTCCGAGGAAGCACCTGATTACCAATTTCTCGCAGCGCGCCTGGCCATCTTCCATTTGCGCAAGATGGCTTTTGGCCAATTCGACCCGCCACACTTGCATGCCCATGTACAGCGTCTGACAGCACTGGGAAAGTACGACAGGAATTTGCTGGCGGACTACAGCCGTGCCGAGTTCGACGCGCTGGATGCTCGGATCGAGCACGGGCGTGATCTGGATTTCTCCTATGCCGCCGTCAAGCAGCTCGAAGGCAAGTACCTGCTGCAAAACCGTGTGAGCCGGCACATCTACGAAAGCCCCCAATTCCTTTACATGCTGGTGTCGATGTGCCTGTTCGCCCGCTATCCATCGACCACCAGGCTAGGCTATGTCACGCGGTTCTACGATGCGGTGTCGCGTTTCAAGATATCTCTGCCCACGCCCATCATGGCGGGCGTGCGCACGCCCATGCGCCAGTTCAGCTCCTGTGTACTGATCGAATGCGATGACAGCCTGGACAGCGTCAACGCCACGAACAGCGCCATCGTCAAGTACGTGTCCCAGCGTGCGGGCATAGGCATCAACGCGGGACGCATGCGTGCCCTGGGTAGCGAGATACGGGGCGGCGAGGCGCAGCATACGGGCTGCTTGCCGTTTTTCAAGATGTTCCAGGCTGCGGTGAAGTCCTGCTCGCAGGGTGGCGTGCGCGGGGGCTCCGCCACCTTGTTCTATCCGCTGTGGCACCTGGAAGTCGAGTCGCTGCTGGTGCTCAAGAACAACCGCGGCGTCGAGGACAACCGCGTCCGCCATCTCGACTACGGCGTGCAGATCAACCGGCTGCTCTACCAGCGCTTGGTCAAGGGCCGGCAGATCACGCTGTTCTCGCCGCATGACGTGCCCGGCCTGTACGACGCCTTCTTTGCCGACCAGGATGAATTCGAGCGCCTTTACCTGCGCTACGAGCAGGATCCGGCCATCCGCAAGCGCAGCCTGCCCGCCGTCGATCTGTTCTCGCTGATGATGCAGGAACGCGCGAGCACGGGACGCATCTATATCCAGAACGTGGACCACTGCAATACGCACAGCCCCTTCGACCCCTCCAAGGCACCGGTACGCCAGTCCAACCTGTGCATGGAAATCGCGCTGCCCACCACACCGCTGCAGGATCTTCACGATCCCCAGGGCGAAATCGCACTGTGTACGCTGTCGGCCTTCAATCTTGGCGCCATCGATTCGCTCGACGAATTGGCGGACCTCTCCCACCTGGTCGTACGCGCGCTCGATGCGCTGCTCGACTACCAGGACTACCCAGTGGCCGCGGCCCGCAGTGCCACGGAAAAGCGCCGTGCGCTGGGCGTTGGCGTGATCAACTATGCCTACTATCTGGCGAAGAACGGCACACGCTATTCGGACCCTGCGGCATTGGCCCTGACCCACCGGACGTTCGAAGCCATCCAGTACCACCTGCTCAAGGCGTCGGTGCAACTCGCGCGCGAGCAGGGACCCTGCCAGGCCTTTGGCGACACCACCTATGCAGCCGGCCTGCTGCCCATCGATACCTACAAGCAGGACATCGACGGCATTTGCAGCGAGCCCCTGCACCTGGACTGGGAGGCACTGCGCGCCGAGATCGGCGCTCACGGATTGCGCAACTCCACGCTGACGGCTCTCATGCCTTCGGAGACCTCGAGCCAGATCGCCAATGCGACCAACGGCATCGAGCCACCGCGCGGGCTGGTGTCCATCAAGCAATCCAAGGATGGCGTGCTGCGCCAGGTCGTGCCCGAACTGGGAAGACTGCGCGACCGCTACGAACTGCTGTGGCAGCTGCCTGGCAACGACGGCTATCTTCGACTGGTGGGGGTGATGCAGAAGTTCGTGGATCAGGCGATTTCGGCCAACACCAACTACGACCCCCAGCGCTTTGAAGGCGGGCGGGTGCCCATGACACAGCTGCTCAAGGACCTGCTGCAGGCCTTCAAGTACGGCGTCAAGACGCTGTACTACCACAACACCCGCGATGGCGCGGATGACGCACAGGCCCAGGTCGGGGACGACGGCTGCGCAGGCAGCGCCTGCAGGATCTGAGGAAGGCGCCGCACATGAGCTACAGCATATTTTCCAAGGCCGGCAACGATCAGCTTAAGGAACCCATGTTCCTTGGTCAGCCCGTCAACGTGGCCCGCTATGACCAGCAGAAGTACCCCATCTTCGAGAAGCTGATCGAAAAGCAGCTGTCATTCTTCTGGCGGCCCGAGGAGGTGGATATTTCGCAGGACCGTATCGATTTCCAGAACCTGCCGGAGCATGAAAAGCACATCTTCATCAGCAACCTTAAGTACCAGACCCTGTTGGACTCCATCCAGGGCCGCAGTCCCAATGTGGCTTTGCTGCCACTGGTGTCGCTGCCCGAACTGGAGACCTGGATAGAGACCTGGGCGTTTTCCGAGACCATCCACTCGCGCTCCTACACCCACATCATCCGCAACATCGTCAACGACCCCGGTGACATCTTCGACGACATCGTGCGCAACGAGGATATCCAGTTGAGGGCCAGCGACATCGCGTCCTACTACGACGATCTCATCCACGACGGCATGCTGTATGCGCAACTGGGGGAGGGCGAGCATCGGGTCAATGGCGGCACGCGAAGCATCAGCGCCTACGAACTCAAGAGGAAGCTGTACCTGTGCCTCATGAACGTCAACATTCTCGAGGCCATCCGTTTTTACGTGAGCTTTGCATGCTCGTTCGCGTTTGCCGAGCGCAAGCTCATGGAAGGCAATGCCAAGATCATCCGCCTCATCGCGCGGGACGAGGCCCTGCATCTGACGGGTACCCAGCACCTGCTCAACATCATGCGCTCGGGCCAGGACGATCCCGAATTTGCCCAGGTGGCGAAGGAGGCTCAAGCGCAGTGCACCGACATGTTCAGGCAGGCTGCGCTGCAAGAAAAGCAATGGGCCCAATACCTGTTCCGTGATGGCTCCATGATCGGCCTGAACGCCGACATCCTGGGGCAGTACGTGGAGTACATGACCAACTTGCGCATGGCGGCCGTGGGACTGCAGCCCGCGTTCGAGCGCATCAGGCACAACCCGCTGCCATGGATCAATACCTGGCTGGCTTCCGACACGGTGCAGGTGGCTCCTCAAGAGGTCGAGCTCAGCTCCTATCTGGTGGGCCAGATCAATGCCGAGGTCTCGGCGGCCGAGTTGCTGGAGATCGAACTGTGAGCCTGGTCACTACCAGCGAGTCCAGCTTTCGCCTGAACGAAGGCGAGACCTTGCTGCAGGGGCTGGAGCGGACCGGACACGATGTCCAGTACCAGTGCCGCAGCGGCTATTGCGGCGCCTGCCGCCTTCCCCTGCAGGCCGGCTGTGTCGTCTACCGGCAGGCGCCGCTCGCTTTCGTGGGGCAGGGCGAGATACTGCCATGCTGCTGCGTGGCAGCCGGACCGGTCTCCATCGAATGCCGGCTGCGGCAGCCTCCCTGTTCCAACGGGCCTTGCCTGCAGCAAGTGATCTGCATTCACGACTGACATCTTGCGAGCAGGGGCGGGACAGTGCCGGACGCGCAGGGCGACAGGTACCTTCCGGCGGGAGAGTGGCTCAGGGTTTTCATCATTGTTGATATGTCAACAATGAAAACACAATCCGCCCATCTCCCCACGCCGTGTCGCAGCCTCCCGCACCATGCCAAAAAATGCACCACCTCCTCTGTGCTCCGATACCGCAGGCCCTGTTCATGGTGGTGCGCAGCATGGTGGTGCTCCGGTCTGCCCCCAGACGCTGGCGCTGGAGGACTTCATCACCTTCCGCCTGGGCGCGCTGTCCAATGCGCTGCAGACCCAGGTGACGCGCCACTACATCGCACCAGCATCGCCCGTGGGGCTGACCGAGTGGCGGCTCATGGGCCAGATCCAGCGCCATGGCGAGCTGCACGCCAGCGCGCTGTCGCGCCTGAGCCTGATGGACAAGGCCCAGATCAGCCGCGCGCTGCAGCCGCTGATCGACCGGGGCTGGGTGCTGCGCCGCGCCGATCCGCAGCACGCGCGGCGCCACCTGCTGCAGCTGAGCGAAGCAGGGCAGGCGCTCTTCGACGAGGTGCTGTCCCGCGCCCGCCCCTACCAGGCGGCCCTGCTCAATGCCCTGACGGCCGATGAGCGCGCCATGCTGGACCGCATCCTGGACAAGCTGGGCCGTGCCTCCCAAGCGCTGGACCAGGGGCTGGACCAGGGGCTGGATGCCTGATTTACCCACAAGCCACTGCACAACCCACCTCAAGACCCACCTCAGAACCCATCCCACGAGCCACACCATGAATTGCTCCATGCACCCTGATGAGCGGGCCGCCCGCATCGAACTGGCCGCCTGCTACCGCGTCTTTGCCATGCTGGGCTGGGACGAACTGATCTACAACCACATCACGGTGCGCCTGCCCGACAGCGTGACGGGCGGTGAAAAGCAGTTCCTGATCAACCCCTTCGGCCTGCACTACGAAGAGGTCACGGCCAGCAACCTGGTACGCATCAATGTGCGCGGCGAGGTGCTGGACGGCTCGCGGCATCCGGTGAATCCGGCCGGCTTCGTCGTGCATGCGGCCATCCACGACGGACTGCCGGGCGCCCACTGCGTGATGCACACGCACACCACCTCGGGCATGGGCGTGGCCTGCCTGGAGCAGGGCCTGTCGCAAAGCAACTTCTACAGCGCCCAACTGCACGGCATGGTGGCCTACCATGACTTCGAGGGCATCACCATCCATGCCGACGAAGGGCCGCGCCTGCTGGCCAGCATCGGCCGCCGCAAGGCCGTGATCCTGCGCAACCATGGCCTGCTCAGCTGGGGCAGCGACCTGCCCCAGGCCTTCGTGGTGCTGTGGACGCTGCAGCGCGCCTGTGACGTGCAGATGGCCACCCTGTCCATGGGTGCGCCGCGCATGGTCTCCGACGCCATGGCCCAGCGCTGCAACGAGGACTCGCTGACCTTCAACGACAGCCACGGCGGTGCCCGCGATGTGTTCGACCACCTGGTGCGCCGCGTGAACCGGCGCGACAGCAGCTATCTCGATCTTTGAACCCGGAGCTTCCCGCGCATGACCATGGAACAGACAAGCATTTCATTCGACAAGGCCTGCATCTTCGGCGCCGGTGCCATCGGCGGCTGGATGGGCGCGGCCCTGGCCCGCGCCGGCTGCCAGCTCAGCGCCGTGGCGCGCGGCGCCGCGCTGCAGGCCCTGCGCACCCAGGGCCTGACCCTCGTGCACGGCGGCGCGCAGCGCGAGCACTTCGCGCTGCGCGCCGAACAGGACCCGGCCGCCCTGGGCGTGCAGGACCTGGTCATCATCTCCGTCAAGGCGCCGGGCATGCCCGATGTGGCCGAGCGCATCGCCCCGCTGATCGGCCCGCAGACCGTGGTGCTCACGGCCATGAACGGCGTGCCCTGGTGGTTTCTGCACGGCGGTGTCGATGCCAGCGTGCGCGGCAAGCAGCTGAAAGCCGTGGACCCCGACGGCCGCATTGCGCAAGCCATCCCGCTGGGCCAGGTGCTGGGTTCGGTGGTCCATGCCAGCTGCTCCAACGATGCGCCCGGCGTGGTGCGCCGGCACTTCGGCAACAGCCTCATCCTGGGCGAGCCCCTGGCCGACGGACCCGGCCAGCCGCCCACGCCGCGCCTGGCGGCACTGGCCCAACTGCTGCAGCGTGGCGGCATCGAGGCCAAGGTCTCCGACAACATCCAGCGCGACGCCTGGTACAAGCTCTGGGGCAACATGACCGTCAACCCCGTCAGCGCGCTGACGGGCGCCACCTCGGACCGCATCCTGGGCGACGACCTGGTGCGCGGCCTGATCACGCGCGTGATGCTGGAGGCCAAGGAGATCGGCGCGCGCATCGGCCTGCCCATCAACGAATCGCCCGAAGACCGCCATGCGGTCACGCTCAAGCTGGGCGCCTTCAAGACCTCCATGCTGCAGGACGTGGAAGCGGGCAAGCCCGTGGAACTCGACGCCCTGGTGGGCGCGGTGCGCGAAATGGGCCAGCTGTGCGGCGTGGACACGCCCTTCACGGATGCGCTGCTGGGCCTGGCGCGGCTGCAGGCACGGCAAAAGGGGCTGATGGCCTGACGCCGCAAGGGCCAGTACCGGCCTGCAGCGCGCAACCGTAGACTACGCCCCCATGACTTCCGCCAAGAACCCCGCCTCGTCCTGGTCCACGCTGTGCGTGGTGGCCACCACCGTCCCCAGCGCCGAGGAGGCCGCCCATCTGGCGCGCAGCCTGGTGCAGCAGCAGGCTGCGGCCTGCGTGCAGGTGGAGGCCATCACCTCGCACTATGTGTGGGAGGGCGAGATGCACGCCACGCCCGAGTGGCGGCTGGTCTGCAAGACCCTGCCCGACGTGCTGGAGCGCCTGGCCCGGCTGCTGCGCGCCGGGCACAGCTACAGCGTGCCGCAGATCACCATGCGCACCGAGCGCTGCATGGCCGACTATGCGCAGTGGCTGCGCTCCCAGGTCTCGACCCGGGACGTGGCGGACACTGCAGACATGGCCGCCGCGCCCCGCATCACTGCGGCGTGACGTTGGCGGCCTTGATCACGGGCACCCAGGTCGCTGTCTCTTTGCGGATCAGCTCGCCGAAGGCGCTGCCCGTGACCACCCACGGCTCGATCCCCTGCAGGTCCAGCTGCCTGACCACGGCCGGCGTGTTGAAGATCTCCTGAATATCCTTTTCCAGCTGCTTGAGCACGGCTGGCGGCGTCTTCTTTGGCGCCATCACGCCGTACCAGGACGAGATGGCGATGCCCGGCACGCCCGCCTGGGCCAGCGTGGGCACATCAGGCAGGTACTTGCTGCGGGCCGGGTCGGTCACGGCCAGCGCACGCAGCTTGCCCGACTGCACATGCGGCAGCAGTGCGGGCACATTGCCCACGATCATTGGCACCGTGCCGCCCAGCACATCGTTGAGGCCGGGCGCCGTGCCCTTGTAGGCCACGTGCAGGATGTCGGCGCCGGTCTGCTGCTTGAACAGCTCACCGGCCAGATGCAGGCTGGAGCCCACGCCGGGCGAGGCATAGCTGATGGTGGCCGGCCTGGCCTTGGACAGGGCCACCAGCTCCTGCACCGTTTTGGCGGGCACGCCAGGGTGCACGGCGATCACATTGGCCGCCTTGGCCAGCGAGGCCACGGGCGCGAAGTCCGCCTCCACGCTGTAGCCGGGCCTGGCCAGCAGCGTGGGATTGATGGTCAGGTTGCCCTGGGGCACGACCAGCAGCGTATGGCCGTCCGGCGCGGCGCGCTTGACCATGTCGATGCCGATATTGCCGTTGGCCCCGGGCTTGTTCTCCACCACCGAGGTCTGCTTGTAGCGCTCGGCCAACCCCGTGGACAGCAGGCGGGCCAGCGCATCGACCGGGCCTCCGGGCGGAAAGGGCGCGACGATGGTGAAAGGCTTGGCGGCCAGTTGCTGCTGCACGGCGGCATCCTGGGCCAGGGCGCTCTGGCATGCGGCTGCGGCCAGCAAGGCGGCAGCGCCGAGCAAGGTGGGGGCTTTCATGGGGAACTCCGGGGAACAAGGCAAGGCAGGTACAAGCAAAAGAAATGCCTGAGGGCTATCGATTGTTTCTTGTATAAAACAACGTTCTTCTTATAAATCAATGCAAGCATAAAACCTGCGGCTTGATTCGAATCAAGGGAAAACCCTTGCCTGCATGCCCTGGTCTTCTCGGTACCTGCGCGCCCATGAAAATAGGAGCGCAGCGCGCTCCCGTAAGTCCACTCCAGAGAATGGGTCAAAGCGCATCAACAGGTGAGCTGATGCAGTCGATGCCAAGCCGCAGGACGACAGCGCGACAAGCAGGTCTTGCTGCCATCGCATGTCAGGCCTGTAGGCAAGTCACCACCAGACCCAACAGCATCAGGCCCATGCCGATCTTCTCTGCTCGACTGAAGCTTTCGCTGAACACGCGGCGCGAAACCAAGTAGCTGAAAACGACCTCGATCATTCCCAAGGTGCGCACAGGCGATGCTCCTTGCATGGCGTAGGCCGTGAACCAGGCAATTGAAGCGGCTGCACCCATGCAACCGGCAAGGAGCGAGATGCGCCAAGCTCGAAAAATAGGTGCCAGACCTTGAGCTGTGCGCAACTGAATCCAAAGTCCCATGCCGACGGTTTGCATCGACTGTGCGATCAGCACGCCCCAGGCGCCAGATAACCATGCCGTTTCGGCGCCAAGTGCCAGCGACCCTCCTCGAAATCCTACTGTTGCAACTGCAAAGCAGGAGCCGCAAGCCAGGCCATAAAGTGCCGATCGGTTGAGCCAGGCGGACAGTGAGAGCAACTGGTCGCGTGGCGGCAGGGACAGCAGCAGCATGCCGATTGTGGCTACGATCATTGCGGCCAACGCCAGCGGTGTTGGAAGTTCATGGAGAAAAACCGATGCGAACAGAGCTAGCTGCAGCACCTCTGTCTTTGTCAGAGTGACAGCCACGGCAAAGTTGCGCTCCTTCATCGCCAGCAGCAAAGCGACTGTTCCAGCCAATTGGAAAAAAGCGCCCAATGCAATCCAGCCAAGGTAAATCGGCGTGATCGAAGGTACAGCGTATGGCTTTGCTGGTACCAGATACAGCAGTGCCAGCCACAACATGGCAAAAGGTAGGCCATACAGAAAACGCACCAGCGTGGCCGATAGCGCGCCCAGCTCCTGTGTCAGGCTGCGCTGCGCTGTGTTTCGTACCGTTTGAGCGAGAGCGGCGAACAGGGTTATGGGAACCCATAACCAAGAAAAACCTTGAATGGATTCAAGCATGAATATGGAGGAGGTATGGGTAAATGGGGCGTAGAGTAAATTTTTACATTGCTGTGGATTATTTGGTAATGCGCAGCAATGCTCATTTGCTGATTAGAGAAATTTTGCTCTGTTGAAGATTTATTGAACGGTTGAAGACAGAGACTCGAGATAGAACATGAGGCCTGCGTAGAGCGTTTCTTCCGGGGTGCCTGCGCGAGGAGAGCTCGGCATCATCCAGGTGTCCTTGCTTCCATTTATCCGCATGCTGCGGAGAAAGCAGTAGGTAGTCAATGCGTAGAATTTACGGTAATTTTCTTCGCCAATCCAATTGGATATTTCATGAATGCTACGAATTGCCGGTATTTGATCCAGCATCTGCCGATGCTGATCATGCTTCATGAGAAATAGTACGCTTTTCTCAAGTGGAACGATGTTGATGCTATCGCGAATCTCGGCCGCCAACTCATGCCAGAAGGAAAATGCGAAACGCGAAAATCCAAAGTAAGGGTCGATGCCTTGAACAGAGCCATCCGGATCGATGAAGCTGATTTCATTCAAAGTCTCGTCGTAGAGAACATTGCCAAAGTGAAAATTGCAGTGTGCACTTGTGCTGCTCGCCAGGAAAATTTCCTCCTCGGCATAAGCAAGAGCCCTTTCTACCACGGCACGACCACTTGGGATAATAATCTTTCCCTCAATGATTACAGGTTTGTCAAACAGGCTGTGCAATTGTTTTAAGGAATCCCATTCGTAGCGAATCTTTTGGTGTAGTTGATACGTTGACTCTATTGGTTGACTGCATTCAATTTTCACTGCTGTCTTTATGCTGTCCAGGGCATGTTTTATGATTTGGTTTTTATATTCTATGGATTTTGTTGCATCGAACACAAGGCTCGCCAGAGATGCACCAGACTTCTTTTCAAGAATATAAAAATGACGACCTCCAACCAATCCTGTGTGAAGAACTGGCACCATCAGTTTGGGGTAAATTCCGTGAAGAGCTTGAATCTGTTGGACTTCTGTTTTGAGCTTCTCATTGAACTCGGCTGTATTGGCTGTTTTAAAAACGAATCCCGAATCAAGAATATCGACGCTGTGAGAGCTTGTCATTTCACATTCCTTAGAAAATGGTGCTGGAAAGACCTAATGCGATGTTGCGTGCAGCTGAAATAGCGAGGCTGGAATAGCCTACGGTATTGTTGACAAAGGATTGAATTGTTAGTTGAGAAAGTCCTTGTGGCTCCAAATAGCTGGGTCGAGATAGCAGTAAATGGTGAGAGTCAGTAAGAATAGTGGCGCATCGATGGTCGTGTGCATAGGCTCTGCTTCCGAGTGGCATCGTGGTTCCTTGCGCGATGTATCTATATCTATCAAATAAATTATCGATTGATGCTTCAACAGCCTCGCGGGTCATCAAGCCTCGATCCTGAACGATGAATCGATTTATCTGAAAACCTGGCGCATGGACCGGCGCTCGCAGGGAGATGGTATTTACGAGAGGTGCCCAAGGCATAACCTTGGTTTGGCTTTGGGTGATTTGAGAGAAGCTAGGGCGTAAATTGTTCCGTGCATCTTGATCCCTGCCTTCGAAGGAACGGGTGCCTAGAACTCCGTTGGGAGTATCCGGGTGGATGATGTCCGTCTCCACTGCGAGGATGCTCTGGGCTGTAAGGCCAAGTGTTCGCAGCGTATCTATAACTATACGAAGAGACGCATGCATGCCATTGGTTTGGCATGAACCAAGACAATAAACACCATCAGTAATTACTCTGGTTTTTGCGGTTGGCAGATCTGAGGATGAAAGATCTGCAAGACAGCTATATATACTTGGGAGATCATTTGCTTCCGCAACTCCTAGAATCGTGTGACATTTTCTTTTAAGCCACGAGACTACAGCGCTTTCTGCAGAAATGTCTGCTTTGCTCGTCGCGAGAAAAGCTATATCAAAGGAGGTTGATATTGTTGGAAACTCTTTGCGCAGATCACAGAACTCGAATTTGACTTCCCTGGATCCAATTTTCAGTGTTTTTTCATCGATTGCCTGTACAAGCGCATGTGCTCCAGGTTGAGCGAGGGCGAGGCGCGCAATAATTCCATCAATTGGCCGGAGGTGGGGATAGTTTTTGTGAACAGGTGGTGTGTTTGTTAGTACTGTTGTAATTGCAAATCCGTCTTTTTCCGGATTGTTCAAGAGCAGTAAATTTGAACCAATTTCTGCGCCTGCTCCAACAAGCATTGCCGTTTTCATGTCATTATCCTCCACGTTGTGATTTGGCGATATTTCTTTGGAAATCGTTTATTTTGTCTGGGTGATTGCGGGCTGTGTCTCAGTCGCGATAGATTTTTTGGCTGTAGATTGACTCGAAAATACGCTTAAGATGATTTTTCTTAAATGTGGAGATATTGAAGTCGATTTGTGGAGTGCGCACTTCTAGTAAGCAATTCGGGGAAAGAATTGCTTTTTCTCAAAAGCAAGCATGAGTGTGCTTGCTATAAAAAGATGATGCGGGGTCTTTATTCTCTGATGCTATCTAAAAATAGCATGACTATAGATGGTGGCTTATCTTGCGTACCAATTTTGAAAGAGCGATTTCATAGGTCCCTGCGTATAGCCGCCAGCAGGCTTTTCGAAGAATTCCAGATATGCTGCTCGGCAAGGGCCTGGGCCTTCTTTGGGTCGCGATTACGGATGGCGGCGAGGATGCCGCGTTTTTCTTCTGTGCTTTCTGAGGCCCGTGAGCTGTGAGAAAGTGAGAGTCTCCGCAGGCGTGCGAGGCGGCTCCTTTGTGAAGAAAGATAGCTTGCCATCAGCGAATTTTGGGCTGCATCCAGGAGAACTTCGTAGAACTCTTCGATGGTCTCGATCTGAGCCCCGACATCGCCCGAAATCTGCGCTTCATTCATCGCTTTCACTGTGACATCCAGGCGCTCGATTTGCTCTATGGTGGCTCGCTCTGCGCACAGTGCCGCCACATAGCCTTCAACGGCTGCACGCATTTCAAAGATCTGGCGAATGCCGTCTTCATCGATAACGGCGACTATCGGGCCTTTATAGGGCTCCTTTGTGATCCACCCTTCTGCCTCCAATTGCCCCAGGGTTTCACGAACTATCGTTCTGCTCACATCAAGGAGATCGCACAGCTTGCGTTCTACCAAACGTGATCCAGGTGGAAGTTGGCCTTCCACAATGGCGCGCTTCAATTGCTCAAGTGCCAGCTGTCGGAGCGTTGGATTCACACGCTCTACGGCCATACTGCCTCGCGGAATTCCCATGTCTGTCAATGCAGGTTTGTCTGTGTCTGTACCTGCTTTAGAGGCTTGCCGTTTCATGTCTGTTGGACTTTCTTGCGAATTGAGTGATGGTATACCAACATACAATCTTGGGTCAAGATATGGAAGGGTGCGAAAAATTGAGAGGCATCTGATGGGGAAGGCAGCAGGAAGACAGTGACCAAGCCATCTCCGCCATCGATGGTTTGTCTCTGATTGGTTTGCAAGCCACATAAATTGGCCTGAATTTGCCATCCGCAGCCAGCAAGTAAGCTAATCGGCTGGTTTAAAACTCTTGTGTGCTTTTTACGAGCCCGAAAAGTGGGGGTAGCAGAGCGGGAGAATATGCTTGGAATGATGCGCGGCACACGCCGTAGTTGGCATATCGAAGGCAGGTCGCACTGAAGAGTCTGTTGCCGAGTTTTCGCACACGCTACTCTGAGTGTGGGCACTCAACAGACTTGGTGCGCTTGCCGAGGCATGGGCCGTGCGCTCACCCGCACGCAAAGCTGGAGCGACGGGAAAAAATGCGTTCTCCACATCGGAGGCCAGAGTTGAGTGCGGTGGTGCACCGCAAGGGCTGCCAGCCGGCGTCAGTGAGGAAGAGCTAGGATTTCTGACCGTCCGAAGCAAGGACGGGCTTGTCGGTGCTACCGAGCACTGGCGGAAGTGCTGCTTTGACTGGCCGAAGAGATTCGTCAATTGCCCCGTGACGATGAGAGGCTGCTTCGGTGATTGAAGGGCATGCCCTTTCTGGTCTTTGCCGCGCCCACGCTGTCGGCTGTGGCGAAGTTACTGGGCTTTTGCGGCAAGTCACATGAGCTAACCCGGTAGGGCCTGGCCTGATCAGTCCCGAGGCGGTTGAGTGCGTCAGAGGTTGAGGCTGGAGAGCTCTTCGTTGAGCGGTCACTCCCCAATGGATGAGCGGAGAGCGGCTTGAGCGCCAGCTCGCAATTCATCCATTCCGCCTTCCTGTGGCGCCTTTCGAGAAAACTCTGAACAGATTGTCAGGACAGCAGCGCCTGCGCGAATTCCCGGGCGTTGAAGGTTTCCAGGTCCTCGACCTTTTCGCCCACGCCGATGAAGTACACGGGGATCGGCCGTTCCTGGGCAATGGCAGCCAGCACGCCGCCCTTGGCCGTGCCGTCGAGCTTGGTGACGATCAGGCCCGTGAGCTGCAGTGCATCGTCGAAGGCGCGCACCTGGGCCAGCGCGTTCTGGCCGGTGTTGCCGTCAATGACCAGCAGCACCTCGTGCGGTGCCGTGGCGTCGGCCTTGCTGACCACGCGGCGGATCTTGCGCAGCTCTTCCATCAGGTGCAGCTGGGTGGGCAGGCGGCCTGCCGTGTCCACCAGCACCACATCCTTCTTGCGCGCGCGGCCGGCGGTGACGGCGTCAAAGCTCACGGCCGCAGGATCGCCCCCTTCCTGGCTGACGATCTCCACCGTGTTGCGGTTGGCCCAGACGCCAAGCTGCTCGCGCGCGGCGGCTCGGAAGGTGTCGGCGGCGGCCAGCAGCACGCTCTGGCCTTCGTCGGCCAGGTGGCGGGTCAGCTTGCCGATGGAGGTGGTCTTGCCCGCGCCGTTGACGCCAGCCACCATGATCACGGTGGGCTGGTGCTCCCCGATGACCAGCGGCTTTTCCAGCGGGCGCAGCAGGTCGGCCAGGGCATCGGCCAGCAGCGCCTTGACGGCGGCGGGGTCGGTGGCCTTGGCCTCCTTGACGCGGCGGCGCAGGTCGGCGAGCAGGTGCTCGGTGGCCTTGACGCCGGTGTCGGCCATCAGCAGGGCGTCTTCCAGTTCCTCGTACAGCGCATCGTTGATCTGCGTGCCCGTGAAGACCGTGGCAATGCTGCTGCCGGTCTTGCGCAGGCCGGTCTTGAGGCGCTGCATCCAGTTCTGGCGGCTGGCACCTTCGGCCTCGGGCTTGGCCGTGGGCTCGGGCGCGGCAATGAAGTCCGCAGGCGCGATGGTGGACGCGGGTGCCGCAGCTGGGGCAGGCGGGGTCTCGGGGGGCGCGGCATCGCCCTTGCCGCCGCCAAAGGGCTTGCGCCACCAGGCACTGCCGGTGTCGGCGGCCGGCGCTGCTGGCGCGGCCGGTGGCAGGGCAGGGGGGCTGTCCTGCGGTGGGGTTGCGGGAATGCCGTCCTTTTCAGGCGCGGCGCTGCTGTCCGTCGGGGAAATCTCGGCGGCGGAGGGGGTGGGCTTTTTCTTGAAAAAACTGAACATCGGCAGGTTCTTAGAATCACAGCATTCTATGAAACATGCACTCACCCTCCTGGGCTTAATGGCCTGCATGGGCACCGGGGCTGCTTTGGCAGCCCCGGATGCATCCTCTTCCATCCCTTCATCGCTGCTGCAGACGGTGGCCAGCCAGGCCGCCGGCGGCACGCGCACCGCCACTTCGGCACAGCAATTCACCTTGAAGAACGGCATGCAGCTCATCGTGCAGCCCGACCGGCGCGCGCCTACGGCCGTGCACATGGTCTGGGTGCGCGTGGGCTCCGTGGACGAAGTCGATGGCACCTCGGGCGTGGCCCACGCGCTCGAACACATGATGTTCAAGGGATCGCGCAAGGTGGCTCCCGGCGAGTTCTCGCGCCGCGTGGCCGCGCTGGGCGGCCAGGAAAACGCCTTCACCAGCCGCGACTACACGGGCTACTACCAGCAGATTCCGTCCAGCCGCCTGGAAGACGTGATGAAGCTCGAATCCGACCGCTTCGCCAACAACCACTGGCCCGACAGCGAGTTCAAGAAAGAGATCGAGGTCATCAAGGAAGAGCGCCGCATGCGCACCGAGGACCAGCCGCGTGCCGTGCTCATGGAGCAGCTGATGGCGGCGACCTTCGTGGCCTCGCCCTACCACCGCCCCGTGATCGGCTGGATGAGCGACCTGGACGCGCTGACGCCCGGCGACGTGCGCGACTTTCATGGCCGCTGGTATGTGCCCGGCAATGCCACCATCGTCATTGCCGGCGATGTGGACGTGGCCAAGGTCCGCGCCTGGGCCGAGAAGTACTACGGCAGCATTCCCGCACGCGCCCTGCCGGTGCGCAAGCCGCGCACCGAGCCCGCGCAGATCGGCATCCGCCGCATCGAGGTCAAGCAGCCGGCCGAGCAGGCCCTGGTGGCCCTGGCCTTCCGCGCGCCCTCGCTGACGCGCGTCAGCGACCTGCAGGCCGATGACCGGGATGCGCTGGCGCTGCTGGTTCTGTCGGCCGTGCTGGACGGCTATGACGGCGCCCGCCTGGAGCGGGCCCTGGTCCAGGGCGAAGGCCGCGTGGCCGACGGCGCGGGCAGCTCCATGTCCCTCATGAGCCGCGGCCCCGGCCTGTTCATGCTGACGGGCGTGCCCGCCACGGGCAAGACCGCCGCCGAGGTCGAGGCGGCGTTGCGCGCCGAAGTGGCCAAGGTTGCCAAGGATGGCGTGGAGCCTGCCGAGCTGGAGCGCGTGAAGACGCAGTGGATGGCCTCCAATGTCTACGAGCGCGATTCGGTCATGGGCCAGGCCCAGAGCCTGGGCAATTACTGGATACAGGGCATGCCGCTGGATGCGGAAGACCAGCTGCTGACCCAGCTGCGCACCATCACGCCCGATGACGTCAAGCGTGTGGCTGCCAAGTACTTTGGCGATGACCAGCTCACGGTGGGCACCCTGGTGCCGCAACCGCTGCCCGAAGGCGGCAAGCCCCGTCGCCCCGATGCGGGTGCCGGCATCGGCGGACCCCTGCATTGATGCCCCCGAAGCACGCTGGAGTGAAGATGAAGAACATGAAAAAAATGGTGGCCAGCACGGTGCTGGCAGGCGTGGGCCTGGGCTTCGGTGCCACGTCCGCATGGGCCCTGCTGCCCATCCAGCACTGGACCCAGCCCAGCGGGGCGCAGGTCTGGCTGGTGGACAGCCCGGGCATTCCCATGGTCGATGTGCAGATGGACTTCGATGCCGGCAGCCGGCGCGATCCCGCCCGCCAGGTCGGCCTGGCCAGCGCCGTGGCGCTGATGGCCTCCAAGGGTGTGACCGCCCAGGGCGATGCGCCTGCGCTGGACGAGAACGGCCTGGGCCAGGCCTGGGCCGATCTGGGTGCCAGCTTTGGCGCGCAGGCGGGCCGCGACAGCTTCAGCTACGGGCTGCGCTCCCTGACCGAGCCTGCGCTGCTGCAGCGCGCCGTGGCGCTGGCGGCGCGCCAGATCGCCAACCCCAGCTGGCCGCAGGACGTGTGGCTGCGCGAGCGCGAGCGCTGGACCGCGGCCATCAAGGAATCGGACACGCGCCCCGGCACGGTGGCCGGCAAGGCCCTGAGCCAGGGCGTGTTCGGCACCCATCCCTACGGTGCGCGCGCCACGGGCGAGAGCCTCGCGCACATCGACCTGTCCGACATGCAGTCCTTCCACCGCCGCCTGATCGCGGCCTGCCGCGCCAAGGTCAGCATCGTCGGTGCCGTCAGCCGCGAGCAGGCCGATCAGCTGGTGCAGCAACTGCTGGCTCCGCTGCAGGCGGCGCAGGGCCAGGACGCCAGTGCCTGCGCGCCCCTGCCCGACGTGCCCAAGGTGCAGGCGCTCAAGGCGCCGGTCAACGAGAACATCCCCTTCGCCTCGGCCCAGGCGCAGGTGCTGATCGCCCAGCCCGGCATTGCACGCAACAGCCCGGACTTCATGGCCGTACTGGTGGGCAACCACATCCTGGGCGGCGGCGGCTTCACCTCGCGGCTGACCGAGGAAGTGCGCGAAAAGCGCGGCCTGAGCTACAGCGTCTACAGCGATTTCTCGCCGGGCCTGGACGCAGGCGCCTTCACGATCGCCCTGCAGACGCGCCCCGACCAGGCAGCCGAGGCCCTGAAGGTGTCGCAGGACACGCTGCGCCGCTTCGTGGCCGAAGGCCCGACCGAGAAGGAGCTCAAGGCCGCCAAGGACAATCTGATCGGCGGCTTTGCGCTGCGCATCGACAGCAACCGCAAGCTGCTGGGCAATGTGTCCAACATCGCCTGGAACGGCTTGCCGCTGGACTACCTGGAGCACTGGACCGAGCGCGTGCAGGCGCTCACCGTGCGTGATGTGCGCGAGGCCATGCAGCGCATGCTGCAGCCCGAGCGCATGGTGACCGTCGTCGTGGGAGGCAAACAATGAGCCGCAACAGCATCAAAATTCATACCCCTGCCGGCAAGCGCTGGCTGGAAAAGGCCACGGCCGAGGCCGCAGCACCCAAGGCAGCTGCCGCAGCGCCTGCTGCCGCCAAGGCGAAAGCCGGACGGCCGGCGCCGGTGGGCGCAGGCGAGGTCCGCATCATCGGTGGCCAATGGCGCCGCACGCGGCTGCCCGTGGCGCAGCACCCGGGCCTGCGGCCCACGCCGGATCGCGTGCGCGAGACCCTGTTCAACTGGCTGGGCCAGGACCTGACGGGCTGGCATTGCCTGGATGCCTTCGCGGGCACTGGCGCGCTGGGCTTCGAGGCCGCATCGCGTGGCGCGACCAATGTGCTGATGAACGAGCAGGACGCCACCCTGGTCCAGCAGTTGCAGCGCCTGCGCGAGCGCCTGGACGCCCAGTCCGTGCGCGTGCTGCGCGGCGATGGCATCGGCTGCCTGCGCCAGGTGGCGCCGGGCACGCTGGACCTGGTGCTGATCGATCCGCCCTTCGACCATGCCGATCTGTTCGAGCCTGCGCTGAAGGCCGCCGCGCAGGCGGTGTCCGCCACGGGCTATGTCTATCTGGAGGCGCCCCAGGCCTGGACCGAGGAGCAACTGGCCGAGGCCGGTGGCCTGCAGCTGTTCCGCCATCTGAAGGCGGGCGCCGTCCACGCCCACCTGTTGCGCAAGGCACCGCAGGACGAGTAAAGGGCGCTGCGGCGGCCGCGTTCCCTGGCAGGAGCGCGGCTGTCGCACAGCCGACCGGCCATGCTGCAGCGCAATGCATAATGCGCCATCCGTGCCGGACAGGGCACGCGCAGCCAATGAAAGCGACCGCCATGAGCCACGACGTGATTGCCGTCTATCCCGGAACTTTCGATCCGATCACGCTGGGTCATGAAGACGTGGTGCGCCGCGCGACCCAGCTGTTCAGCCACGTCATCGTCGCCGTGGCGGCGGGCCACCACAAGAAGACCATGTTCAATCTTGAGGAGCGCATGCAGATGGTGCGCGAGGCCGTGTCCATCTATCCCCATGTCCAGGTCGAGAGCTTTCATGGCCTGCTGCGCGACTTCGTGGTCGAGCGCGGCGGCAAGGCCATGGTGCGCGGCCTGCGTGCGGTCACCGACTTCGACTACGAGTTCCAGCTCGCCGGCATGAACCGCACGCTGATGCCCGAGGTGGAGACCGTCTTCCTCACGCCCAGCGACCGCTACCAGTTCATCAGCAGCACCTTCGTGCGCGAGATCGCCACGCTGGATGGCGAGATCGACAAGTTCGTCTCTCCCAGCGTGCGTACCCGCCTTCTGCAGAAGGTACAGGCCAATCGTGGATCGTGATCGCACGCCCTGATGCCCTGACCGCCTGGCTGTCCTGAGGCCCGGCAAGGGCGGCCAGGACCCTCTCGCAGTTCCTTCTTAGAAGGCAGCCTGCCGCGTGGCGCTCGCATTCACGGCGGCGTGCACGAATTCCAGCTTGCGCCTGGCCCCGGCCGAAAGGGCGAACGGATAGGCATCGCCATGGCCCAGGCTGCGGTTGAGGCTGTTGGTCAGCAGCGTCAGCGGCACCCACTGGTCCAGCATGGTGCCGAAGTCCGGCTGTGCATGGACCGCGAAAGGGTCCTGCACGCACAGCGCCGGCTGCGCGACCGAGCCTGTACTTGTCCCTGAGCCTCCAGGCATGGTGATGCAGGTGCCATAGCTGGCCGCAGTCTCCAGCAGATCCACCATGTGCAGGTAATGGGCCCAGCTTTCGGCCCAGTCTTCCCACGGGTGGGAGGTGGCATAGGCGCTGACGAAGTTGTCGCGCCACTGCTCATCCATCGGGTCGCGCGCATAGTAGTTCTGCAGGGCCTGGCCATAGTCCTGGCGCTCGTCGCCGAACAGGCGGCGGAATTCCTCGATACGGCCCGCGCCCACCACCAGCCTGTCCCAGAAGAAGTGGCCGGATTCATGGCGCAGATGGCCCACCAGCGTGCGGTAGGGCTCGTGCAGGGCCTGGCGGCGCCGGGCACGCTCGGCATCGTCGGCCTCCACCACGTTCAGCGTGATGGTGCCGTTGGCATGGCCGGTCATCACGGGCGCCTGCCCCGGCAGGTCGGCCAGCAGCTCGAAGCGCGGCCCATCCTCTCCAGGCCGTGGACCCAGGCCCAGGCGGGCCAGCGTGTAGAACAGCTGGCGCTTGGCGGCCTCGATCCGGGTCCAGCGCAGCGCATTGGACGGGTCTGACAGATCGGGCAGCCAGCGTGTCTGGCGGCAGGACTCGCACAGCGCATGGGGATCGTCTGCGGGCAGGGCGAAGTTGCACTGTCCCACGGGACCCCGGTGGCTGCACATCTTGTAGAGCCGGCCTGGCGGCTTGCCGCTCGTCAGCGAGGACAGGCTCTCCCACAGCACGCTGTCCCGCGTGCCGGAAACCGGGCGCAGGCAGGCCACATGCAGTCGCTCGGGCAGGAAGGCCAGGGTGGCGCCGCAGTGCACGCATTGAACGCTGTCGAAGAAGACCGGGTGGCCACAGGCATCGCAGTTGAAGACTCGCATGTCGGTCACTTTACGCCGTATGTCCGGCGCACGGTGGAAAGGGGTCGTACCTGCCGTCGGCTGCAATGGTCGGCAATCCTCGCGGCGGACCGTGCGGCAGTTGGAGCCCTGGATGAAAAAAGGCCGGAAGTCTCCGGCCTTGTACTTGGATCAGCCCCCGCAGGGGCCTGCATCAGGGACGAACCACGATGCTGTTGCGCACTTCACGCACGTTCTTGGTGGTGCGGGCGATCTCGGCGGCGCGGGCCTTTTCCGATTCGGACTTGGCAAAGCCCGACAGCTGCACCGTGCCGTTCAGGGTCTCGACGCTGATGGAAGTGGCCGAGACACTCTTGTCCTCTGCCATCTTGGCCTTCACGGCCGTGGTGATGCCGGCGTCATCCACATACGAACCCACGGACTGCTGGTCGCGGGCCACGGAGCAGGCGGTGGTACCGAGCACGGTGGCACCGGCGACGAGAGCGAAAGCGATGGCACGGGTGTACTTTTGCATGATCAGTTCTTTCCTGGACAAGAAGATTGAGAGTAACGGGACTCGAGGGAACTCAGGGGACTCGGCGGCAGCTCACTTGCGCGAGCGGGAACTCATGAAGAACGCGGTGGCCAGGGCAGCGCCCGTGGCTGCAGCCAGCAGGATGGAGCGGCCAGGCTGCTCGATGACGTAGCGCGTGGTGGCTTCCGTGGCCGATTGCAGCTGGCGGCGGGCGCGGTCGGAGCTGTCGGCGCAGAAGTTGATGCCGCGTGTGGCCAGTTCCTGGGCACGTGCTGCGAGGTCATCAATGACGGGGTTCAGTTCACGCTCGATGGACTGGACACCTTCCTCGGCCTTGTCCAGCGCATTCGCTGCAGTGCGGCGTGTGGTGTTGACGGCTTCCTTGGCGGCATCCGCGACATCCTGGGCAACGTCCTTGGCGGTATCGGCGGCTTTGTTCACGGCTTTCTCGGCTTGGCTCATTGGTTCTATCTCCTCAAAACTGGCATGAATGCGAAAGGCGGTCGGGCTGCCGGGCTGGCTGCCCGCGGTAAGCGGGCTTGGGCTGGCAGGGGGCTGAAGGCGGCGCCGCCGCTACTTCTTGATCAGGCTCATCACAAAGGTGACGACAGCCATGATCACGAAAATATAGAACAGGATCTTGGCGATGCCTACAGCACCTGCCGCAATACCACCAAAACCGAATATGGCGGCTACCAGGGCGATGACGAAGAACACGATGGCGTAGTGCAGCATGTAAAACTCCTTGGGTTGTTCGTTTCCAAGAAACGGCACGGGGCGGATGGGCCAAGTGCTGTTTGCATGGGTTCGACTGTACTGAGCCGCCAAAGGTGTATCTGACGGTGGCCGGCGTGGCATGGCGTCAGGGTTAGGCGGGGGGGTGATGTAGGAATGCTCCGGCTGCACAGGGCTTGTAGCCGCCGCTGGCTGCGGCCATTCGGGGGCGCGCATGGAAAATGGCCCCCACGCTACCCTTGCTGCGCAAGGTCCGCTGCCCCCCGAGGGGGCTGCTTTTCATCTTGGGGCGGCCCGGCGATGAAAAAAGCCCCTGGCGCGTGGGCGCGCAGGGGCTTTTGCATGGCGGGTGCTGCCGCTTCAGGCGGTGGCGACCGTACCGGCGCTTTTGTCCGTGGAAATGGGCGCCAGCGGGATGACGGCGGAGATCGCCGTGCCCTTGCCCAGTTCGGACGAGACGGTCAGGCGGCCGCCTGCGGCCTCCACGCGGTGGCGCATGCCGGCCAGCCCGTGGGAGTTGGGGCGCATGGCCGAGGTCTCGAAGCCTTCGCCGTCGTCCTGGATCTGCACCGTCACATAGGTCGGATAGTTGTGCACGGAGACCAGGACATGGCTGGCCTTGGCATATTTGCCGATGTTGGTCAGCGACTCCTGGACGATGCGGTAGACCGTGAGTTGGGTGGATTCCGGCAGCTCCACCTGCTCCAGGTTGGCCGTGACTTCGATGCCGCTGCGCTCGCCGAACTCGCGCGCCAGGATTTCCAGCGCCGTCGTCAGGCCCAGGTTGGACAGGGAGGAGGGGCGCAGGTCCTCGATGATGCGGCGCTTGAGGGCGATGCCGCTGTTGAGCGTCTCCACCAGATGGCTGACGCGTTCGCCCACGTCCGGCGCGCTGAGGTCGATCTTGGATTTGAGGCGCGCCACGTCGAGCTTGGCCGCCGTCAGCAGCGAGCCCAGCTCGTCGTGCAGTTCGCGCGCCAGGTGTCCGCGCTCGTCCTCGCGCACCTGCTGCAAGTGGTTGGCCAGCTCCGTCAGCGTGGCCGTGCGCTCGCGCACCAGTGCTTCGAGGCGGTTGCGCTCGTCGCGCTGGATCTCCTGCTCGCGCTGGTGGGCCTGCTGCAGCGCGTGGGCCTGGCGCAGGTACATGAAGAAGCCCAGCACGCCCAGGGCCGTGACCGTGGCGATGCCTATGCGTGACAGCGACAGCGTGTGCTCGATGTCCTGCAGGTTCTTGGCCGAGCGCTGGTCTATGCCTGACAGCAGCTTGCCCGTGTAGTCGCGGATGGCGTCCATGTTCTCCATGCCCACGTCGGTGAACATGACGAAGCGCCAGGCCTCCTCGTTGCCCTGGCGGTACAGGCGCAGGCTGAGTTCCATCTCGCTCATCTTGCGTTCGACCTGGCGCGCCAGCGGCGTGAAGATCGCCAGCTCCTGCGGGTCGTAGATGAAGATCTGGCGCAGCTCGTCCATGTTGTAGTTGATGGCCGTGATCGCCTTGCTGTAGGGCTCCAGGTAGCGCTCCTCGCCCGTGAGTAGGTAGCCGCGCAGGCCGGTCTCCGCATCCAGCATCAGCCGCAGCAGCTGGCTGATCTCCGAGCGGGTGTTCTGGGTCTGGGTCATGGCCTCCAGCGCCTTGGTGGAGCGCTTGTAGCTGGCCTCGTTAATGCTCACCAGCAGCACGGCCGCGACGATGGCGAATGCCAGGCTGATCGCAATTCTTCGGAAATTTATCCAACGCATAAGCATCCTCTCACCTACAAGATCTTCGCCGATATTCTGCATAATTCGTGTTATCGGCTGCCGGGGCAGTTCCTGCGCCGGCCGTTACCATATATTGTTTGCACGACCAGCGATCCCGCTGGTCCCCCGAAAAAGAGGTATTCATGATCAGAATTGGCATTGTGGACGACCATGCAATTGTGCGCTCGGGCCTGCGTCAGTTTCTCTCGGAACACGTGGACCTGCGTGTAGTCGGTGAGGCCGCCAATGGCCGCGAGGCCATCGATCTGGTGCGTGCCCACGAGATCGACGTGCTGTTGATGGACCTGTCCATGCCGGGCCAAAGCGGTATCGACGCGCTGGCCATGCTGCGCGCCAAGGCGCCGGACATGGGCATCCTGATCCTGAGCGGCTATCCCGAGGAGCACTACGCGATCAACCTGATCCGCCAAGGCGCCAGCGGCTACCTGAACAAGGAATGCGATCCCCAGGAGATTGCCGAAGCGATCCGCACCGTGGCCCTGGGCCGCCGCTACCTGACGCCCGCCGTGGCCGACCTGCTTGCCCAGCAGCTCAACCGCAAGGATGACGCGCCAGCCCATGAACAGCTGTCCGAGCGTGAGTTCCAGGTCTTCCTCAAGCTCGCGCGTGGCGAAACCGCAGGTGATATTGCAAAGTCGCTTTCACTGAGCGTAAAGACGGTCAGCACCTATCGCACGCGACTCATGGAGAAAATGGGATTGTCTTCCAACAGCGATCTGACGTATTACGCACTGAAGAACAGGCTGATCGATTGATTTTCAGTCAATAGAAAATACGGGCTGCACGATTATCAAGTCGTGCAGCCTTTTTCTTTGGTGAAAAATCAAATGCAGTGCTTTGGGTTCAGGCTGTTTTGAGTTGGTTGAGTGACGCCGCATCGATATTCATGCAATAGTCCATGAGTGCGTCGATTTCATTGGACTTGTCGAAGACTGCATCCACGCCGAGCTGGGCACAGCGGCTGCGGATGTCTGGTGTGGCGTAGTTGCTGAGCACCACGATCTTCTGGTGCGGCTGGCGCTCGCGGCAGGCGGTGAGCACACCCAGGCCGCTGCCCTGGCGCAGGAACAGGTCGACGATGGCGAGATCCCATGCGTCGGGGTTCTGCTGAAGCCAGTCCGTCCCCGCGCTCTCCGTCTCCGCGATGCCCACGGCCTCGACATCGGCCAGTTCTTCGAGCGTGGCGATCAGGTTCTCGCGGATCGTAGGGTTGTCTTCAACAAGATAGGTGCGCAATTTCACGGCTGTATCCAATAGGGACGCGGATGGCAATCGGAGTCCGGTGGAGCCCGGCCTCCATTGTCCTGCGCGACAGCGGGCGATTGTGCCAGTGAGGGATCGGCGTGGAGGTCAGCCGATTCCTACGCCTTGTTACCGCAAACGGGACATTCCGGTACACGAGTGGTTTGCATGCTACTCCAATCCAGGCTGCGGCTGTCGAACATGGTCAGGCGGTTTGTTGCAGGCGTGCCAAATCCCGCGATCAGCTTGAGGGCTTCCGCCGCCTGCAGCGTGCCCATGACGCCCACCACGGGCGCGAAGACGCCCATGGTCGAGCACTGCACTTCCTCGAACTGCGCATCGGGCGGGAACACGCAGGCATAGCAGGCGCAGTTCTCGTCGCGCGGGTCCATGACCATGAGCTGGCCGTCCAGCCGGATGGCCGCCCCCGCCACCAGGGGCACCTTGTGCCGCACGCAGGCCGCGTTGATCATGTGGCGCGTGCGGTAGTTGTCCGTGCAGTCCAGCACCAGGCTGGCCTGCGGCACGAGCTCGTCGAGCAGCGCGTCGTCGGCGCGCTGCTGGCGGCAGTCGATGCGGATGCCGGGGTTGATGGCGTGCACGGCCGTGCGTATGGATTCCACCTTGGGCTGGCCCACGCGATCCGTGGTGTGGGCGATCTGGCGCTGCAGGTTGGTCATGTCCACCGCATCGTCGTCCACCAGGGTGATGCGGCCTATGCCGGCCGAGCCCAGGTACAGCGCGGCGGGCGCGCCCAGGCCGCCTGCGCCGATGATGAGCACATGCGCCGCCAGGATGCGCTCCTGGCCTTCGATGCCGATTTCGTCGAGAAGGATGTGGCGCGAGTAGCGCAGCAGTTGATCGTCGTTCATTCGCGTCTCCAGACGTGAAAAAGCCGGGCGCAAGGCCCGGCTTGGTGCAGGCGCGGACCCGGTCCGCGCCGCGCTGTCAGTTTTCCTTCTTCTCGGGCTCGCGCTCGGTCAGGGTCTTGCTGACCATGACGGGCTGGCCCTTGAGGCGGTTGAGAGCCTGCTGCAGCTGGAAGTCCTTTTCGGTGCCGAACTCGGGCAGGCGGCGCTCGGCCGGCGGCTTCTTGGCTTCCTCTTCCAGGCGCTTGCGGGCTTCCTCGCGGGCCTTCTCGCGCACCTCGTCCTTGACCTCGGCACCCTGTCCGCTGGACAGGTGCTTTTCCAGGTCGGCCTCACGCATGCGCAGGGCGGCGAACAGGTCACCTTCGGGCGTCTCATCCACCATCACGTCGGGCACGATGCCCTTGGCCTGGATGGACTTGCCGCTGGGCGTGTAGTAGCGCGCCGTGGTCAGCTTCAGGCCCGTATCGGGGCCCAGGGGGCGCACGGTCTGCACGGAGCCCTTGCCGAAGGTCTGGCTGCCCATGATGATGGCGCGCTTGTGGTCCTGCAGTGCGCCGGCCACGATCTCGCTGGCCGAGGCCGAGCCTTCGTTGACCAGGACCACCAGCGGCAGCTTCTTGAGCGAGGCGGGCAGGCGCTGCAGCGGGTCTCCCATGCCGCGGCGGGCATAGAAGCTGGGCGATGCCTTGTAGGTTTCCTTGCTCTCGGCCAGTTGGCCGTTGGTGGAGACCACGGTCACATCCGGCGGCAGGAAGGCTGCCGAGATGGCGACGGCAGCGTCCAGCAGGCCGCCCGGGTCGTTGCGCAGGTCCAGCACCAGGCCCTTCATGTTGGGGTCCTGCTTGTACAGTTCCTCGACCTTGCGCACGAAGTCGTCCACCGTGCGTTCCTGGAACTGGCTCAGGCGGATCCAGCCGTAGCCTGGCTCGATCACCTTGCCCTTGACGGACTGCGTCTTGATTTCCTCGCGCGTGATGGTCACGGGGAAGCTGCGGCTTTCATCCTTGCGCAGGATGGTCAGCTGCACCTTGGTGTTGGGCTCGCCGCGCATGCGCTTGACGGCGTCGTTGAGCGACAGGCCCTTGACGGCCGTGTCGTCGATCTTGGTGATCAGGTCGCCTGTCTTGAGGCCGGCGCGGAAGGCGGGGGAGCCTTCGATGGGCGAGACGACCTTGATCAGGCCGTCTTCCTGCGTGATCTCGATGCCCACGCCGACGAAGCGGCCCGAGGTGCCCTCGCGGAATTCCTTGTAGGACTTCTTGTCGAAGTACTGCGAATGCGGATCGAGGCTGGACACCATGCCGGAGATGGCATCGGTGATCAACTTCTTGTCATCGACCGACTCGACATAGTCGGTCTTGATCAGGCCGAAGACGGCGGACAGCTGCTGGATTTCCTCCAGCGGCAGCGGGGTCATGGCACCGCGGGCCACGGTCTGCAAGGAAACCGTGGTCAGTGCTCCGGCGATTACGCCTACGGAAACCCAGCCGGCAATTTTGATTTTCTGGCCCATATCACCCCTTTAACCGCGTCAATATACACCCGCTTGGAAAGGCAAGCGCCCGCGTGGTTCCCTAAAAACGGCGCAGCAAGCGCAATTTCCGCAGCAGGCGCTCACCTCAAGCGGGCCCGGCTCAGGCCTTGCCCTGTGCGGCCACGGCGGCTGCAGCCTTGGCGGCAGCTTCTGCATCGCCCAGGTAATAGTGGCGAATGGGCTTGAGATTGGCATCCAGCTCATAGACCAGCGGAATGCCATTGGGCACGTTGACGCCGACGATGGCGTCATCCGAGATGCCGTCCAGGTATTTGATCAGCGCGCGGATGGAGTTGCCGTGGGCCGCGACCACGACGCGCTTGCCGGACAGGATGGCGGGCGCGATGGACTCGTTCCAGAACGGCAGTACGCGGGCCACCGTGTCCTTCAGGCATTCGGTCAGCGGCACCTGGCTGGGGTCCAGCTGTGCGTAGCGCACGTCGCTGCGCTCGCTGCGCGGGTCTTGCGGCTCCAGGGCCGGCGGGGGCGTGTCGTAGCTGCGGCGCCACACCAGCACCTGGGCGTCTCCGTACTGCTTGGCCATGTCCGCCTTGTTCAGGCCCTGCAGGCCGCCGTAGTGGCGCTCGTTCAGGCGCCAGCTGTGCTGCACGGGCAGCCAGGTGCGGTCCATTTCGTCCAGCGTGTGCCACAGCGTGCGCGTGGCGCGCTTGAGCACGCTGGTGTAGGCCAGGTCGAAGTCATAGCCCTCGGCCTTGAGCAGGCGGCCGGCGTTCTTGGCCTGTTCGACGCCGGTGGCGGTCAGGTCCACATCGGTCCAGCCGGTGAAGCGGTTTTCGAGGTTCCAGGTGGATTCACCGTGGCGGATCAGCACGAGCTTGTACATGGCGGCTTTCTAAGTCTCTCGATGCGACAAAGCTGGGCTGTCGCGGGGGCAAAAGCCAGCATTCTAGAATTGACAGGTTTGCCAACCCAAGGAATGACGTGAAATTCATCATCGATAACTGGTATTTGATCCTGATCGCGCTGGCTTCCGGCGTGATGCTGCTGCTGCCCCTGGTGCGCGGCGCAGGCGGCGGCTCGCTGACGGCGGCGCAGGCCGTGCAACTGATCAACCGCCAAAAGGCCGTGGTCATCGATGTCTGCGAGCCCGAAGAGTACGCGGCCGCCCATGCCAACGGCGCCAAGAATGTGCCGCTGAGTCAGTTCGAGGAAAAGCTGCCCACCACCGTGAAGAACAAGGCGCTGCCGCTGGTGCTGATCTGCACCAAGGGCAACCGCGCCTCCCGTGCCGAAGGCATTGCGAAGAAGCTGGGCTACGAAAAGGCCCAGGCCCTGGCCGGTGGCCTGAAGGCCTGGCGCGATGCCGGCATGCCGGTTGAAAAGGCCTGAGGCGCCCCCATCTGACGGCGATGGAAGCCGCTGCTCCGCGCCCCGGGCGCCAGCCGGCGGCACGCCGCAAACTCGAAGAAAGACGCACATGCAAGCCGTGAAGATGTACACCACCGCTGTCTGCCCCTATTGCATCCGGGCCAAGCAGATCCTCAAGTCCAAGGGCGTGGAGCAGATCGAAGAGATCCGCATCGACACCGATCCGGCCGCGCGCGACGTGATGATGCAGAGCACGGGCCGCCGCACGGTGCCCCAGATCTTCATCGGCGACCACCATGTGGGCGGCTGCGACGACCTGATGGCGCTGGACGCCGACGGCGGTCTGGTGCCTCTGCTGCAAAGCTGAAACACGGGCACTGCATAATGCTGGCCCAGGTGCCCGCTGCGCAAGCTCTTGGCAGCGGGCATTTTGTTGGTGATTTTTTTGATGCCCTGGTCACCGCACCAGGGTTTTTTGCCCAGAAAGACTGATTCCATGGCCGAACAGGACACTCCCGTCTTCCAGATCCAGCGCGTCTACCTCAAGGACCTGTCGCTGGAGCAGCCCAATTCGCCCGCCATCCTGCTGGAGCAGGAGCAGCCCAGTGTGGACATCCAGCTTGGCGTCGAGGCGACTCCCGTGGCCGAAGGCATCTACGAAGTGGCCGTGACCGCCACCGTGCAGACCAAGATCCAGGACAAGACCGTTTTCCTGGTCGAGGCCAAGCAGGCCGGCATCTTCGAGATCCGCAACGTGCCCGAAGACCAGATGGGTGGCGTGATCGGCATTGCCTGCCCCCAGATCATCTATCCCTACCTGCGCGGCAACGTGGCTGACGTGGTCACGCGCGCCGGCTTCCCGCCCGTGCACCTGGCCGAGATCAACTTCCAGGCCATGTACGAGCAGCAGCAGGCAGCCGCCCAGGCGGACGGCAACTCGCTGCCGCAGTAAGCCGGTCCATTCCCGGACGATGTGATTTGCGCCCAGGCGCGTCGCATCGCTGTGGTACAAGAAAAGAGGCCCGAGGGCCTCTTTTTTTCATCAACGTCGCTTCTTCAACGTCGAGCAGATATGAACATTGTGGTGATTGGCGCAGGCGCCTGGGGCACGGCGCTGGCGATGAGCGCGGCCTCGCGCGGTGACGGGCATGTCGTGACCCTTTGGGCGCGCGACGCCGCCCAGGCGCAGGCCATGCACGGCAGCGGCGAGAACGCACGCTACCTGCCGGGCGTGGCGCTGCCTGCCGCGCTGCAGGTGGTGCATGGCGAGATCGACGGCCATCTGGCGGCCGCCGACCTGATCGTGATCGGCACGCCCATGGCTGCCCTGCGCGAATGGCTGGGCCGGCTGCAGCATGTGCCCGCACCCGTGGCCTGGCTGTGCAAGGGCTTCGAGGCCGTGCCCGCAGGCGCTTCGGCCGCGGCCCATGGACTGATGGCCCACGAGGTCTGCGCCGAGGTGGCGCCCGATCTGCTGTGCGGCGTGCTCAGCGGCCCCAGCTTTGCGGCCGAGGTGGCACGCCACCAGCCCACGGCCCTGGTGGCGGCCAGCCGCCATGCCCAGGTCAATGACGCCCTGGTGGCCGCCTTCCACGGCGGCGCCATGCGCGTCTATGCCAATGCCGACATCGTGGGCGTGGAGGTGGGCGGCGCCGTGAAGAACGTGCTGGCCATTGCCACCGGCCTGTGCGACGGCCTGCAGCTGGGCCTGAACGCCCGCGCCGCACTGATCACGCGCGGCCTGGCCGAGATGACGCGTTTGGGCCTGGCCCTGGGCGCGCGCACCGAGACCTTCATGGGCCTGTCCGGCCTGGGCGATCTGGTGCTGACGGCCACGGGCGACCTGTCGCGCAACCGCAAGGTGGGCCTGCTGCTGGCCCAGGGCCGCACGCTTGAGCAGGCCGTGGCCTCGCTGGGCCATGTGGCCGAGGGCGTGTACAGCGCACGCACCGTGCTGGCGCGCGCGCGGCTGCTGAATGTGGAGATGCCCATCACCGAAACCGTGGTCGAGCTGCTGGATGGCCGGCTGCAGGCGGCCGAGGCCGTGCAGCACCTGATGGCGCGCGATCCGCGCGGCGAGTGATTCTTCGGTGTCCATGAAAAATGGCCCACACGCTTCCCTTGCTGCGCAAGGTCCACTGCTCCCCGAGGGGGCCGCTTTTCATCTTGGGGCGGCCCGGCGATGAAAAAGCCCCGGAGCTGGAAGGCCCCGGGGCTTTTTTGCGTCAGAAATCCTGGCGCCTGGCGCGCTACATGTCCAGTTACAGGCCCAGCTCCAGACCCAGCAGGTCCTCCACCGTCTGGCGGCGGCGGATGCGGCGGGCGCTGTCGCCATCGACCAGCACCTCGGCGGCCAGCGGGCGCGTGTTGTAGTTGCTGGACATGGAGCTGCCATAGGCGCCCGTGTCATGGATGACCAGCAGGTCGCCCACCGAGGCGCCTGCCAGCGCGCGCGGCAGCACCACGCCGCCGTCGCCCTGGGTGAAAACGTCGCCCGATTCGCACAGCGGGCCGGCGACCACGGCATCGCGCAGGGGCATGGCCTGGCCGTCGCGGCGCAGCACTTCCATGCCGTGCCAGCTGCCGTACATGGAGGGGCGCATCAGCTCGTTGAAGCCCGTGTCGACCAGCACGAAATGGTTGCTGCCCGCGTTCTTGGTGGCGCGCACCTGGCCCAGCAGCACGCCCGACTCGGCCACCAGGAAGCGGCCGGGTTCGATCTCCAGGCCCAGCGCATGGCCCACGATGGCCTCGGCGTCCTTGCGTGCCGCATCCCACAGGCCGTGGTAGTGGGCGGTGTCGATGGTGGCGTCCCCCTCGCGGTAGGGAATGGACAGGCCGCCGCCGGCCGAGATGGCCTGCAGGTCATGGCCGGCCTGGCGGGTGGCGCGCACCAGCTCGACCATGGCGCCGCAGACCTGCTGCAGGTGGCCGTAGTCCACGCCCGAGCCGATGTGCATGTGCAGGCCGGCCAGCTTCAGGCCGCCGTCGCGGATGGCCTGCAGCGCCGCCAGCAGGTCGCTGTGCCAGATGCCGTGCTTGCTGTGCTCGCCGCCCGTGTTGGTCTTGTTGCTGTGGCCGTGGCCGAAGCCGGGGTTGATGCGCAGCCACACGGGATGGCCGGGCGAGGCCTGGGCCAGCTGATGCAGCATGTCGATGGAGCCGGCGTTCACGGGCACCTTGTGCTCGGCCACGCAGGCCAGCGTGGCCTCGTCCATCACGTCGGCGGTGAACACGATGTCGCTGTGCAGGTCGTCGCCATGGCCGGCTGCGTAGCCGGCGGCCAGGGCGCGCAGGATTTCGCCGCGCGATACCGCATCCACCTTCACGCCCTGCTCGCGCATCAGCCGCAGGATGTGGATGTTGGAGCAGGCCTTCTGTGCAAAGCGGATGGTGTCGAAGGCCTTGAGCTGGGCGATGCGCGCGCGGATGGTGGCGGCGTCATAGACCCACAGCGGCGTGCCGTGCTGGTCGGCCAGGGCCCAGAGCTGGGCGGGCGAGAAGGGATTGGACATGGTGTCTCTTTCAGGGGAACTGCCGCGCATGATGGCGGATGGGAGTCATTCAGTCCAATGCTTGTTCTTATGGTGTCTATTTGATTTGGATATGCTTTGGCCATGCAAGACCCCGCGCTGCCGCACACGTCCCCTGAGCCCCGCATCTCCCACCGCCACCTGGAGGTGTTTCGCGCGCTCATGCTCAGCGGCAGCGCCACGGCGGCGGCGCAGATGCTGTTCAGCTCCCAGCCCACCGTCAGCCGCGAATTGGCGCGGATGGAGAGCCTGCTGGGCTATGCCCTGTTCGAGCGTGCCCAGGGCCGGCTGCGGCCCACGGCACGCGCCCTCTCGCTGTGGGCCGAGGTGCAGCGCAGCTGGCAGGGGCTGGACCGCGTGGTCGAGCATGCGCTGGCCCTGGCGCGGCCGCACCAGGCGCGCATCAACGTGCTGTGCCTGCCCGCCCTCAGCCATGCGCTGCTGCCCGCAGCGCTGGCGCGCCTGCATGCGGAGCACGGCCCCGTGGCCGTCAGCGTGGCCACGCAGGAGGCGCCGCTGCTGCAGGAGTGGATGGCCGCCCAGCGCTACGACCTGGGCCTGGCCGAACTGGCCGAGGCGCCTCCGGGCACGCGTGCCCTTGCGCTGCCCGCCATGGACGAGGTGGCCGTGCTGCCCGCAGGCCATGCGCTGGCCGCAAGGCCGGTGCTGGAGGTGGCTGACTTTGCCGGGGAAAGCTTTGTCAGCCTGGCGCGCGACGATCCCTATCGCCAGCAGATCGATGCCGTGTTCGAGCAGGCCGGCGTGCAGCGCCAGCTGCACCTGGAGACCCACAGCGCCGTGGCGGTCTGCGCCATGGTCCAGCATGGCCTGGGCGTGGCCATCGTCAATCCGCTGACGGCGCGTGCCTGCGCGGGGCCGCAGCTGGTGGTGCGGCCGCTGGCGTTTTCCATTCCCTTCCAGGTCCATGCGCTGCTGCCGCTGCACCGGCCAGCCGTGGCCGAGGTGCAGTGGCTGGTGGACGCGCTCGCCGCCGAGGTGGCCGCGGTCGGCTGAAGGCGGCAGTGCCTAGGCCGAAGGGGTGCGCACCATGTCGGCAGGAACGATGGCCTGGGCGCTGCGCTCCAGGCGCTGGCGCAGCCACCGGTGGGCGCTGTCCTCATGGCTGCGCGCATGCCAGACCAGCTCCACGGGGAAGGACGGAAAGACGAACGGCAGCGGGCTGATGGCCAGGCCGAACAGCGGCGCATAGTGGCGTGCCACGATGGCCGGCACCGTGGTCAGCAACGGTGCGCGTGCCACGGTGGCGAACAGCGTGAGGAAGTTGGATGCCGCGAGCACCGGGTTGATGGCCACACCTGCCGCCTCCAGCGCATCTTCCAGATAGCCGTACAGGCTGTCCTTGGCCGAGATCATGGCGTGGCGGCCGGCCTGGTACTGCGCCAGGCTCAGCGGCGCGGCAAACGGCAGCAGGGCCGGGTGGTAGCAGCAGACCACACC
This sequence comes from Delftia sp. SD018, assembly GCF_017355445.1. Lineage (NCBI taxonomy): Bacteria > Pseudomonadati > Pseudomonadota > Betaproteobacteria > Burkholderiales > Comamonadaceae > Delftia > Delftia sp. SD018. Next base: position 41,659 of record NZ_JADDRN010000005.1, read on the forward strand.
CAGGTCGAACAGCATCTGCCGGCGGTGCCAGCCGCTGCCGCCGGGCAGGTAGCCGATGGCCAGGTCGATCTGCTCGGCATCCAGCGCGTCGAAGGCCCGCTCGCGGCTGGTGGGGCTGAGCAGCAGCTTCACGCGCGGGGCGGACACGGCCAGGTCGGCAAACAGCTCGGAGACCAGCAGCGATTCGGACTGGATGGAGATGCCGATGCGGAAGGTGTGTTCATCGGTGGCCGGATCGAAGCTGCGGCGCGACAGCAGCAGCCTCTGCGAGGCCTCCAACAGCTCGCGCACCGGGGCGTGCAGTTCGCGGGCCATCAGCGTGGGCTCCATGTGGTAGCCCACGCGCACGAACAGTTCATCGTCCATCAGCAGGCGCAGCGTGGACAGCGCATGGCTCATGGCCGGTTGCTTGATGCGCAGGCAGGCGGCGGCGCGCGTCACGCTGCGCTCCTGCATCAGCGCGTCGAAAGCCAGCAGCAGGTTCAGGTCGAAGGAGCGCAGATTGAAATGATCGATGCGAGACATCATTCATATCGATTTGTTGAATCAAGACCCGAAACCTACACTGAATTTCAATTTCACGCGGCCAGTCAGGCACAGGGCGACCCGGTCCGGAAAGACGCCATTCAAGAGCCATACGAGGAAACATGATCGTGATACACCCCCGCCTCATCCTGCCGGCCCTGGGCTGCGCGCTGGCCACCGCCGCAGGCGCGCAGGAGCCGCGCTTTCCCATGCAGCCCATACAGATCATCGTCGGCTTCACGCCGGGCGGCTCGGCCGACACCACGGCCCGCCTGGTCGGCGACGGGCTGGGGCGCGAACTGGGCCAGGCCGTCATCGTGGTGAACAAGCCGGGGGCCGGCACCAACATCGCGGCGCAGTTCGTCGCCAAGGCGCCTGCCGATGGCCATACGCTGCTGTTCGGCGGGACCTCGCTGGTCTACAGCCCGGGCTTGCTGTACCCCTCGATGAAGGCCAATCTGGCCAGGGACTTCGCGCCCGTGGGCGGCCTGGTCAAGGTGCCCAACATCCTGGTCGTTCGGCAGGATTCGCCGCTGCGCGATGTCCGCCAGCTCGTGGCGCAGGCCAAGTCCCGGCCCGGCGGGGTCAACTACGGGTCCACGGGCGCCGGCGTGAGCCCGCAGATCGCTATGGAGATGCTCAGTGCCCGCGCAGGCATGCGCATGACCCATGTGCCGTACAAGGGCACGGCCCCCATGCTCACGGGCATCCTGGCCGGGGATGTGGATGTGGCCTTCGATATCGCCTCGTCCTCGGGCCCCATGATCCAGGCCGGCAAGATGCGCGGCCTGGCCGTTTCGGGGGCCACGCGGCTCAAGAACCTGCCCCAGATCCCGACGATCGCCGAATCCGGCTACCCGGGCTTCGACGTCACTTCCTGGTACGGACTGGTCGCGCCCCAGGGAACGCCCGAGGCCGTCATCCACAAACTCAACGCTGCCCTGCAAAAAGTGCTGGCACAGCCGGACATCCAGACCACGCTGGCGGCTACCGGCAACGAAGTCATGCCGGGAACGCCAGCCGATTTCCAGGCCTTCCTGGCGGCCGAGCACCGCAAATGGAACGATGCCGTCAGGCAGCTGGACCTGCGCCCCGAGTGAGCCCAAACATGAACCAGACCGCAAGACACCAGAAACTGGCCGAACTGGCCGGGGATATGCCCGAGATCCGGGCCATCCGCCACCGCATCCACAGCCATCCCGAGATCGCATTCGAGGAGCGCAGCACGGCTGCGCTGGTCGCCGAAAAGCTGGCCGAATGGGGCTTCGAGGTGGCCACCGGCGTGGGTACCACGGGCGTGGTCGGCACGCTGAGCGCGGGCACGGGCGGCCGCCGCATCGGCCTGCGCGCCGACATGGACGCCCTGGCCATGCAGGAAAAGACCGGCCTGCCCTATGCCAGCCGCATCGAGGGCAAGATGCACGCCTGCGGCCACGATGGCCACACCGCCATGCTGCTGGGCGCTGCCCGGTACCTGGCCAGGACGCGCAATTTCTCGGGCACGCTGCACCTGTACTTCCAGCCGGCCGAGGAGCGCGGCCATGACAGCGGGGCCGAGCGCATGATCGCCGACGGTCTGTTCGAGCGCTTTCCCTGCGATGCCGTGTTCGGCATGCACAACCATCCGGGCGCGGAGCTGGGGCACTTCATGATGCGCAAGGGTGCCTTTCAGCCAGCGACGGACAAGATCGCCATCCGCGTCATCGGCAAGGGCGGGCATGTGGCGCGCCCCCATCTCACGGTGGACCCGTCGGTGGTCTCGGCCAGCATCGTGATGGCGCTGCAAAGCATCGTCTCGCGCAATGTCGATCCCATGCAGACGGCGGTGCTGTCCGTGTGCTCGCTGCAATCGGGGGGCTTCTACGGCGTCATTCCCGACGAGGCGCGCATCGAGCTGAGCGTGCGCTGCTTCGATCCCGGCGTGAGGGTGCAGCTGCGCGAGCGCATCGAGGCCATTGCCCAGGGGCAGGCGCAAAGCTATGGCGCCAGCGTGCAGATCGAGCACCAGCAGGGCTATCCGGTGCTGGTGAACACCGGGCGCGAGGTCGATTTCGCCGTGGAGGTCGCGCGCGAGCTGGTGGGGCCGCAGCGCGTGGACCCGGACTTCGGCCCGATCACGCCGGGCGAGGATTTCGCCTTCATGCTGGAGCGCCGGCCAGGCTGCTACCTGCGCCTGGGCAATGGCCTGTTCAGCGAGCACTGCCACCCCGTACACCACCCGCGCTACGACTTCAACGACGACAACCTGCTGACCGGTGCCGCGTACTGGAGCCTGCTGGTGGAGCGCTATCTGGTGGACTGAGGCCGGGGTTCGGCGGCGGGCTCGGGGGCCAGGCACGGGCCCGGGCCCCACTCCATCCAGTCGTCGCCAAAGATCTCCACCGGGTGCTGTGTGCGGTCCGATCCGTTGCCGCAGGCCAGCTCGTCGCGGGCGCAGTAGCGGTCACAACCCCAGCAGGTGCGCTCGGGATGGGCGGGGTGGATGGGGAATTTCTTGGCCATGGCATCCAGCTTGGACCGCCATGGCCGCCAGGGTTTTGCGCTGGATCAGAACTCCAGGTTGTCGATCAGGCGCGTCTTGCCCAGGCGCGCGGCGCCCAGGGCCACTAGTGGTGCACCGGCCAGTTGCGCGCCCTCGGCGGGGGGCTGCAGGTCACGGCGCAGGCGCACGGTCAGGTAGTCGGGCTCCCAGCCCTGGGCGGCCAGGGATTGCATGGCCCAGGCTTCCAGTTCGGCCAGCGGCGCCTGGCCCGCACGTGCGGCATCGGCCAGTTGCTTGAGCGCCAGCGACAGCGCCATGGCCTGCTGCCGCTCGTCGTCGCTCAGGTAGCCGTTGCGCGAACTCAGCGCCAGGCCGTCGTCGGCGCGCGCAGTGTCTCCGGCCACGATGTTCACGGGCAGGGCGAACTGCTCGACCATGCGGCGGATCACCATCAACTGCTGGTAGTCCTTTTTGCCGAACACGGCCGTTCCGCCGCCGCTGGCGAAGAATACGGCCGAGAACAGCTTCATCACCACGGTGCACACGCCCGTGAAGAAGCCGGGGCGGAAATGGCCTTCGAGGATGTCGGCCAACTGCGCGTCGGGCTGGATCTTGAAGGTCTGCGGCTCGGGGTAGAGATCGGCTTCGCGCGGGGCGAACAGCAGGTCGCAGCCTTCGGCCTCCAGCTTGGCGCAGTCTGCCTCCCAGGTGCGCGGATAGCTGTCGAAATCCTCGTGCGGCAGGAACTGCAGGCGGTTCACGAAGATGCTGGCCACGGCAATGTCGCCGTGCTGGCGCGCGGCGCGCACCAGGGACAGGTGGCCGTCGTGCAGATTGCCCATGGTGGGCACGAAGGCGGGGCGGCCCTTGCTCGACAGGATGGCTCGCAGGTCGGCGATGGAGTGGACGATTTGCATGGGAAAACGGGGGAACGGGAAGCGGGAAGCGGAAAAACGGATCGTGCAGCCTGCCGGACTACCAGGCGTGCTTGCTGTCGTCGGGGAAGCTGCCGTTCTTCACGGCATGCACATAGGCCTCGAAGGCGCCCTTGACGCTGCCCGCATCCGCCATGAAGTTGTGCACGAAGCGGGCCATCTTGCCCAGGTTCACGCCCAGCATGTCGTGCAGCACCAGGACCTGGCCGGCCGTGCCGCTGCCCGCGCCGATGCCGATGGTGTGGCAGTGCGGCAGTTCGGCCGTGAGTTCGCGCGACAGCTGTGCCGGCACCATCTCCAGCACCAGCATGGAGGCGCCTGCATCCTGCAGCTCCAGCGCATGGCGGCGCAGCGTGGCCGCGCCCTCGTCGCTCTTGCCCTGGACGCGGTAGCCGCCCAGCGCATGCACGGTCTGCGGCGTCAGGCCCAGGTGGGCGCAGACGGGCACGCCGCGCTCGACCAGGAATTGCACGGTGGGCGCGGTCCAGCCGCCGCCTTCGAGCTTGACCATATGGGCGCCGGCCTGCATCAGCTCGCAGGCGCTGCGCATGGCCTGCTCGCGGCTTTCTGCATAGCTGCCATAGGGCATGTCGGCGATCAGCCAGGCCGTGCCCTGCACGCGGTGCAGGCCGCGCGCCACGCTGGCCGTGTGGTAGCACATGTCCTGCAGCGACACGCCCACGGTGCTGTGCAGGCCCTGGCAGACCATGCCCAGCGAATCGCCCACCAAAATGCACTCCACGCCGGCCGCATCGGCCACGGCCGCGAAGGTGGCGTCATAGGCGGTGACCATGGTGATCTTCTCGCCGGCCTCGCGCATCTGCGCCAGGCGCGGAAGGCTCACGGGGCGGCGCTGGGGCAGCGGCGAGGCGGGAGGGATGGTGCCGTAGGGCGTGCCGGCGGTGACGGGTGCTTGGGTCATGGGGCGCTCGGAGGGGGATGGAATTGCCGCGAGTCTATGCGATGCGCGCGGGGGGCACCTGTCCCTGAGCTGTCCTTTGCTTTTCCGTCACCTTTCGGGCAGGCCACGCCATCGGCGCCACAGCGGAGACAGCAGGGCCACGAGCATGGCCGTGCTGGCTGCCACGGCAGGCGCGCCCATCAGCAGGTCCAGCCAGTGCTGGGTATCCGTCCAAGGGCCTGCGCTGCCGGCGGGTTGGGGCAACAGCAGTGCGGACCACTTGGACCAGGCGGCGGCGAGCCATATCAGGGCCAGCGACATGCCCAGGGCCAGCAGCACCGCGCCGGCCCAGGGGCGCTTGAGCACACGGATGCGCAGCCAGGCGACCGATATCAGCGCGGCTGGAAACAGCCCCAGCACATAGAGGCTGGTGATTCCCAGCATCCCGGCCAGCACGCTGCCAAGCAAGGTCAGGACCAGGCATGCGCCCCAGGCCACCAGCTGCATGGCAGGCATCAGGCGCACCAGCACCAGGGCCAAGGCGAGGAAAAAGCCAACGCTGGCGGCCGCCAGCAACTGGGACATCCTTGGCCATTCGTCGTCGCGGGACCTGTCAGCGCGCCGCAGATGGCTTTCCTGGTAGGCCGGCAGGGCCAAGCCGTAGCGCGCGTGCTTCCATTGCACATGCTGCAGCGGGCTCCATCGGCTGTCGAACATCTCCAGCAGCATGAGCCACTCACGGTTGCTCTGGGCCAGATAGGTACCGAAGCATTTGCGCGGATCCGGCTCCAGATCCAAAGGCCTGCTGCGACCCCAGGCTGGTTTGCAGTTGGAGTTCTGCGCTCTGGATACCTTCTCGCCAGTCTCTGATGGTGGGCTGGCGGCCAAGTAGGCGCGCCATTCCTCGGCCAGGGGGGATTGCAGCGCGCTGCGGTAGCTGGCCAGCAGGTGCTCCGCCTCGTCCTGGGCGGAGCTGGCAGACTGGCGCACATAGCCTCTGGCCTGCAATGGCTGGCCGTAGCGCTCGAGTGTCTGGGCAATCGCGGCCTGGTCTCCGCGCATTAACCAGACCAGGGCCTGGATGCTCGGGTACTTCGCCGGATCGACCTCTTCCTCGCGCAGCACACGTATCCATTCCACGAGCATGGCCGCCTGGCGTGGCGCGACGAGCGCCTCCAGGGCTGCGACTTGCTCGACAGTCTGGATCTGTGCACTGACATCCGTGTCCGACCATTGGCGCTGCATCCGCATTTCATAGATGGGCGAAAAGGCGATCGCAGGCGCGAACAATAGCGATAGGAACAAGGCTCCCCACAGGTACTCCCACCACAGGCCCCAGCGGCCCACGGGGGCGTGTTCACGCCAGCGGTTGTGGATGCGCACGCGCAGCAACCACCACAGCGCCAGGCCGATCGCCACGATCCAGGCCACGACGAAGCCGATGTCCAGTGCCAATTGCTCGGGCGTTTGCCGGGCCGTGGACGCAACGCCGGGCAGGGAGCCCATCCAGCGCGCGGGTTCGGCCATCCATTGCATCCAAACGCCGAGCACCAGCACGCACCACAGCAGCGCCAGCGGCAGATACCAGTGCAGGCGCAGCTGCCACAGTAGGGGGCAGCGCATCAGCACCCATTGGTCCCAGCGGTTCGTCATATCGGAAAAACGTGGCATGGCTCAGTCCCTCACGAACAGGCGGCGGGTGGATGCGGTGATGTCGCGGAAATAGCGCACGGGCATCTCTGCCTGCACGGCCTGTGTCAGGAACTGCGCTGCCGTGAACGGCACGTGAAAGCTCACGATGTGGGTCTGGCCGCTGAGCTGGTGCGTATGGGATGGCAGCCGGTCCAGCCAGGGTTTCAGTTGCGCCATGGCCCAGCCTGTCTCGAACTCGATGGCGCAGCCTTGCATGGCGGCAAAGCTCTGCTGGACGCTGCGCGGCTGGCCTTGCTCCAGGAACAGCACCTGATCGGCCACCTTTTCCACCTCGTACAGCTGCTGTGAACTCAGCACCAGGGCCATGGGTTGCCAGGGCGAGCGCGCCAGCGACTGCAGATCGGTCAGCAGGGTCTGCTGGGCGTTGATGTCCAGATTGGCCAGGGGCTCGTCCAACAGCAGCACGCGCGGCCGGCACAGCAGGGCGCGCGCCAGCTCGAAGCGCATCTTGTAGCCCGAGGACAGCTGTTTCCACTGGTGGCCCCGGAAGGCGCGCAGCCCCAGCTGCGCGATGACCAGCTGTACCAGGCAGATGTTGCGTTGGCCCACGGCGCCATGGCTGCGCGCGGCGAATTGCAGATGGTCCATCAGGCGCCCGCCCCAGACGGCCGGGCGCTGGGGGATATAGGCGAGCTGGGTGCGCAGCAGGTAGGCATCGGCGGCAGGAACGCCCCAGTCCAGCTGCCCTGCGTCGGGCGCCAGATCGGCGGCCAGCAGGCGCAGCAAGGTGGTCTTGCCGTTGCCGTTCTCGCCCACCAGTCCCAGTATGGTGCCGGGCTCCACGGCCACATCCACCGGCCCCAGCGCAAAGCCGCCGCGCCGGTAGCGCTTGACCAGTTGCCGTCCCTGTACACGGTACGCGCGGTGCGCAGGGTGCGCGCGGGGAGGTGCGGAGTCGGCCTGCAGCGCCTGGCCCGGGGCATGGGCGGCATGCAGGGCATCGAAGGCCTGCTGCACCAGCGCGCGGCGTGGCTCTGCGCCGGAATCGGCGGCGAGGCCATCCCAGGCGTCCAGCGCAGTCAGCAGGCTCTGCTGCACGGCGGTTTCGGCCGGCAGGGCGGCGTCTATGAGTGCACGCCACGCGCCATGCCATTGCTGGCTGGCGATCGCCTGTTCCACGGATTGCGCCCAGGCCGCCACGGTGGCCTGCGGGCGCGCGGGTTGTCGTGCCGATTCGATGCTCGATTCCATGAAGCCCTCCCTTTTTTCTGTGCTGCGCGGTGCGGCCATCCGGGGAGCCGGACAGTGCGATTCCCGGCGCGCGACGAGTCTATGCGATCCCGCTATGCTGTACTTCCCGCGACGGACGACAGGGCCCGCACAGGCCCTGCGGATGCGCTTCAACGGTGTTGCACCATGTCCGGTTCCTTACAGACATCTCCGCTTCTTCCCGCCGTGGCCTGGCAGGGCCTGCGCCAGGTCCATGTGCTGCAAAGCCTGACCGACGAGCGACTGGCCGAACTGGCGGCGCAGTGCCGCTGGCAGCATCTGGCGCTGCACCAGACGCTGGAGGGCGCGTACACCGATCAGCGTCTCTACATGCTCGTGCAGGGCGGCTTGCGCGTCAGCAGCTATGCCCCCAACGGGCGCGGGCTCACGCTGGGCGAGATTGCCCAGGGCGTGTTCTTCGGCGGCCTGCCGCAGCAGCAGGTGGGTTGCACGGCCATGCCCCTGGTGGTGGAGGCGGGAGTGCCCAGCCTGATTGCCTCGCTGGCCCATGAGGATGTGGAAGCCCTGCTCATGAACGAGCCCCAGGTCCTGCGCGCCTTCATCGGCCGGCTCAGCGACCTGGCCGTGGCGCTGGCGCGCCGCATGGTGGATCTGGGAACGCTGTCGGTGCGCAGCCGCCTGCATACCCAGTTGCTGGAACGTGCCGAGCGCGCGGGCATCGACCAGGGGCAGGCCCTGCTGGCGCCCGCACCCCGGCAGACCGACCTGGCCCTGATGCTGGGCTCCAGCCGCGAGGAAGTGGCGCGCGAGATGTCGCGCCTGGTGCGCCTGGGCCTGCTGCGGCGCGAAGGCCGCAACCTGCGCATCTGCCATGTCGAAGGCCTGCGCGTGCTGCTCGAGGAAGCGCGCTGAGCCTTGTCTGCCGCGGCTGTTTCAAGCCGCGAAAAACACTGTTTCAGGAACGCGTGAATTCGCCTTCTGTCGAGGGGAGCACGGGTGAAAAGGCAGCGGGCCGCCCGGGCCGGATGCGAAAACACGTGAGAAAACGCACAGACGAAGAATGCTGCAGCGCCGCATAGTACGTCCATGCCGTGAGGAAATGAATGCCGAGCGGCCTTTTGAAAGGATCTGACATGCGTACCCTCTCCGCTGCACTGGCCGCCCTGACCCTGGGCCTCGCCGGCACTGCAATGGCCCAAGAAGCCGTTTCCCCATCGTCCTCCGCCACCGCAGGCCTGAGCCGTGCCGAAGTGCTGGCCGACCTCGAAATGTGGCACCAGGCGGGCATGACCTACCTGCCCTCGCCTTCGGCAGACCGCGACATCAGCTACAACTCGGCCGAATACCAGCGTGGCCTGGCCCGTTACCAGCAACTGCGCAGCGGCCCCGCCTACCGTGAGGCCGTGGCCCGCCTGGAAGGCCAGCACACCGTCACGCAGAAGTGATGTGAATGGATATGGGTCCGGCATGGTGCCGGGCCTGTTGGTGGAAAGCGTCCTTTCGGGACGCTTGGTTTGGCGCCCTTCGGGGCGCTTTTTTGTTTCCCTCGCTCTACACTGGGCGGCCCCGTGTCAGTGGCTGCTATCGATAGCGAAGCTGCTGATGCAAGTACAGCATGCGTTGACGGCCGTTTTGTGAAGTTTCTGATCGATTTTCCCAACCCCCATGACGGTTCGGCCGCCCGGCTGCGCCATGGCTTCGGGCCGCCGCTGCGCAGCCTGGCAGCCCATGCGCCCGAGCAGGTGCGCGGTGTGCTTGACGCCGTGCAGCAGGCCGCCCAGGCCGGCCTGTGGTGCCTGGGCTGGGTGCGCTACGAGGCGGCGGCGGCGTTTGACGCGGCCTACGCGGGCGCCTTGCATGCCACGCCGCCAGGCGAGCCGCTGGCCTGGTTTGCCGTCTTCGACGGCCCCCGGCCCTGGCCTGAAGACGCGGACGCAGTCGATACCGGCCCTCAGGTGCAATCTCAGGTGCAATGGCAGCCCGGCCTGGAGCGCGCCGATTTCGATGCCGCCATTGCGCGCATCCACGAGGCGATTGCGGCCGGTGACTGCTATCAGATCAATTACACGGCCCAGTTCATGGGCCGGCTGCTGGGAGACATCCCATCGCTGTTCGCCGCGCTGCGCCGTGCCCAGCCCGGCGGCTACGTGGCCTGCATGGACAGCGGCGACGAGCAGGTGCTGTCCGTCTCGCCCGAGCTGTTCTTCGACTGGGATGGCGAGCGCATCCTCACGCGCCCCATGAAGGGCACGGCGCCCCGTGGCGTCACGCCTGCCCAGGACGAGGCGAATGTCCAGGCCATGCGGTCCTCGCCCAAGGAGCGGGCCGAGAACGTGATGATCGTGGACCTGCTGCGCAACGATGTCTCGCGCATTGCCGAGCCTTTCAGCGTCCAGGTGCCGCGCCTGTTCCATGCCGAACCCCTGCCCACCGTGTGGCAGATGACGTCCGACGTGCAGGCGCGCACGCGGCCCGGCACCGGCCTGGCGGACGTGTTTGCGGCGCTGTTTCCTTGCGGCTCCATCACGGGTGCGCCCAAGCGCCAGGCCATGCGGCTCATCCACGAGCTGGAATCGGGTCCGCGCGGCGTGTACTGCGGCGCCGTGGGCGTGGTGCGGCCCGGCATCGCCGCGGGGCGCGTGCACGCCACCTTCAATGTGCCCATACGCACGGTGGTGGCGCGTGGCACGGAACTGCGCTGCGGCATCGGCAGCGGCATCACCTCGGGCGCCGAGGCGCCTGCCGAATGGCAGGAATGGCGCCACAAGAGGGCTTTTCTGGACAAGGTGTGAAAGGGCGTGCAGCCATGGCGGATACGGACTTGGATTTCGACATTCTGGAAACCCTGGCCCTGCGGGATGGCAGTTTCATCCACCTGCAGCGCCATGTGACGCGCATGCAGGACGCGGCGCGGCATTTCGGGCGGCCCTGCACGGATGCCGTGCTGGAGCAGGCACTGCAGCAGCTGCGCCAGGCGCACGCCAGCGGCCACTGGCGCGTGCGCCTGGCGCTGGATGCCACGGGGCGGATACAGACCCAGGCGGCGCCGCTGCCGCCTTCCGCCACGCCTGTTCGGCTGGCGCTGGCCGACCGGCCCATCGCCAATGCGGTGGCGCATGGCGACTGGGTGCGTTTCAAGACCTCGCACCGCGCGCACTACGACAGCCTGCAGCCCACCGATGCCTCGGTGTTCGACACCGTGCTCCACAACGAGGACGGCGAGATCACCGAGGGCACGCGCGGCAACATCGCCGTGCTGCTGGCGGGCCGCTGGGTGACCCCGCCGCTGTCCAGCGGCCTGCTGCCCGGCGTGGGCCGCGCGGTGGCGCTGGACGAGGGCCGCGTGGTGGAGCACCCGGTGCGGCTGGACGATCTGCCGCGCGTGCAGGGCTGGGCCTTCGTCAACAGCCTGCGCGGCTGGCTGCCGGCAGTTCTGCGCTGAGCTGCAGGCCAGGGCGGAACTCATGGTTTTCAGGGATGGATTTCACAAGGCAATGTCAGACAATCGGTGAATATTGTTGAGCAATATCATTTTGATTGTTGGCTGATGCCTGTCTCCCCTGAGATCGATCCATGCATGAATTCCGTATTTCCCGCCGCGCGCTGATCAGCGCCGCGGCTGTCCTGGCTGCGGGCCCGCTGTGCGCCCAGACCACCTATCCCAACAAGCCCATTCGCGTCGTCGTCGGCTACGCGGCAGGCGGCTCGGTCGACCTGGTGGGGCGCGTGGTGGGTGACATCCTGGCCAAGCACCTCAATGCGACCGTCGTGGTTGACAACGTGCCCGGTGCCGCCGGCGTGGTGGCCGCGCAGCGCGTGGTCGGTGCCAAGGCCGACGGCTATACGCTGCTCGCAGGCTCCAGCAACGAATTGGCGGGCACGAAGTTCGTCAACGCCGCGCAGAAGTACGACCCGGCCACGGACCTGACCGGCATCGCGCTGACCGGCGTGCTGCCCAACCTGTGGGTGGCCGGCACCAAGATGCCGGCCCGGACCATCGACGAGTTCATCGCCCTGGCCAAGGCCCATCCCGGCAAGTACAGCTACGGCAGCCCGGGCATCGGGTCTACGCCGCATTTCTCGGGCGAGCTGATCAAGAAGATTGCCGGGGTGGACATCGTCCATGTGCCCTACAAGGGATCGGCCGCGATGACCAGCGACCTGGCGGGCGGCAACCTGGATTTCGCCATCGTCTCTCCCTCGGTGGCGGCTCCGTTCATCCAGAGCGGCAAGATCAAGGCCCTGGGCGTGACCACGGCCCACCGCATCGCCATGATGAAGGACGTGCCCGCACTGGGCGAGAACGCAGCGCTCAAGGGCTATGCGCTGAGCGGCTGGTTCGGGTTGGCGGGACCCAAGGACCTGCCTGCCGAGGTGGTGGCCAGCCTGCAGAAGGCCTTGAAGGCGGGCCTGGCCGATCCGGCGATGCGCGCGCGCCTGGAAGGGGCGGGCATCATTGCCCCCACGGGCGACGAAAACCTGGCCCAGATCATCCGTACCGACATGGGCAAGTACGCCGAACTGGTCAAGTTCGCCAAGATCACGCCGGAAAACTGAAGCACGGCCTGCTGCCATGAAAAACGCCTCGCTCCCCGAGGCGTTTTTTCATTCGGGCCTGTGCAGGGCATGCAGGGACAGCAGCCCCTCGAACGCATCGCGCAGCGGCTGCAGCGACGGGCCGGCAGGCGCCAGCCGTTGCAGCGCGCAGGCCGCTGCCTCCAGCGTGGACAGCTGGCCCGGCGCATGGGCCTTGCGCAGGGCGCCGTAGCGCGAGGCGGGCAGGTCGCCCTGCAGTGCCAGGCGCGGCAGGGCCTGCAGGCCGGGGTTGAGGTAGAGCATCTTGCGGCTCTTGCGCCAGGTGGCGTCCAGCACCACCAGGCGCAGGTCCTCGGGGCATGGCGCGGGCTGCGGCCAGGGCGCTTGCCTGGCCAGGCCCAGCTGATCGCCGTGCGGCGTTTCCGGATAGAGCAGTACGGCCTGCCGCGGGGCGTCGCCGGCCTGCCAGGGCGCGTGCAGCAGTGCCTGCAACTGCGCTGGCTCGAAGGCCTCGCCCACCGCCAGGCGGCTGGCGGGCAGGCACAGGTGCAGCAGCCGGCCCGTGCCCTTGGCCTGCAGTTCTTCCTCGGGATGCTGGAGCACCAGCAACTGCACCGCATGCGGCACCGGCTGCATCAGGGGGCACAGGCAGGTGCGCTCAGGGCGCAGGCATTGCGCGCAGCGTGCGCGGGTGCTCACGGCGGACAAGGCCCGGCGCCTGCCTTACAGGCGACCCTTGTAGTAGCTGGGCTTGTCCATGTCGGCGATTTCCACGCTGAGCTGGACCATCATGCCGGCCGGCTGGGGCGTGAGGCGGCGCAGCACCGCGGCAATGCCTTCGGACAGTTCCTTCTTGGCCGTGTCGGTACGGCCCGCCAGCAGGCGCAGCTGCACGTGGACGAAGCCGCGGTTGGCCGGTGCCGAGCCGATCTCGAACTGGCTGACCGGCAGCAGGCGGGCCTTGACGTCGGCCTCGTCCAGGATGCTGGGGTGGCCGCAGACGAAGGCGTTGAGTTCGGTCAGCAGTTGCTGGCCGGGCAGGCCGGCGAGGTTGTCGGTGTATTCGACGTAGAGATGGGGCATGGATGTCTCCGTTCCGATGGTGAAGAGGGATTCAGGGTAGGGGTGGGGCCAGGCGCGAGACCTCGTCCAGCGCCGTCAGCAGCAGCTGCACGTCGATGCGCGTGTGGGAGGCCGACAGCGCGATGCGCAGCCGCGCCGTGCCTTCGGGCACGGTGGGCGGGCGGATGGCGGGCACCCACAGGCCGCGCTCGCGCAGGCCTTCCATCACGGCCAGGGCCGTGGCGTTGGAGCCTATGACCAGGGCCTGCACGGCGGTGCGCGAAGGCAGCAGCTGCCAGCCCGTGCGCGCCAGCAGCGGCGTGAGGCCGGCGCGCAGCTCGGCAATGCGTTCGGCCAGGGACTCGCGGCGCTCGTCCTCGGCCTCGATCAGGGCCACGCTGGCCTGCAGCGCGCTGGCCAGCATGGGCGGCGCGGCCGTGGCGAAGATGTAGCTGCGCGTCTTTTGCAGCAGCCACTCGACCAGCATGTCGCTGCCCGCGACAAAGGCACCGGCCACGCCAGCGGCCTTGCCCAGGGTGGCCATGTAGAGCACGCGCGGCGAGGCGTTTGCGCCCGTGAGTCCCGCCTCGGCCAGGCTGCCCCGGCCTTGTGGGCCGAGCACGCCGAAGCCATGCGCGTCGTCGAGCAGCAGCAGTGCGTCGTACTGCTCGCACAGCGCCAGCAGGCCGCAGATGTCGGCCACGTTGCCATCCATGCTGAACACGGCATCGCTGATGACCAGCTTGCGGCGGGCCGTGCTGGCGGCCAGTTGCGCGGCCAGGTCGCCCAGGTCGGCATGGGCATAGCGGTGGATCTGGGCACGCGACAGGCGGGCGCCGTCGATCAGGCAGGCGTGGTTGAGCGCATCGGAGAACAGCGCGTCCCCCGCGCCCACCAGGGCCGGCACGATGCCGGCATTGGTGGCGTAGCCCGCATAGAAGTAGAGCGCGCGCGGCAGTTGCACGAAGTGCGCCAGCTGTTCCTCCAGCGCGGCGTTGGCCGTGCTGTGGCCGCTGACCAGGGGCGAGCCGCCCGAGCCCACGCCAAAGGCCTGGGCGCCCGCGCAGGCGGCGCGCACCAGGGTGGGGTGGCCGGCCAGGCCCAGGTAGTCATTGCTGCAAAAGGCCAGCATGGGGTGACCGTCCACCTCCATGTGGGCGCCGCTGGCGGCGCCCTGCAACGGCGCCGTGGCGCGGCGGCGGCGGCGCAGGTGGGCCGCGTCGAGTTCGGCGATGCGCGCGGGGATGTCGTCCAGCCAGGAGCCGCTCATTGCCATTGCTCCGGCAGGGTATAGGTGGTGGCGCGCGGGTCGGGGTGCTGCTGGAAGGGGATGTCGGCCAGCAGCGGCGCCTGCAGTTGCCGGTCAAGGTGCTGGCGCAGCCAGGCCATGTTTTCCTCGGGCACCAGCATGGCGGGGTCCACGCGGCTGGCAATCCAGCCGGCCAGGCGCAGGCCGCGTGCGCGGATGGCCTCGGCCGTGAGGGCAGCGTGGTTCAGGCAGCCCAGCCGCAGGCCCACAACCATGACCACGGGCAGGTCCAGCGCGCAGGCCAGGTCGGCGCCCGAGAGCTGGTCGGACAGCGGCACGAGAAAGCCGCCCGCGCCTTCCACCACCACGGCGTCGGCCTGTTCGGCCAGGCGCCGGTAGCTGTCCACGATGTGTGCGATCTCTATGGAGCGGCCCGCGCGCTGCGCGGCGATGTGCGGCGACATGGGATCGGGCAGCAGCACGGGGTTGTCGAGTTCGGGCGGCACGGCCAGGGTGGAGGCGGCGCGCAGCGCCAGCGTGTCCTCGTTGGCCCAGCCGCCGTGGCCGTCGGGCTCGGCGCCTGCGGCCACGGCCTTCATGCCCACCACGCGGGCATGGTGGCGGGCCAGCGCATGCAGCAGCCCGCAGGAGGCCAGGGTCTTGCCCACGCCCGTGTCGGTGCCGGTGACAAAGCAGCCAATGGTGCGGTGGGCGTTCACGAATGGTTCTCCTGGGCCAGGGTGTCTTCAAGGGCGGCCAGCGCGCTGGCGGCCAGGTGCTGCACGGCCTCTTCGTCCAGCAAATAGGGAGGCATGGCGTAGAGGGTGTTGCTGATAGGGCGCAGCAGCAGCCCGCGCTCCAGTGCGGCTGCGCTGTAGCGGCGCGAGAAGTCGGGCAGCGAGGTCTGCACATCCCAGGCCCAGATCATTCCCTGGCGCCGTGCGTGGCGCACGCGGGCGTGCTGGTTCAAAGGGGCGAAGGCGCCGTCAAGCCTTTGCGCCAGCGCGAGGTTGGCGTTGATGGCATCGGTCTGCTCGAACAGCTCCAGCGTGGCCAGGGCCGCGCGGCAGGCCAGCGGGTTGCCGGTGTACGAGTGCGAGTGCAGGAAGCCGCGCGCCACGGAATCGTCGTAGAAGGCGGCGTAGACGGTCTCGGTGGTCAGCACGGCCGACAGGGCCAGCGTGCCGCCCGTCAGGCCCTTGGACAGGCAGATGAAGTCCGGCCGTATGCCGGCCTGCTGGTGGGCGAACATGCTGCCCGTGCGGCCGAAGCCCACGGCGATCTCGTCCACCACCAGGTGCACCTCGTAGCGGTCGCACAGGGCGCGCGCCAGGCGCAGGTATTCGGGGTCGTGCATGGCCATGCCGGCCGCGCACTGCACCAGCGGCTCGACGATGAGGGCGGCCGTGGTCTCGTGGTGCTGCTCCAGCCACTGGCGCAGGCCTTCGGCGGCGCGCCGTGCCACATCGACCGGGCTTTCGCCGCCTTGCGCGCCGCGTGCATCGGGGCTGGGCACGGTGTCGGCCAGGCGCACCAGGGGGGCATAGGCTTCGCGGAAGAGGGGGATGTCGGTCACGGCCAGCGCGCCCACGGTTTCGCCGTGGTAGCCGCCGGCCAGGCCGGCAAAGCGGCTCTTGGCGGGGCGGCCCAGGTTGCGCCAGTAATGGGCGCTCATCTTGAGGGCGATCTCGGTGGCCGATGCGCCGTCGCTGCCGTAGAAGGCATGGCCCAGGCCGGTGAGCGTGGCCAGCCGTTCGGACAGCTCCACCACGGGCGCGTGTGTGAAGCCGGCCAGCATCACATGGTCCAGCCGGGCGAGCTGGTCGGTGAGCGCGGCCTGGATGTGCGGATGGCTGTGGCCGAAGAGGTTGACCCACCAGGAGCTGACGCCATCCAGGTAGCGGCGCCCTTCGGTGTCGTGGAGCCAGGGCCCCTGTGCGCGCGCGATGGCGATGGGGGGCGCGGCCTCGTGCCGCTTCATCTGGGTGCAGGGGTGCCACACAGCCGCAAGGCTGCGGGCGGCAAGCGATTGAGTCATCGCGCGATTGTCACACCGCAGCGCAGCTCACAGCTGCTGCGTGGGAACGTGGTGGCGCAGTTCGACCTGGCGGTTGGCATCGTCCACGAAGACCAGCTGCGGCTGGTGCGTGGCCACGTCGGTCTCATGCACCTGGGCGAAGGAGGCAATGATCAGCAGGTCGCCCACGGCGGCACGGCGCGCGGCCGAGCCGTTGACCGAGATCATGCCGCTGCCGCGCTGGCCCTTGATGGCATAGGTGACGAAGCGCTCGCCGTTGTCGATGTTCCAGATGTGCACCTGCTCGTTCTCGACGATGTTGGCGGCGTCCAGCAGGTCCTCGTCGATGGCGCAGGAGCCTTCATAGTGCAGCTCGCATTGCGTGGTCTTGACGCGGTGGATCTTGGATTTGAGCAGGGTGCGGAACATGTTTGTCTCTCGAGGGGCGCTTTGCGCGGTCTTGATGGGGCCTTGGCTGGCAAAAAAAGCCACCAAGTCTATATGCGAAGGAGAAATCCCATGAAGGCCGTGAAGTTGTTCAACGGCAGCGGCGCCGCTGAGGGGCCTGGCTTCAGTTCAGGTCGAGCACGCAGCCATCGCCGATGCTGTCGCGCCATACGCGGATGCGGCTGGGGGCGGGCTGCAGGTCGGCCAGGGAATCGGCAATGAACAGGCACAGGTTTTCCAGCGTGGGCTTGCCCAGGCCGGGGACTTCGTCGAGAAAGCGATGGTCCAGCGCGTCGCCCAGGGTCTTCAGGCGCGAGCGCAGGTAGCCCAGGTCGATCACCATGCCGTTGTCCGGATTGCGCGGGCCGGTGACGCTGACTTCGGCATAGTAGGTGTGGCCGTGGATGCGGCGGCTGCTCTCGGTTTCGATGGCGCGCTCCAGCGTGTGGGCGGCATCGAAGAAAAAGCGCTGGTGTACGGTGAACTGCATGGCAAAAATCAGCGGATGCCGGTGAGCTTGTGGGTCTGCAGGCTCAGGCGCCAGGCCGGGCGCTGCAGGCATTGCGCTATGCAGGCGGCCGTGTTGTCGGCCTGCAGGACGTTGTCCATGGGCTGCAGGAAATAGCGGTCGAAACGGGTGCCGGCCTCGATGGCCTGCAGATCGAAGCCGGGCTGCGGCCAGACCAGCTTGAGCTCCTGGCCGCTGCGCTGCACCCAGTCGGCGCCGGCCTTGGGGCTGATGCACAGCCAGTCGATGCCCTCGGGCGCGGCCACCGTGCCGTTGCTTTCCACGGAAATGCGAAAGCCGCGCGCATGCAGGGCGGCGATCAGGGGCTCGTCCACCTGCAGCAGGGGCTCTCCCCCGGTCAGCACCACCATGCGGTGCTGGCTGTCGGCGGCCGGCCATTGGGACAGGATGCGTTCGGCCAGGGCGTCGGCCGTGGCGAACTTGCCGCCCAGCGTGCCGTCGGTGCCCACGAAGTCTGTGTCGCAGAACTGGCAGATGGCGCTGGCGCGGTCCTGCTCGCGGCCGGTCCAGAGGTTGCAGCCTGCAAAGCGGCAGAAGATGGCCGGCGTGCCGGCCTGGCCGCCCTCGCCCTGCAGGGTGTAGAAGATTTCTTTGACGCTGTAAGTCATGGTGCATGGAGGCCGGTGGAGCCGGCCTGTCGGTGTGCGCGTGCCTGTGTCCGTGCCCGCTAGACGGGCGTATAGGCCAGGCGCACGTAGATGGGCGCAAAGGCTTCGGCCTGGGTGATCTCGATCAGCGTTTCCTTGGCCAGCTCCAGCAGGGCGATGAAGGTCACGACCAGCACGGTCGAGCCTTTCTCGGGCTGGAACAGGGTCTCGAACTCGACGAAGCGCCGGCCCTGCAGGGCCTTGAGCACCTGGCTCATGTACTCGCGCACCGAGAGTTCCTCGCGCGTGATCTTGTGGCTTTGCACAAGCTTGGCACGCTTGAGAATGTCGCGCCAGGCCGATTGCAGCTCGGCCACGTCCACATCGGGAAAGCGTGGCTGCAGGTTCTGCTCGATGTGGATCTGGGCCCGGAGGAAGTCACGCCCGTAGTGCGGCACCTGGCCGAGCTGGTGGGCAGCGAGCTTGATCTGCTCGTACTCGAGCAGCCGGCGCACCAGCTCGGCGCGCGGATCCTCGGCCTCTTCGCCGCCTTCCTGCTTCTTGGGCGGCAGCAGCATGCGCGACTTGATCTCGATGAGCATGGCCGCCATCAGCAGGTACTCGGCCGCCAGTTCGAGGTTGCGGCTGCGGATCTCGTCGACATAGCGCATGTACTGGCGCGTCACGTCCAGCATGGGAATGTCGAGGATGTTGAAGTTCTGCTTGCGGATCAGGTACAGCAACAGGTCCAGCGGCCCTTCGAAGGCTTCGAGGAAGACCTCCAGCGCATCGGGCGGGATGTACAGGTCCTGCGGCAGGGCGAACAGCGGCTCGCCGTACAGGCGCGCCAAAGCCACCTGGTCGATCACGACCGGGGTGCCGTCGCCAGGAGGGGGGGATGTGGCGGAGGCGCCCGCAGGCGCCAGCGCGGATTCAGCCTCGGCCATGCCTTGCTGCCTGGGCGAATGCCGCATGCGCAGGGTGCACGGTGGGAACAGGCTGATTTTTCATCGCATGGGCAATCAGGAGTTCGTCTGGTAGACGTAGGGCTTCTGGTCCACGCGGCCGGCGCGCAGGTCTTCCCAGACTTCGTGGTTCACGTCCTTGTCCCACAGCAGCGAGCGGCCGGCCAGCTGTTGGCTGGGCAGCTCGGGCTTTTGCTTCTTCAGGTCGTTGATGAAGTTGGTGGCGTCGGAGCGATAGTCGGGGCGGCGAAAGAATGACATAGTCTGATAACCTCTTGAATCGCGTGATTTTACCGGGACACCGCCGATGAACCTAGTCTCCCGTCTTCTGGGGGTTGCCGTGGCCGTGATGGGCATGCTCTCGCTGCCCGGCTGCGATCCCCAAAACATCAAGGAACTCGAAGAAGGCCTGTCCACCGAGGCCGACGTCCGCGCCCGCTTTGGCGAGCCCGAACGCATCTGGACCGAGCCCGACGGCTCGCGCACCTTCGAGTACAACCGCCAGCCCGCCGGCAGCCGCAACTACATGATCACCATCGGCACCGATGGCCGCATGAGCGCGCTGCGCCAGGTGCTGGCGCCGCACAACTTCGAGAAGATCCGCCCCGGCATGGACGAGGAGCAGGTGCGCCGCATGCTGGGCAAGCCCGCCAAGATCACGCCCTACCAGCTCAAGCAGGAAACCGACTGGGACTGGAACTACATCGATCCCCCCACGCGCGACATGGAGTTCACCGTGACCTTCGGCCCCGACGGCCGCGTGCTGCGCAGCGCCGGCCGCGAGAAACTGCACGGCGGCGCCTGACAGCAGGCCTTTGCAAGTTCCTGCAAGCATCCTGCGATGCGCTGTACCCTGCACGCCACAGCGCGCCGGTGCAACAATCTCTAGAATCCGGGTTTGTACCTATGACACACCATGGGTACGGTGAAGGCCCCGAACCGGGGCCTTTGCGACGATAGATCTGTCATCACCCCGACAATGTCCACGCCTTCCCTACCCGCTGCCGCGCCCGCTGCGCCTGTCCCGGCCACCGCTTCGCTGCGCCATGGCCTCTTCGAGGATGTCCAGGCCCTCTTCACCGGAACCCTGTTCGTGGGCATCGCCATGATGATGTTCGCCCAGGCGGGGCTTTTGACCGGAAGCACGGCGGGCCTGGCCTTCGTGCTGCACTACGCCACGGGCTGGCCGTTCGGCCTGGTCTTCTTCGCGATCAACATCCCGTTCTACTGGTTTGCCTGGACGCGCGTGGGCCGCACCTTCACGGTCAAGACCTTCATCTGCGTGGGCGCGCTGTCGCTGATCACCGAAATGGGGCCGCGCCTCATCCACATCGACTACCTGCACCCGGCCTTTGCCGCCATTGCGGGTGGCCTGCTCATGGGCTCGGGCCTGCTGTTCCTGGCGCGCCACCGCTCCAGCCTGGGCGGCGCCACCATTGCCTCGCTCTACCTGCAGGACCGCTACGGCATCCGCGCCGGCAAGGTGCAGATGGCCATCGACTGCTGCGTGGTGCTGCTGGCGCTATGGGTCGTGCCCTTCGAGCGCGTGGCCTGGTCGGTGCTGGCGGCCGTGATCATGGGCGTGTTCCTGGCCGTGAGCCACCGGCCCGGGCGCTACGCCGGGCAGTAGCCTCAGGGCGTCAAAGGCTGCCCATCGGGCGTGCGGTAGCGGACCGTGATGCCGCTGTTGTCTGCGGCTGCCCCGTCATCGCTCATCGCATCGACGGCCTTGCCCACTCCCTTGCCGACGATCTTGACCGTGCCCACGGCCGCATCCGCGGCCAGCCCCACGGCAGAGGCCGTGACGCTGACCGCCGTGGCGGTCACGGCCACCACGGTGCAGCCGGACAGCAGGGCGCTGGCGCACAGGCAAAGAAAAGCCCCCAGGGCCGGGGACCGTGAGGGCTTGCGGGACTTTGCAGACTTCATGATTGTCGTCCAACACACTGTGCGCAATCTTTGAAACCGGCAGAGCCTAAGTCAGGGACGCCGAGGAAGGGCCGCCCCGCACCGAGGGTGTCGCCGGGTGCCCGTATGCCTCCTTCAGGGGGAAGGCGCGAAGCGACTCAGGGGGCATTTCAATGTATACGCATGCCGGGGGTGGCACCGGGGAAGGGCTCCAGCACGTAGATGCCGGGGTTGGACTTCTCATCGGCGTGGCTGGCGGCCAGCACCATGCCTTCGGAGATGCCGAACTTCATCTTGCGCGGCGCCAGGTTGGCCACCATCACGGTGAGCTTGCCCTGCAGCTGCTCGGGCTGGTACATGCTGGAGATGCCGGAGAACACGTTGCGTGTCTTGCCTTCGCCCACGTCCAGCGTGAGCTGCAGCAGCTTGGTCGAGCCTTCCACGGGCTTGCATTCCACGATCTTGGCGATGCGCAGGTCCACCTTGGCGAAGTCGTCGATGCCGATGGTTTCGGCAATCTCCTCGCCGCCGGGCAGGACCTTCTCGACCACGGGCTCGGGGGCCTCGAACAGGGCCTCCAACTGCTTGACGTCCACGCGCTGCATCAGGTGCTTGTACAGGCCGATGGCATGGCCGGCGCCCAGCAGGTTCTGTGCGTCGGCGAACTGCAGCGGCGCCACGTTGAGGAAGCCTTCCACCTGTTCGGCCACGGCCGGCAGGATGGGCTTCAGGTAGATGGTCAGCAGGCGGAAGGCCTCGATGCAGGTGGTGCACACGTCCTGCAGGCGGGCGTCCATGCCTTCCTGCTTGGCCAGCTCCCAGGGCTTGTTGGCATCCACGTATTCGTTGACGCGGTCGCACAGCTGCATGATTTCGCGCACGGCGCGGGCCGTGTCGCGGTTCTCGAAGGCCTGGACAACGGCCTCGCTCTGGCCGCGCAGCTGGGTCAGCAGGGCCTGGCCGTCTTCGCTGACCGTGCCCAGCTTGCCGTCGAAGCGCTTGGCGATGAAGCCGGCCGCGCGCGAGGCGATGTTCACGTACTTGCCGATCAGGTCGGAGTTGACGCGGGCCATGAAGTCATCGGGGTTGAAGTCGATGTCTTCATTCTTGCCGTTGAGCTTGGCGCCCAGGTAGTAGCGCAGCCACTCGGGGTTCATCTGCAGGCCCAGGTACTTGAGCGGGTCCAGGCCGGTGCCGCGGCTCTTGCTCATCTTCTCGCCGTTGTTCACGGTCATGAAGCCGTGCACGCAGATCTTGGTGGGCGTCTTGCGGCCGCTGAACTTCAGCATGGCGGGCCAGAACAGCGTGTGGAAGGTGATGATGTCCTTGCCGATGAAGTGGTACTGCTCCAGCGTGGGGTCGGCCATGTAGGCCTCGTAGTCCTCGCCACGGCGGTCCAGCAGGTTCTTGAGCGAGGCCAGGTAGCCCACGGGCGCGTCCAGCCAGACGTAGAAGTACTTGCCCGGCGCATCGGGGATCTCGATGCCGAAGTAGGGCGCGTCGCGCGAGATGTCCCAGTCACCCAGGCCTTCGCTGGTCGTGCCGTCCGGGTTGGTGCGCACGCCGAACCATTCCTTGATCTTGTTGGCCACCTCGGGCTGCACATGCTGGCCGTCCTGGGTCCACTCGGTCAGGAACTCCACGCAGCGCGGGTCCGACAGCTTGAAGAAGAAATGCTCCGAGCTCTTGAGCACGGGCTTGGCGCCGGACAGCGCCGAGTAGGGATTGATCAGGTCGGTGGGCGCGTAGACGGCGCTGCAGACCTCGCAGTTGTCGCCGTACTGGTCCTTGGCATGGCAGCGCGGGCATTCGCCCTTGATGAAGCGGTCGGGCAGGAACATGTTCTTCTCGGTGTCGAAGAACTGCTCGATGGTGCGCGTCTCGATGAAGCCGGCAGCCTTCAGGTCCCTGTAGATCTGCTGGGCCAGCACATGGTTTTCGGGCGCGTCGGTGTTGTGCCAGTTGTCGAAGGCGATGTGGAAGCCGTCCAGGTACTGCTTGCGGCCTGCGGCGATGTCGGCCACGAACTGCTGGGGCGTCTTGCCGGCCTTCTCGGCCGCAATCATGATGGGCGCGCCGTGGGCGTCATCGGCGCCCACGAAGTTGACCGCGTTGCCCTGCATTCGCTGCGCACGCACCCAGGTGTCGGCCTGGATGTATTCCATGATGTGGCCGATGTGGAAGTTGCCGTTGGCGTACGGCAGGGCGGTGGTGACGAAGAGTTTGCGTGCGGTCATGGATGGCGGCTTTCTCGGGGGAACCTGACATTCTAGAAGGGCTGGGCGGTTGTGGGGCGGCGATGGCTTTTCCGTGCAGGCGGACATACGGGGGAGTTGTTGCGGGCCTTCGCTGCGCTAGGCCTGTTGGCTGCAGGCGTCAGCTGGCAACCAGCGGGCGCTGCCAGCCCAGGAACTGCTCTATGTCGCTGCGCCGCGCCAGCGCGTCGCGCCGGCCCAGGGCCATGAGTTCGCGGGTGAAGCTGCGCTCGAACAGCAGGTAGCTGGCCAGGGCGGCGCCGCGCGGGTCGCTGGCGTCCTGGCGCACGCCCAGGGCGCCCAGCAGGGTGCGCATGGGTAGCGGCAGCTGGCCCACATGGCGCGCGGCGATGGCGTCTATGCGCTCGGACGGCGAGATGACCAGCAACTGCAGCGGGCGCAGCCGGCTGCGTTCGCGGTCGGCGGGCGGGATCAGGGCCAGCGTCTGGTTGATGCGCTCGGCGCGCTCCACGTCCAGGGACAGGGCGTCGAGGAAGATGCTCGACAGCGTGTGGCCCGCGATGTGGGCCAGCGACGGGTAGCTTGCGCCTTCTGGCGGCGGCCTGGCCGGCGGCTCGGTGCGCCGGCCCGCGCCCACTACGAGGATGCGCTCGGCGCCCAGGTGGATGGCGGGCGCCAGCGGAGCGGTCTGGCGCATGGAGCCGTCGCCGAAGTATTCGGTGGCGCCGTCCAGCGGCAGCGGCGTGGCCGGAAAGATGAAGGGGATGGCCGAGGAGGCCAGCAGGTGGGCGTGCGTGATCTGGGCGGCGGCGGCCTTGCGCTGGTTGCGCACCCAGGGCTGGAGCTGGTCCTGCGCCTGGCAGAAGGTCACGTGCTCGCTGGTGGTGTAGCTGGAGGCGGACACCGCCAGCGCACGCAGGTGGCCGTCCGCGATCAATTGCGGCAGGCGTTCCAGCGGAACCAGGCCGCGCGACAGCAGCCGGCCCAGCGGCTGGTTGTCCAGCAGCGAACGCGGGCGCATGCGGCCCCAGCGCGCCAGGGCCCAGCCCAAAGACAGCAGGGTCAGCCAGCGCGCGCCGCTGCGCAGCACGCTCAGCGAGTCGGACAGGTAGATGTCCTCGGGCCGCAGGTTGCGCCAGATGCGCGACATGCGGCGCACGGCCCGGTCGAAATGGTCGCTGCCGCAGGCCAGGGCCGCCGCGTTGATGGCGCCGGCCGAGGTGCCGACCAGGATGGGGAAGGGATTGGGGCCATGCTGCTGGCCGCAGGCGCGGCGTATCTCGGCAATGGCCTCCAGCACGCCGGCCTGGTAGGCGGCGCGGGCGCCGCCGCCGCTGAGCAGCAGTCCGGTGCTGGGGGGAGGGAGGCTGGAGTCGGGTGAGGGCGCGGCATCGGGCATGCCTGGAGTGTGCCGCGCGCCGGCCGTCATCAGATCAGGGGATGACCCCGAAGGAATCAGGCCTTGGCCAGCAGGGAGCCCAGGTCCTTGCCGGAGATCAGGGCGATGCCCTGCTGCTTGGCCCAGGCGGCTGCATTCTCGGCCGGCGGCTGCAGCGACAGGTAGCAGACCGTGGCCGCATCGCGCGCCTGGCCTGCGGCCAGCAGTGCGCGCAGCGGCTCCATGCCGTGCACGCCGGCCTTCCAGCGCTTGGCGCTGGCCACGGTGGTGCGGCCTTCGCGTTCCAGCACGAAGTCGGCGCCGTCCTTGTCGGACAGGCGGGTCACGGTGTAGCCCTCGGCCTGCCAGGCGCGATCGAGCCGATCGGCGAACTCGCGCCAGCTTTGCTGGGCGGCGATCTCCAGGGCCTGCTCCACCTTGGCGGGGCTGGGGGCGCGCAGCTGGCGCCAGGCGGCAACGCAGCCTATGCCGAAGAAGGGCAGGGCGGTGATGGCGGCGAACGGCGCGATGTCCTTGGGCAGCAGCGCCGTGGACACCAGGGTCACCAGCGCGGCCAGCGCGATGCTGATCCACCAGCGCGAGCGCAGCAGGATCGCGAACAGGGAGTTGTGGGCCATCTTGAATTTCACGGGGCGGATCTTTCGCGGAAAAAGGCGGGAACAGGAGCCGCAAAGGCAGCAAGGCCCGCATTGTCTCGCGTGAGCGAGGGGATGGTGCCTTGGATAGACTATCCGGCTCTAGGAGTAATCAAAGCAATGGCAGTCACAGAACAAGCGCTCTTGGCCGCGCTCTCCAGCGTGCTCGACCCCCACACCGGCAAGGACTATGTGAGCACCCGCGCCCTGCGCAACCTGCAGGTCACGGGGGCCGACGTGGCCTTCGACGTGGAGATGGGCTATCCGGCGCAAAGCCTGGTGCCGGCGCTGCGCGGCCAGTTCGTCGCGGCGGCCAAGACCGTCGAGGGCGTGGGCAATGTCTCGGTCAACATCACGTCCAAGGTCGCCGCGCATGCGGTGCAGCGCGGCGTGCAGTTGCTGCCGGGCGTCAAGAACATCATCGCCATCTCGTCCGGCAAGGGCGGCGTGGGCAAGAGCACGACCACGGCCAACCTGGCGCTGGCGCTGGCCGCCGAGGGCGCGCGCGTGGGCATCCTGGACGCCGACATCTACGGCCCCAGCCAGCCCATGATGATGGGCATCTCGGGCCGCCCCGAAAGCCCCGACGGCAAGACCATGGAGCCCATGGAAAGCCACGGCGTGCAGGTCATGTCCATCGGCTTCCTGGTCAACAACGACCAGGCCATGATCTGGCGCGGCCCCATGGCCACGCAGGCGCTGGAGCAGATGCTGCGCCAGACCAACTGGAAGGATCTGGACTACCTGCTGGTGGACATGCCGCCCGGCACCGGCGACATCCAGCTGACGCTGGCCCAGCGCGTGCCCATGACGGGCGCCGTGGTCGTCACCACGCCCCAGGACATCGCGCTGATCGACGCCAAGAAGGGCGTGAAGATGTTCGAGAAGGTGGGCGTGCCCATCCTGGGCCTGGTGGAGAACATGGCGGCCCACGTCTGCACCAACTGCGGCCATGTGGAGCACATCTTCGGCGCCGAGGGCGGCAAGCAGATGGCGGCCGAGTACGGCATCGACTACCTGGGCGCACTGCCCCTGTCGCTGCAGATCCGCCTGCAGGCCGACAGCGGCAAGCCCACCGTGGTGGCCGAGCCCGACAGCGAGGCCGCGCAGATCTACAAGAAGGTGGCGCGCGACCTGGCCGTGAAGGTGGCGCTCAAGGCACGCGATTTCACGAGCAAGTTCCCCACCATCACGGTGAGCCAGGGAACCTGACCCTTCTGGCGCTGCCGGCATGAACCTGCTGACCTCGATGCGGTATCTGGCGGCGCTCAACGAGCACCGCCATTTCGGCCGCGCGGCGCTGGCATGCCATATCACCCAGCCGGCGCTGTCCAATGCGCTGCGCGCGCTGGAGGAGGAGTTCGGCACGGTCATCGTGCGCCGGGGCCGCTCGTTCGCGGGCTTCACGCCCGAGGGCGATCAGGTGCTGGCCACGGCCCTGGCCATGCTGCGGGCCGAGGAAGGCCTGCGCCAAGAACTGAGCGCCGCCGCCGGCGCGCTGCGCGGGCAGCTGCGCATGGCGGCCGTGCCCACGGCCATGCCCATGCTCACGCGCTTTGCGGCCCTGCTGCGCGAGCACCATCCGGGCATCACGCCCGTGGTGCTGTCCATGAGCTCGGCCGAGATCGAGAGCGGGCTCGAAGACCTGTCGCTGGACCTGGCCCTGGGCTACAGCGCGCGCATGCCGCCGCGCGGCCCGCGCCTGCAGTCCTGGCCCCAGTACGAGGAGCATTACTACCTGCTGTGCCGCGAGTGCTGCGATGGGCAGGGCGAGGGCCGGCCCTTTGCCTTTGGCGCCGACATCGCCTGGCGCGAAGTGGCCGGCATGCCGTTGTGCCTGCTCACGCCCGACATGCACAACCGCACGGTGATCGACGAGGCCTTCGCCGCCGTGGACATGGCCGTGCAGCCCGCCATGGAAACCAACTCCGTGCTGACCCTGGTGATGGCCGTGGCGCAAGGAACGGATGGCATGACCACCGTGCTGCCCGGCGCCATGGTGGCCGCGGTGCGCCACATGCCGGGCCTGGTGGCGCGGCCGCTGCGCTCGCCCGAACTGGTCACCCCCATAGGCTTCATGGCCCAGCAGGGCGTGGCGCCCACGCGCGCTCTGCAGGCCGCGCTGCAACTGCAGGACGACGCCGGTTGGCGTGCGCAGTGCCTGCGGCATGCGGGGGCGCTGGCGGGTTGAGCGCCCTTCGCTGGAAGCAACGACCGGGAGTGCTGTCTGTTGGGTTTCTTCCGGCACAGGCGGGCATCGTTCAAAGGCCGTAATATCATTCATATCAGAGCGCTTGCATGCCGCAAGCACTCGTATGAGAATATTTTGATGGCAACTGCAACCAATCTTCCCGTTGATCGGGCCATCAAGGCACTGGGCCAGAGCATTGAATTGGCGCGGCGGCGGCGGGGGCTGTCGCAGGCCGATCTGGCATCCCGCATGGGCGTTTCGGTCAGCACCGTGCGCCGCCTGGAAGATGGCCACCCCGGAATTGCGCTTTCCTATCTGGCAAGTGCCCTGCAGGTCTTCGGTGAGTTGGAGAAATTGCGCCTGCTCCTGGACACCCCGACCGACTCCGTCGGACTGGCACTGATGGATGCGCAACTGCCTGCGCGCATCTACAGCAAACGCCGCAAGGCACCCAAGGCGTTCTGAAGGGCGAATGCGACATGGTGACGCGCTCCGCTGCAATGGTCCACAACATGAAGTCGGAACTGGACGTGTGCCTGGGCAAGGCGGGCACGGCCGTGGGCAGGCTGGTATTCGTGCGCAACGGCATGCGCATGTTCACCCAGTTCGCCTACTTCCAGGACTGGTTGGGTCACAAGGATGCGTTCAACGTCTCCCCCGACCTCGCGCTCACGCCGATCTACCAGACGCGCAAACCAGAGACCCGGGAGGACTCCTTGTTCTTCCTTGCGCTGGGAGACACGGAGCCGGATGCCTGGGGGCGGCGTGTCATTGCCCGTGCGCATGCCAAGCGGCGCGAGAAGGACCCGGCTCTAGGGGCACTGACCGAACTCGACTACCTTTGCGCCGTCGATGACTTCAGCCGGATGGGCGCCCTGAGGTTGCGCAGTGCGCAAGGCGTCTATCTGGAGTCCGTACGCGCAGGGCAGACTGCGACGCCTCCGATGCTGGAACTGGAGAAAATGCTCGCCTCCTCGAGGGCCGTGGAGCTCGGCAGGGAGTCGGCCCAGGATCTCGCCTATCTGCGGGGCAAGGCGACCTCGCTGGGAGGCATGCGCCCGAAGTGCAGCATCCTTGATGAAAAGGGGCATTTGGCGTTGGGGAAATTCCCCAGCGTTCAGGACGATCGCAATGTGACGCGTGCCGAAGTCCGGGCGTTGAAACTGGCACGCCTGGCCGGCATTGATGCTGCACAAGCCCATGTGGTTGCCGTGCATGGCACACCTGTGGCGGTCATCCGCCGTTTCGACCGTGGGCTCGGGGATACGCGCATTCCCTACATATCCGGCGCCACACTGCTGCAGGCGAGTCGGCAGCATGAACACGCGTACACCGAGGTGCTCGCGCAGATGAAAGGGCTGAGCGCGAACTACGTGGATGACGCGCGGCAACTATGGCGGCGCCTGGTATTCCATCACCTCATCACCAATGTCGATGACCATCTGCAAAACCTGGGGTTCCTCTATGTAGGGGACAACCAATGGCAGCTTTCCCCGGCATTCGACATCAATCCCATGCCGGAAAAGAACCGTGAGTCCAAGACATGGTTGAGCGAAGACACAGGCCCCATCACCAGCATGGCGCAGTTGATGGGCCAGGCCTCGCAATTTTCACTGAGCCGCGACCAGTCGCTGGCGATCGTGCGCCAGGTTGTCGAGGCCGTGTTGCAGTGGCGCGTGCTGGGCCTGTCTGCGGAGGTTGGAATGACCGCGCAGGAACTCGATGAGTTTGCCCTGGCGTTCGACCACCCGGACCTGGATGACGCCAGGAAACTGGCGGGCCTGTGAAGGTCTGGACGGTTTAGGCCGGCTGGGTCCGCTGCCCTGCCAGCGCAGTCTCTGGCGTGGCGTTCGGCGCGGCATTCAGTGCGGCGCGCACCACGTCGGGCGTGAAGGGCGCGGCGTAGAAGCGCCGGCCGGTGGCGTCGAACAGCGCATTGGCCAGCGCGGCCGGGCCGGGGACCGAGGCCGATTCGCCTGCGCCCATGGGGGGCTCGTCCTGGCGCGGCATCAGCACCACTTCGATGGGGGGCAGGTCGCGGAAGCCGATGATGGGGTAGCTGCCCCACTCGCGGCTGGCCACGCCTTGCGCATTGAAGGCGACCTTCTCCATCAGGCTGCGGCTCAGGGTCTGGATGACATTGCCGTGGATCTGGTGGCGCACGCCGTCGGGGTTGACCATCATTCCCGTGTCCTGGCCCACGACCAGGCGCCGCACGGTGATGCGGCCGCTGGCGGGGTCCACGTCGATGTCGATGACCCAGGCGGCCCAGGCCGCGCCGAAGCCGGGAAAGTGGCTGTGGATGTAGCGCGCATAGGCCACGCCGCGCCCGTGCAGCAGGCCGTCGGCGCCGGGGCGGCCCCGGCTTCCCGGCTGGCTTTGCTGCCAGCCCGCGTGGCGTGCTGTGGCCTCGATCAGCTCGACGGCGCGCGGGTCATCGAGGTGGCGAACACGGTAGTCCACTGGGTCGGCGCCGGCCGCATGGGCCAGCTCGTCGATCATGCAATCGTGGGCAAAGGAATTGGGCAGGGCCGAGACGCCGCGCAGCCAGGATGAGCGCACGATGGGCGCCATGTCATGGCAGGTGATGCGCTGGCTGGCGTAGCGGTAGGGCGGCACGGCGGTGCGGTCGCCCATCTCCAGCGTGCGCGGCTCGCCCGGGATGCGGCCGGTGAGCAGCAGGGCCAGCAGCGGCGCGTCGTTGGAGGGGTAGCGCACGGCAAAGTCGTAGGCCAGCAGTTCGCCCCGGGCATTGATGGCTGCGCTCACGTCCATGAGCTGGGCCGTTCCCTTGGGCTCCCACTGGTGTTCCTGCTCGCGCGTGAGCTGTACGCGCACGGGCGCACCCACGGCCATGGACAGCAGGGCGGCGTCGGCGCAGACATCGTCGGCGCAGTTGCGGCCGTAGCAGCCGGCCGCCTCCAGGCGCACGATCTCGATGCGGTCTTCCCCCAGTTGCAGCAGGCGGTCCAGGTCGGTGCGCAGCATGTGGGGGTTCTGCGTGCCGGCCCAGAGCTTGAGACGGCCCCCGCTGAAATCGGCCACGGCGCAGGACGGGCCGATGGAGGCATGCATCTGGTAGGGCCAGACATAGCTGCGGCGCAGTTCGGTGGCCGCACCCGTGCCCGCGCCCGCGAAGGCATCGTCCACAGTGCCTTGATCCACCAGCGCACGGTGTTGGGCAGGATTGGCGCGGATGGCTGCGGCCAAATCAGACAGATCGGGTGCCGGCGGCACGGCCTGCCATTGCACGCGCAGCGCGCGCATGGCGCCAATGGCCTGTTCCTCGCGGTCGGCGACCACGCCGACGAAGTCGCCCTCGGTGACCACCTGCACGTTGCCGGGCAGGTGGGCCACGGAGTCGCGCTCCACGGCCACCAGGCAGCGGCCGATGAAATGGCCGCCGTCGCGGCCCGGGTGCGGAGGGCGGATGACGCGGCCATGGCGCATGCCGGGCACGCGCACATCGTGCACAAAGCTCAGCTCGCCCGTGGCCTTGGCGGGGATGTCCACGCGCGCAGCGCCGTGGCCGACGAGCCGGTATTCGCTGGCGGGCTTGAGCTTCACTTCCTGATCGGGCGGGGCCAGCGTCAGCTGCAATTGCTGGCCGCGCAGCAGATCGCCATAGCCGAGTTCGCGCGCATCGCTGCCATCGGCAAAGCGCACCGCGCCTTCCCGTGCCTGGAGCCGGTCCGCCGCCACGCTCCATTGCTGCGCGGCCAGCGCCAGCAACTGCTCGCGCGCCTGGGCGGCGGCGCGGCGCAGCGGCACGGCCGAGATCTGGATGCTGGCGCTGGCAATGGTCGGGCCCTGGTTGGGCGCGGCGGCCGTGTGGCCCAGCACCATGTCCAGGCGCGCCAAAGGCACTTCGAGTTCTTCCGCCACGATCTGCGCCAGCGCCGTGCGTATGCCCGTGCCCAGGTCCACATGGCCGTTGAAGGCCAGGGCGCGCCAGCCCTGGGGCGCGGCTTCGTCGGTCAGCACGGCCACGAAGACCTCGGGCGTGGACTGCACATAGTCGGTGGCCGTGCCGGGCTGGCCGGGCGCAGGGCGCGGCGGCGCCACGGGCTGGCGCACCACGAGCAGGGTGTCGGCGCGCGTGAGCAGTTGCGCATGCAGGGCTTGGGGCTGGGGCAGGTTCATGGGGCGGTGTTCTTCGCGGGCACGCTTTCAGGCATGTTATGCACTCCGGGGCCGGCTGCGCAGGGCCGGCCCCATAGGCGCGTTGGCGCGGTGGGATCAGCCTGCGGCGAGGGCGTCGGTGTCGGCGATGGCCTGGCCCAGCGGCATCACGGCCGCGTACTTCTGGGCCATGTCGAACAGATTGGCTTCGTGGGGGCCCAGGGCGCGGTCGCCGCAGCAGTCGGCCACCACCAGCGGGCGAAAGCCCGACTGCATGGCATCGACCACGCTGGCGCGCACGCAGCCGCTGGTCACGCAGCCGGCCACCAGCAGGGTCTGCACGCCGCGCTGGGCCAGCCAGGGTGCGAGCATGGTGCCGAAGAAGGCCGAGGGCGTGCTCTTGCGCACCACGTATTCGCCAGCGGCCGGGGCCAGCTGGGGCACGATGGCGCTGTTGGGGCTGTCTTCCTTCAGAGTCAGCATGCCGGGCACCTTCAGGCAGAAGATGTTGTGGTCGGCATCGTCGTCCGAGAACACGATGCGGCTGTGCGCCACGGGCCAGCCGCGCTCGCGCGCATGGGCCAGCAGGTGCTGCGTCTGCGCGATGGCTTCGGGGATGTTGCCGCCGCCGAACACGGCCGGGTCGGCAAAGCCGTTGACGAAGTCGATGATGAGCAGGCCGAACGGGGCCTTGAGCGGCAGCGGTGTGCCGAAGCCCTGGCGTGCATAAACCGAGATGTCAGCAGAGATGTCGCCCTGCACGCCCTCGGTGGGAACGCTTTGCGTGCTGGTGGTGGCGGTGGCGGTTGTCATGCGATGTCCTTTCCTTGCTTGGACCTTTTGGCGGCGCGCGCCAGTCCTTCCTCGTCCTGCACCACGCCGTCGATGACCGTGGGCTTGCCGTCCAGCGCCACCGAGCAGTGGCGCATGGGGATGTCGATGTGGCAGGCCGTGGTGCGGCTGCCCCCGGCCTCGTTGTTGGGGCCCATGGACCACAGGAAGTTGCCCTCGAAGGCGCGGGCGTCCATGCCGATGTGGGTTTCCTTGTTGTAGTGGGCCAGCATGGACCAGTGGGCGCGCGGCTGCAGCCCCCAGCCGATGTGGGAGACGGCGTAGGCCTCGGGGTCCTCGTAGGAGGCCATGTACTCCTTGAGGATGTCGGCCTGCAGGCCGCCGCTGATGCGCGTGACGTAGCCCTTTTCGATGACGAGTTCGATGGGCTCGGTCACGTAGTCCTTCATGGGCAGCAGGATGTCGCCCCGGTCCAGCACCACGCGGCCGTTGCTCTCGCCCTCGTCGGGCCAGGTCAGCACGAAGCCGCTGGGCCAGTGGTCCCAGCGGCCGGGCTGGTCCACGAAGCCGTATTCGCAGATGGCCGGGAAGCTGCCCAGGCGGCAGCGCAGGTCGGTGCCCGCGGCCGAGGTGATGTGCATCTGCCCGGCCGCCTCGATCAGCTTGGATGCGGCCTGCACGCGCGCGCGGTCGCCCTCGGTGGGCACCAGGCGGCACAGCACCTCGGGCGGCTCCACGGCCAGCAGGATCTTGGTGCCGGTCTGCAGGATCTCGTGCTGCTCGGGCGAGAACAGCAGCGTCATCAGGTCCAGCACCAGGTCGCTGGCCTTGAGCGCGGCGATGGCGGCGGGGTTGCCGGTCAGCGGCGTCGTGCCAAGGTAGGCCAGCGAGTCGCGGCTCAGCGATTTTTCGGCGTTGACGGGCGGCAGGTCCAGGCGGTTGACGCGCGCACCCATTTCGCTGGAGGCGGCAATGGCGCAGCGCAGCGTCTGCGGGTGCGTGTCGGCGCCCGTGAGCACGGTGACGGTCTGGCCGGCTTCGAGCCGGGACAGCGTGAGCACCTGCTTCCAGGCGTGGATCAGATCGATATCGCTGACGGACATGGTCGGCTCCTTGGTGTCGCGATGGATGGGAGTGGGCTGCGGTTGGACATTCAGTCCACCCGCGCGCCTAGGAAATCGCCGAGCGCAGCGTAGAAGCCTGCCTCGTTGTCCCAGGGGATCATGTGGCCGGCATTGGGCACGCGCACATGCTCGGTCTGGGGTGCCAGGCTTTGCCACTCGGCCACGTCCTCGCTGCGCACCACGTCGCCGCGCTCGGCCGTGACCAGCAGCAGCGGGTGCTGGATGCGGGGCAGGTCGGCATGGATGTCGTCACGGCCGAAGTCCTCGAAGCTCTGCACGATGGCCGGCTCGTGGCAGGTGTGCAGCCACTGGGCGCGCAGCTGGCGCTGCTCTTCGGTCCAGGTGGGGCAGAAGGCGCGCATGGCCTCGGCATCCACGCCCAGCGTGGCCTGGCGGATGGAGTCCACATACCAGGGCAGGGCGGCCGGGTAGGCGCGGCGGCCGGGGCCGGAGACCGGCGGATCGACGATGACCAGGCGCTTGAGCCCGGCCGGCTGGCTGCGCGCGGCGCGCACGGCGATGCGCCCGCCCATGGAGTGGCCGACCAGCGCCCAGCGCTGCAGGCCCAGGGCCTGGGCGAAGGCGGCCACGTCGGCGGCCTGGGCATCGAGACTGTAGTCCAGGCCCGGGCCGGAG
The DNA here is from genome assembly GCF_017355445.1 of Delftia sp. SD018. Classification (NCBI taxonomy): domain Bacteria; kingdom Pseudomonadati; phylum Pseudomonadota; class Betaproteobacteria; order Burkholderiales; family Comamonadaceae; genus Delftia; species Delftia sp. SD018. Next base: position 75,800 of record NZ_JADDRN010000005.1, read on the forward strand.
GACGACAGGCCGCGCCCGCGCACATCGAGCACATAGGTGTCGAACTGGCGGCCCAGGTGCTCGGCCACGAAGCCCCAGGTCACGGCCGGGCTGGTGATGCCGGGGATCAGGATGACGGCGTCGCGCTGCGCGCGTTCGCCCTCGGCGCCGCCGTAGCGCAGGTAGTGCTGGCGGATGCCGTTGGCGTGGACGTTGCCGCCGTAGCGGAATGTGCTGGGGGTGGGGGAGCTGGAGTGGCTGGTCATGCGTGTGTTCCTCAGGCCTTGGCTGCGCTGGTGCCGGTGTCGTAGGGATAGGCGCCCGACAGCAGCGCGCCCGCGCCCGGCACCACGGGGTCCAGCCCCAGTTCCTTGAGGATGGCATAGGTGGTGGCGATAGAGGCGGTCAGCACGGGCTTGCCGGTCTGGGCCTCGACCTGGGCCACGGCCGGCAGCGAGGGCATCTGCACGCAGGCCGACAGCACGATCACGTCGGCGTCGGCGTAGTTCATGCCGGCCACGATGCCGGGCAGCTTGGCGGGGTCGTGGCGGCCCACGTCCAGGTTGTCGGGGATCTCCAGCGCGCGCCAGTCCACGATCTCGAAGCCTTCGGCGGCCACGTAGTCCATGACCAGCTGGGTCAGCGGAATCATGTAGGGCGCCACCAGGGCGATCTTCTTCGCACCCATGACCTTGAGCGCTTCCACCAGCGCGCCGGCGCTGGTGATCACCGGGGCGGTGGCGCCATTGCTGGCCGTGCGCTCGGTCAGGCGCTGCTGCGAGACGCGGTGGTAGCCCTTGCCCATGGCCATGATGGCCACCAGGCAGGCATAGCCCAGCACGTCCACGCGCGCGTCGCTCAGCTCCAGCGCGCAGCGGTCGCTTTCGGCGTCCATGGCGGCCAGCTCCTCCTTCTGGACCTTCTTCATGCGCATGCGGCTGGAGTGGAAGGTGAAGCGGTCCTGCGGGCGCAGCGTGGAGTGGGCCTGCAGCATGGCCGGCACTTCGGTCTCCATGGTGGTGTTGGAGCTGGGGACGATCTGGCCGATGCGGAACGTTTTGGTCATGGACTTGCCTTTGCGAAGTTTCGAGGGTTTCTGATCAGAATCAACTGAGTGTGTACGCTTTATTCTTGCAAAAGACGTGCCGCCTTGCAAATGAGAATTTTCTCGGGGTTTGTACTGATTTGGTGCAGAAATTGCACCAAAAATGGCGAACTTCAATTTATTCTGCCGCCCTATGGTGCATGCGTCGATTTGAAAAATTCAAGCGCATACACCTGAATTAAGCGTTTTGTTGCCTGGCACGCTTCCTGCTTTACACCCTGCAAGGACGCGCCGAAGCAACGGTTGCCCCGTCTGGCTTTCAACATTCCTGCAAGGAGAAAACTGTGTCTCAATCCCCTCGAATCGCCGTTGTCGGCGCCGGTCTCGGCGGGGCTGCAGCTGCCAAGCTGCTGCTCCAGGAAGGCTTCAATGTCCGCGTCTATGAGCAGGCGCCCAGCTTCTCGCGCCTGGGAGCCGGCATCCACGTCGGGCCCAATGTGATGAAGATCCTGCGCCGCATCGGCATCGAGGACGCGCTCAACGAGCAGGGCTCGCATCCCGACTACTGGTACAGCCGCCACTGGCAGACGGGCGACGTGCTGGCCCAGATCCCGCTGGGCGACTACGCCGTCAAGGAATACGGCGCCAGCTACCTGACCGTGCACCGTGGCGACTTCCATGCGCTGCTGGTCGAGGCCCTGCCCGACAGCGTGATGGCCTACGGCAAGTTCCTGACCAAGGTGGAGGACCGCGGCAACGTGGTGGTCATGCACTTTGCGGACGGCACGACCGAGGAGGCGGACATCGTCATCGGCGCCGATGGCGTGAACTCCCGCATCCGCGAGGAACTGCTGGGCCCGGAGCTGCCCAAGTACGCGGGCTACCTGGCCCACCGCGCCGTGTTCCCCACGCCCGAAGTCAAGGCCGGCATGCTGCCCTTCGATGCCTGCGTGAAATGGTGGAGCGATGACCGCCACATGATGACCTACTTCGTCACCGGCAAGGCCGACGAGCTGTACTACGTGACCGGCGTGCCCGTCGAGAAGTGGGACCTCAACGACCGCTGGCTGGAAAGCAGCAAGGAAGAGATGCGCGAGGCCTTCTCGGGCTGGCATCCCACCGTGCAGGCACTGATCGACGCCACCGTGGAAGTGACCAAGTGGTCGCTGCTCGAGCGCGATCCGCTGCCGCTGTGGAGCCGTGGCCGCCTGGTGCTCCTGGGCGATGCCTGCCATCCCATGAAGCCCCACATGGCCCAGGGTGCGGCCATGGCCATCGAGGACGGCGCCATGCTGGCGCGCTGCCTCAAGGAAGTCGGCGCGCACAACCATGAGCTGGCCTTCGCCCTGTACGAAGCCAACCGTGCCGAGCGCGCCAGCAAGGTGCAGCGCATCTCGCACGACAACACCTGGCTGCGCACCAACGAAGATCCGTCCTGGTGCTTCGGCTACGACGTGTTCAACGTGCCCCTGGTCGAGCCCAAGGTCAAGGCAGCGGCCTGATACTCGCTGCCTTGCCGGACGAGGGGAGGGGAGGGAATCCCCCCCTCCTGTCCGGCCGCAGAACGCCGACATCCTGAACCGCAGCCAAGTTGCAAGAGCCTCGTCCCATGGGAACCCCAGTCCATCCAAGCAGTACACCCAGCCCCATCCGCCTGCAGGTCAATGCACGCGCATGCGAGGTGCCGGCAGCGCCCGGGACGGCGCTGCTGCATGTGCTGCGCAATGACCTGGAGCTGAACGGGCCCAAGTACGGCTGCGGCCTGGGCGAATGCGGCGCCTGCACGGTGCTGATCGATGGCGTGGCCGCGCGTTCCTGCGTGATCCCCGTGCGGGCGGCCGTGGGCCGCGAGGTCACCACGCTGGAAGGCCTGGGCTCGCGCCAGTGCCCCGGCCCCACGCAGCAGGCCTTCATCGACTGCCAGGCGGCCCAGTGCGGCTACTGCCTCAACGGCATGATCATGACCGTGGAGGCCCTGCTGCGCCGCAACCCCAATCCCACCGAGCAGGAGCTGCGCAACGAGCTGCACCACAACCTGTGCCGCTGCGGCACGCATGTGGAAATCATGCAGGCCGCCCTGCGCGCCGTGCAGCTGCGTGCGCAACGCGCCGCGCTGCAGGCACCCTCCGGTTTTCCATCTTCCAGCGCGGGCGAGGTCCAGCCATGAGCCCGGCCGGCCACACTCCCGCCCTGCCTTCCGACCTGCTGCACGGCCTGGCGCTGCGCCCGCCCGTCGCGGCCTGGGACGGTCTGCGCTACCGGGGCAGCGTGCCCCTGCATGCACGGTTGCAGGACGCCCAGGCCATGGCCGGCGTGGTGGCTGCGGTGCAGCGCGGGCATTTTCTGGGTGTGGTGGCCGTGGCGCCTGTCCATGCCCGGCAGGCCGCTGCCGGCCTGGCCCCTGCCTGGGATGACCGGCAGGAAGCCAGGGCCGCCAGCGCGCCCCGTGCTGCCGACAGAGCCGACAAGGCTGACAAGGCCGACCTGCCCGATGCCGGCCGCTATGTCTGGCGCATGGCGGCGCCCGTGTCTTGCGAGGGTGCCGCACGCGCAGCCGTGTGGTGCCTGGACGGCCATGCCAGCGTCTGGCTGCCGCCCTGCGACGCCGATGTGCGGCAGATGATCGGCCGTGAACTGGCCGCATTGCTGCAATGCCCCGAGTCCGCGCTGCGGCTGTTCAGCCTGCCGGCCACGGCGGCCGGCACCCCGCATGTGCTGGATCTCATGGACGCAGCGGCCGATGCGGCCCTGCTGTCCCAGGCCGTGGGCCGGCCTGTCAGCGTGGCCTGCGAGGCCTGGACTGCTGCGGGCAGCGCAGACAGCCGGGAGCTGGTGCTGAGCGTGCATGCGCAGCCTTCGCAAGGGCTTGAAGCCGACACGGTGGTGCAGCCTCAGCCGGGCAATGCATCGCCGCAGCCAGACCTGCTGCTGTCCGACACGCCCTGGGCCGTGCGCCCCAGCATGGCGCGCCTGTTGAGCCAGCCCGAGCTGGCGCGCGCCGCAGCCCTGGCCACCGTGCTCGATGCCGGCGAAGTGCATGAACGCAGGCTGGCAGCCAGCCTGCGGCATGCCGGCGTCGATGATCTGAATGCCGCCCAGGTCTTTGCCCGCGAAAGCCACTGGCATGAGCAGGCGCTGGACCAGGGCCGTGATCCGCTGCAATGGCGGCTGCAGCACCTGCCCGAAGGCCCGGTGCGCGATCTGGCCCGGCAGGTAGCCGAGCGTGCGCAGGCATCGCAGCAGGCACCATCCCACCAGGGTGCCGACGGCCGCCTGCTGGGCCGGGGCTTTGCCACCGCCCAACTGCAGACCCTGGACGCGCAGGGCGCCGATCTCCATGCCTGGAGCGCCTGGGTGGCCGAGGTGGCCGTGCACCCGCAAACGGGCGAGATCGAAGTGACCCGCGTCGTGGCCGGCCATGACAGCCGCAGCCTGCAAGCGGCGCAGGCCGCCAGCACGCGGCCCGAGATCGTCCAGCAGGACCCGCAACTGCTGGCCGATGCGCGCCGGCTGCTGGGCGCGGCCCCCGCTTTTGACGAATGGGCAGGGTCCACAGCTTCCGCTGCTTCTTTCGATGTGATCGCCAAGCCCGGCTCCGACCTGGCGCAGCATGCGCCCGGCGATGTCTCGGTCATCCGCCAGGGCGATCTGGCGCTGGATGGCGTGGCCACGCTGCCCGCCGCCGCCGCCATTGCCAACGCCATTCACCATGCGACAGGCGTGCGCCTGCGCGAAGTGCCCTTCCAGCCAGAGCAACTGCGCCTGGCCCTGGCGGGCGAGGGTGCCGGCAAGCCCGGTGCGGCGCGGCCCGGCCGTGGCTGGGGCTGGCTGGCCGCAGGCGCCGCAGGCCTTGCCGGCATGGCGGCCATGGCCTGGCCGCTGAAGCCGGCCCTGCCGCTGACCGACGGACCCGATGTTTCCCTGTACTCGCCGCAGGCCCTGGAGCGCGGCCGCCTGGTGGCGGCTGCGGGCGACTGCGTGGTCTGCCACACGGCCCCGGGCGGCGCGGCCAATGCCGGCGGCTTCGGGCTGGAGACGCCGTTCGGCACCATCTACTCCACCAACATCACGCCCGACAACGAAACCGGCATCGGCCGCTGGTCCTACGCGGCCTTCGAGCGTGCCATGCGCCACGGCATCCACCAGGATGGGCGCCAGCTGTATCCGGCCTTCCCGTACACGGCCTTCGCCAAGCTCAGCGATGGCGACCTGCAGGCCCTCTACGGCTACCTGATGTCCCAGCCCGCCGTGAAGGCCAAGGCGCCCGAGACGCAGCTGGCCTTCCCCTACAACCTGCGCCCGGCCATGGCGGGCTGGAACCTGCTGTTCCACGACGCCACGCCCTTCAAGGCCGACCCTGCGCGCAGCGCCGAATGGAACCGGGGCGCCTACCTGGTCGAAGGCGCGGGCCACTGCGCGGCCTGCCACTCGCCGCGCAATGCGCTGGGTGCCGAAAAGACCGGCATCCACTACCTGGGCGGCGGCGAGGCCGAAGGCTGGACGGCGCCCGCGCTCAATCAACTGGCCGGGGGCAAGCTGCCCTGGAGCCGCGAAGAGCTGTACCAGTACCTGCGCACCGGCTTCTCGGCCCGCCACGGCGTGGCAGCCGGCCCCATGGCGCCCGTCATCCACGGCCTGGCCCAGTTGCCCGAAGCCGATGTGCGCGCCATGGCCACCTATCTGATGGAACTGCCGGGCCAGGCCCCACAGGCCGCCCAGGCCGCCCCGGCCATGCCGCCACCGGCGCCGGCGCCGGCCGCCGTGCAGGCGGTGGCGCCTGCGGCCCCACCTGCCAGGACCCTGGACCGCCACGCCAATGGCGAACGCATCTACCAGAACGCCTGCGCCGTCTGCCATGAGGCGGGCAGCGGTCCCACATTGTTCGGCGTCAAGCCGCTGCTGGCCCTGAACACCAACCTGCACGCGGCCAGCCCCGACAACCTGGTCCAGGTGATCCTGAACGGCATACAGGCGCCGGCCGACGATGCGCTGGGCTACATGCCCGGCTTCGGGGACAGCCTGGACGACAGGCAGATCGCGGACCTGCTCGGATATTTGCGCGAACGATTTGCACCGGAGGAAAAAGCTTGGCCAGACGACACGAAGACGATTAACCGGCTGCGCATGCAGGCACAGGCGCATGCGCACTGAGGGCGGCAATGGGCAGCAATGGGCGGCGGCAGGGGCGATGCCGCGGATATGGACACCTTGCCCTGGAATTTCTCCAGGGCCTGGGTCCTGACATCTGATGCTGGGGACGGGTGATGGGCAACAACGGGCGGTGCTGTCGATGTGCAGCCTGTCCGCAGTGCGCCCATCGCCCGGATGCAGAGACCGACATCCGGAAATTTTCCATCGGGCCATGGAGATGGCGCCGAGGGAGCGGTTCGCTCCGGATGTGTGAAGGGTGGAAGGCACGGCAGGAGACGGCAACACAAGCTGAACGGCCTTGCCTGGGAAAAGACAGATTCAACAATTGCGATGGCTAGAAAAGGAGTCCCTGCATGTCATCTACATACATTTCGGTGGAAAAAGGCATCCAGACAGCGGGTGTCGGCAAGTTCCAATATCGGCTGTTCGTCATCTTCGGGCTGGTCTGGCTGGCCGATGCCATGCAGGTGCTGTCCATCGGCTTCAGCGCGCCGTCCATTGCCAAGACCTTCGGCAAGACCGTGCCTGAGGCGCTGCAGACCGGCACCTTCTTCTTCATCGGCATGCTGATCGGTGCCTTCGTCTTCGGCCGTCTGGCCGATCGCATCGGGCGCCGCCCGGTGCTGATGATGGCCGTGGTGATCGACGCCTTTGCGGGCGTGGCCTCGGCCTTTGCGCCCGAGTTCGCCTGGCTGCTGGTGCTGCGCTTCATCACCGGCATCGGCGTGGGCGGCACGCTGCCCGTGGACTACACCATGATGGCCGAGTTCCTGCCCAGTGACCGCCGCGGCCGCTGGCTGGTGCTGCTGGAATCGTTCTGGGCCGTGGGCACCATCTTCCTGGCCATCCTGGCGCTGGTGGCCGTGTCCTGGGGTGACGATGCCTGGCGCGTGATCTTCTTCGTGACCGGACTGCCGGCGCTGATCGGCGTGGTGCTGCGCTTCTACATCCCCGAGTCGCCCATGTTCCTCAACCGCAACGGCAAGTCCGAAGAGGCCCGCAAGGTGCTGCAGCGGGTGGCCAAGGTCAACGGCACCACTGCGGAAATCCCCGCCCTGCAGCCTGAAAAGCAGGAGCGCAAATCCATCCTCGCGCTGTTCAACGGCGACCTGCGCCGCCGCAGCCTCTCGCTATTCCTGGCCTGGGCGCTGATCTCCATCGCCTACTACGGTGTCTTCGTCTACCTGCCTGTCAAGCTCAGCAGCGAGGGCTTCGCCTTCATGCGCGGCCAGGTCTTCCTGGTGGTGCTGGCCCTGGTGCAACTGCCCGGCTTTGCGCTGTCGGCCTATGGCGTGGAGCGCTGGGGCCGCAAGCCCACGCTGATCGGCTTTTTGCTGCTCAGCGCCGTCGGCTGCATGTTCTACAGCCTGGGCTCGTCGCCCTTCGTGGTCATCGGCTCCACCCTGCTGATGAGCTTCTCGCTGCTGGGCACCTGGGGCGCGCTGTATGCGTTCACCCCCGAGGTCTACCCCACCGACCTGCGTGCCAGCGGCATGGGCATGGCCGGCGCCGTGGCGCGCTTCGGCGGCCTGTTCGCCCCGGCCATCATTGCGCCCATCATGGCCACCCACTTCACCCTGGCCCTGGCCGTGCTGTCCGCCATGCTGGTGGGCGGCGCCCTGTCGATCTGGGCCGTGGATGTGGAATCGCGCAACCGGGCGCTGGATTGACGCCGAGAAAGAACTTCGACTGAAAAAGGCCTGCGCAAGCAGGCCTTTTTTCATGGCCTCCCCAAATGAGGATCAGGCCTTTTTCGAAGGCAGGGCGTGCGGATTGTCCGATTTGCTGGAGAACTCCCATGGACTGAAGCTCCTGTGAGCTCAACCGGTCCATGCGACACAATGACTGCTCCTGGCGCAAGCAATTTGCTGCGCCATATCTTCAGCGGAGCCTTGTTCTCATGTCATTGAATGGCAGCTATCGCAGGCATGGCCTGGTCGCCACGGCAATCCTGGCTGTACTCTGCCTTTCAGTGCTGGTCGCTCCCCGAAAGGCGATGGCCAACCAGGAAGAACCATTGGTTTTGATCGGCTCGATCCATCGCTCGGTCGGAGAAGGGCAAACCATGGGCTGCGAGAAAATTGCGCTGCGGCCCAAGGATGTCATCCGTTATTTCTCCACGGCAACCGAGGTTTCCTTCTCCACCTTCCACTATGAATCGATCATTCTGCCTTGCGCCTTCAGTGGGAAGCTGCGGCGCAATGGCGTGGTCTATGGGTGGAGCATCAATGCAGCAGGCGCCGGGTATCTCTATCCGGAAGATGGGCGTGAGAATCTGTTTTTTCTTTGCTACAGGTCGTGCGCAAAGGCACTGCCTGGGTTGATGGGGCTTTGACGGCGAGGGCCCAAGCCCTTTGAAATCGCCTGGCAGCCATCCTCATGAAAACAGGGGCTCTTCAATCCGCCTCGCCACCTTCCAGCATCTTCTTGAGCAAAAAATCCAGCGCCAGGCGCTCGGCCGGATTGAGCTTGCCGTAGGTGCTTTCGGTGATCTGCTTGGCGAAGGGCTCCATGTCGCGCACCAGGTCCTGGCCGGCCTCGGTGAGGTTGATGACGACCTTGCGGCGGTCGATGCGGTCATGGTCCACCTGCACCAGTTCGCGCTGCTTGAGCCGGTCCACCACGCCGCGGATGGTGGCCTGGTCGATCACGGTGGCCTTGACGATGTCTGCCAGCGAGCTGCCGCTGTTGTCGCGCACGGAGCACAGCACCACGAATTGCGCAGCCGTGAGCTGCGAGTCGGGAATGTATTGCTGGAAGAGTGCAGTGTGGCGCTGATAGACACGCCGCAGCAGGTGGCCGATCTGGTCTGAAAAATGATAGCCATCCTGTGGCGTCATGGCTGATGGCGGGTGGTTCATGGTGCGCGTGAGCTTATCAAAATTCACACCAAATACCGTGTGATTTGCGACAAGCCGGGCGCATTTGCCAAGTGCCGCAAACCCGCGCTGGCTGCGGCATCCGCAAGACCTGGGGCAGCAGGCGCAGCACTGCCCGGCGGCTCATTTGCCGATTGAATGGCGCAATCATCCGTTTGAATTTGACGGCTTGCCCGGCAGGCCTTGAAATGGCATGAGAGACAAAGCGCCAGCGGACCGGACCGCGCCGCTCCCCACAACGAAAGCCAGCAGGGACACCCATGCCAGCCACACAAGGGAAGATCATTCCCATCGCCGTCCTCAATGCCGCTGTTGCCGACAGCGCACTCGGCGCCCATGAGCGCGAGGCCGTCGAGCGCGCCATTGCCGTCCATGCCCGGCGCCCCGGCCCCCTGATCGAGTTGCTGCACGCCGTGCAGGACATGCTGGGCCATATCCCCGAAGCCGCCGTGCCGCGCATTGCCGATGCGCTGAACCTCTCGCGTGCCGAGGTGCATGGCGTCATCTCCTACTACCCCCATTTCCGCAGCACGCCAGCGGGCCGCCATGTGCTGCAGGTCTGCCGCGCCGAGGCCTGCCAGTCGCGCGGTGCCGACGCGCTGCTGGCCCACGCAGGCCAGGCGCTGGGCTGCGGATCGAGTGGGCACGGGCATGGGCATGGGCATGCAACCAGTGCCGATGGCGCTGTCACGCTGGAGCCGGTCTACTGCCTGGGCCTGTGCGCGTCATCGCCTGCCGTGATGCTCGATGGCCAGCCCCATGCGCATGTCTCGGCCAATGGACTGGATGCACTCATCGCGCAATGCCGCCAGCCGGAGCAGGCCGGCGAGCCGGTGGCCCAGCCTGCGCATGCAGGAGCAGGGGCAGGCCCCGGCGTGCGCGTCTATGTGCCCCGCGATGCCGCCGCGCTGGCCGTGGGCGCTGACGCCGTGGCCGGCGCCCTGCAGCGTGAGTGCGAGGCGCGCGGCCTTCAGGTGCAGATCGTGCGCAACGGCTCGCGCGGCCTGCTGTGGCTGGAGACCCTGGTGGAAGTCGAGACGCCCGAAGGCCGCGTGGCCTACGGCCCGGTCACGGCCGATGTGGTGCCGGGCCTGATCGATGCCGGAATGCTGCAGGGCGGCAGCCATGCGCTGTGCCATGGACTGACCGAGGCCATTGCCTACCTGGCGCGCCAGGAGCGCCTGACCTTTGCGCGAGTGGGTGTCATCGATCCGCTGAACCTGTCCGACTACGCAGCCCATGGCGGCTGGCAGGGGCTGGAGCGCGCGGCGCGCATGGAGCCCGCGGCCATCGTGCAGGAGGTGCTGGATTCGGGCCTGCGCGGCCGTGGCGGTGCGGCGTTTCCGGCCGGCATCAAATGGAAGACTGTGGCCGCCGCAGCGGGGCCGCAAAAGTACATTGCCTGCAACGCCGACGAGGGCGACTCGGGCACCTTCGCCGACCGGCTGCTGATGGAGGGCGATCCCTACACGCTGATCGAAGGCATGGCCATCGCGGGCCTGGCCGTGGGCGCCACGCAGGGCCTGGTCTATGTGCGCAGCGAGTATCCGCATGCCATCGCCACCCTGCGCGAAGCCATTGCGCGCGCCGAGGCCGCAGGCTGGCTGGGCCGCGACGTGGCCGGCAGCGGGCGGGCCTTCCACATGGAGGTGCGCAAGGGCGCGGGCAGCTATGTCTGCGGCGAGGAAACGGCCATGCTGGAGAGCATCGAGGGCCGGCGCGGCATTGTGCGCGCCAAGCCGCCGCTGCCGGCCATCGAGGGGCTGTGGGGCCGGCCCACGGTGATCAACAACGTGATCACGCTGGCCACGGTGCCTCTGATCCTGGCGCGCGGCGCGGCTTTCTACCAGGGCTTTGGCATGGGCCGCTCGCGAGGCACGCTGCCGTTCCAGCTGGCCGGCAACATTGCGCGCGGCGGCCTAGTGGAAAAGGCCTTCGGCCTGAGCCTGCGCGAGCTGGTGGAAGACTTTGGCGGCGGCACGGCCACCGGCCGCACCGTCAAGGCCGTGCAGGTGGGCGGCCCGCTGGGCAGCTATGTGGCGCCGGCCGACTGGGATGCGCCGCTGGACTACGAGGCCTATGCCGCCAAGGGCAACGTGGTGGGACACGGCGGCATCGTCGTGCATGACGACACGGCCGACATGGCGCAGCTGGCGCGCTACGCCATGGAGTTCTGCGCCATCGAGTCCTGCGGCAAGTGCACGCCCTGCCGCATCGGCTCCACGCGCGGCGTGGAGGTCATCGACCGCATCGTGCGCGCCGGCACCGACCCTGCCGCCCACGCCGGCCAGGTGGCCCTGCTGGAAAGCCTGTGCGACACCATGCAGCACGGCTCCATGTGCGCCATGGGCGGGATGACGCCGTATCCCGTGCGCTCGGCGCTGACCCACTACCCCCAGGACTTCGGCATCGAGTCCACCACGGCCGCAGCGGCTGCCTGAACGGAGAACACCATGCTCGACCATTTGAAGCAAGCCGACTGGGGCACGCCCGCCAGCCCGTCCGAACGCCTGATCACCCTGGAAATCGACGGACGCGAGGTCTGCGTTCCCGAGGGCACCTCGCTGATGCGCGCTGCCATGGAAGGCGGCGTCAGCGTGCCCAAGCTGTGCGCCACCGACAGCCTGGAGCCCTTCGGCTCCTGCCGCCTGTGCCTGGTGCAGATCGAGGGGCGCAAGGGCTTTCCGGCCTCGTGCACCACGCCGGCCGAGCCGGGCATGAAGGTGCGCACGCAAAGCCCGCAACTGCAGGAGCTGCGCCGCGGCGTGATGGAGCTGTACATCTCCGACCATCCGCTGGACTGCCTGACCTGCAGCGCCAACGGCGACTGCGAACTGCAGGACATGGCCGGCACGGTGGGCCTGCGCGAGGTGCGCTACGGCTTCGACGGCGCCAACCATTTCAAGGGCCAGGCGCGCGCCGAGGTCGATGTCTCCAACCCGTACTTCAGCTACGACCCCAGCAAGTGCATCGTCTGCAACCGCTGCGTGCGCGCCTGCGAGGAGACGCAGGGCACGTTTGCGCTGACCATCTCGGGCCGGGGGTTCGAGTCGCGCGTCACGGCGGGGCAGGGCGGCAGCTTCATGGACAGCGACTGCGTCAGCTGCGGCGCCTGCGTGCAGGCCTGCCCCACGGCCACGCTGCAGGAAAAGACCGTGACCGAGCTGGGCCAGGCCGGGCACAGCGCCATCACCACCTGCGCCTACTGCGGCGTGGGCTGCGGCTTCAAGGCCGAGATGAAGGGCGAGCAGGTCGTGCGCATGGTGCCCTGGAAGGACGGCCAGGCCAACGAGGGCCATGCCTGCGTCAAGGGCCGCTTTGCCTGGGGCTATGCCACGCACAAGGACCGCATCACCCGGCCCATGGTCCGCGCGAAGATCACCGACCCCTGGCGCGAGGTCAGCTGGGAAGAGGCCATTGCCCACACGGCAAGCGAGTTCCGCCGCATCCAGGCGAAGCACGGCAAGGATTCCATTGGCGGCATCACCTCCTCGCGCTGCACCAACGAGGAGGCCTACCTGGTGCAAAAGCTGGTGCGCACGGCCTTCGGCAACAACAACGTCGATACCTGCGCGCGCGTATGCCATTCGCCCACGGGCTATGGCCTGGGCCAGACCTATGGCACCTCGGCCGGCACGCAGACCTTCAAGTCCATCGAGCACACGGACGTGGTCATGGTCATCGGCGCCAATCCCACGGCCGCGCACCCGGTGTTCGGCTCGCGCATGAAAAAGCGCTTGCGCGGCGACGGCCGGCGTGCGGGCGCCAAGCTCATCGTCATCGACCCGCGCGAGATCGAGCTCGTCAAGTCGCCCCACATCCGCGCCGACTACCACCTGCAACTGCGGCCCGGCACCAACGTGGCCATGATCACCTCGCTGGCCCATGTCATCGTCACCGAAGGCTGGCTGGCCGAGGACTACATCGCCGAGCGCTGCGATGCCAAGTCCTTCGCGCAGTGGAAGGAATTCGTGGCCCGGCCCGAGAACTCGCCCGAGGCCATGGCCGAGGTCACCGGGGTCGCTCCCGAACTCGTGCGCGGCGCCGCGCGCCTGTATGCGCTGGGTGCCGAGGACCACGCGGCGGGCACTCCCGTCAACGCGGCCATCTACTACGGCCTGGGCGTGACCGAGCATGCGCAGGGCTCGACCATGGTCATGGGCATTGCCAACCTGGCCATGGCCACGGGCAACGTGGGCCGCGAAGGCGTGGGCGTGAACCCGCTGCGTGGCCAGAACAATGTGCAGGGCTCCTGCGACATGGGTTCCTTCCCGCATGAGCTGCCCGGCTACCGCCACATCTCGGACAGCACGGTGCGCGCCGAGTTCGAGGGGGCCTGGGGCGTGGCTCTCAGCCCCGAGCCCGGCCTGCGCATTCCCAACATGTTCGAGGCGGCCCTGGCCGGCAGCTTCATGGGCCTGTACTGCGAGGGCGAGGACATCGTGCAGTCCGACCCCAATACCCAGCATGTGACGGCCGCGCTCTCGGCCATGGAATGCGTGGTGGTGCAGGACATCTTCCTCAACGAAACCGCCAAGTACGCCCATGTCTTCCTGCCAGGCGCTTCCTTCCTCGAAAAGGACGGCACCTTCACCAATGCCGAGCGCCGCATCTCGCGCGTGCGCAAGGTCATGGCGCCGCTGGCCGGCTATGCCGATTGGGAGGTCACCCAGCTCCTGGCCAATGCGCTGGGCTACGCCATGAACTACACGCACCCGAGCGAAATCATGGCCGAGATCGCCGCGCTCACGCCCAGCTTCGCGGGCGTGAACTACGACAAGATCGACCGGCTGGGCAGCGTGCAATGGCCCTGCAATGACAGCACCGAAGAGGCCGGCACTTCCATCATGCACAGGGACCGCTTCGTGCGCGGCAAGGGCCGCTTCATCATCACCCAGTACGTGGCCACCGACGAGAAGGTCACCCAGCGCTTTCCGCTGCTGCTGACCACGGGGCGCATCCTGTCGCAGTACAACGTGGGCGCCCAGACCCGGCGCACGCACAACAGCCACTGGCACAGCGAGGACCGGCTGGAAATCCATCCGCACGACGCCGAGGACCGCGGCATACGCGACGGAGACTGGGTCGGCATCGCCAGCCGCGCGGGCGAGACCGTGCTGCGCGCCACCGTCACCGAGCGCATACAGCCCGGCGTGGTCTACACCACCTTCCACTTTCCCGAATCGGGCGCCAACGTCATCACCACCGACAGCTCGGACTGGGCCACCAACTGCCCCGAATACAAGGTCACGGCCGTGCAGGTGCTGCCCGTCCCCCAGCACGCCCAGCCTTCCGACTGGCAGCGCGGCTTTGCGCGCATGCATGAAGAGCAGATCGGCCTGTTGCAAGCCGCGCAGGCAGGCAGCATGGCCGTGGCAGGAGGCAAGTGATGGACAGCGCGAACCTGGTCCGCATGGCCAACCGCATCGGAGAGTTCTTCGAGGCCATGCCCGAGCGTGACGAGGCCCTGCAGGGCATCGCCGAACACATCCGCAAATTCTGGGAGCCCCGCATGCGCGCCGAACTGGCCCGCGTGCTGGCCAGCCCCGACGAGGCCCAGGCGCTCAAGCCCATCGTGCGCGAGGCGCTGGTGCTGCATCCGCTGCGCCTGGCATCCTCGCCGCAGACTTAGCCAAAGCACTTCTTCTTCGCCATCTCCCGCGCCAGCTCCACAAAGCCGGCAGCCGCTGGCGACAGCCGTTCCATGCTGCGTACGGCCAGGCCGGTGACGCGGCGCTGGCGGGGCGCGAGGCTGCGGTAGACCATGCCTTCGGGCGCCTGCTCGGGCACGGCCAGGCGTGCGGCAATCGCAATGGCGTGGCCCTGGGCCACGAAGCCCTGCATGGAGGACATCTGCTCGAAGTGGTAGATGGCCGCAGGCTGGGCGCCGGCCTCGGCCAGGAAGCGGTCGATGTGCGCGCCCGACCCGGCCGAGGTGCGCACAAAGGCCTCGCCCTGCAGGTCGGCTGCGCGGATGCTGCGCTGGGCCGCCAGCCGGTGCGATGCGGGCAGCAGCGCCACCAGTTCGTCTTCCACCAGGGGCACGGTCTCGAAGCGCTCGTCGGGCAGCACGACGAAGCCGATCTCCACGCGCCGCTCCAGCAGCCACTTGACCACGGTGTCGTCGTTTTGCTCGTCGATCTGCACCAGCACGGCGGGCTGGCGGCGCCGGTACTCGGTGATCAGCGGGGGCAGCAGACGCAGCGAAGAGGTGGCGCCGAACGAGGCCACGCGCAGCGTGCCGCGCGCCATGCCGCGCTCGGCATCGGCCTCCTGCCGCAAGGCCTCCTTTTGCTGGAGGATGTCGTTGGCGCGCTGCAGTAGCCGCGTGCCTGCGTCGGTCAGTGGGGAGTGGGGGCCTTCGCGCCGCACCAACTGCACCTGCAGCTCGCCTTCCAGCGCGCGCAGGGCATGGCTGACGGCGCTCTGGGTAATGCCCAGCAGCGCGGCTGCGCGCGAGAAACTGCCGGCGCGGGCCAGCGCCGCGAACACTTCGAGCTGGGTGAAGGTCATGGGATCACGGTGTCCAGGTCATGAGCATTCGCTCATTTGTCTATGAATCGATATGAGCACATAGTACGCGCCATGAATTTTCAACGCTTCTTCGGTCCTCACCTGCGGCTTGTCGGCATGGCCCTGCTGTGGGGCGCTTCCTGGCCTGCGGGCCGCGTGGTGGCACAGAACATGCCGCCACTGGCCGCCGCCAGCCTGCGCTTCCTGCTGGCCGCAGCCGTGCTGCTGCCGTGGCTGTACTGGGCCGGTGGCATGGCCGGTCTCAGGCACTGGAGCGCCAAGCGCTGGCTGGGCATGGCGGCCGCTGGCGCCACGGGCGTGTTCGGCTATGCGGCCTTCTTCCTCATGGGGCTGCAGCATGTGCCGGCCGGCAAGGCGGCCCTGGTGATCACGCTCAACCCCGTGCTCACGCTGGCGCTGGCGGTCTGGTTGTTCGGCGAGCGGCTCAACCGCACCATTGCCCTGGGCATGGCGCTGGCGGCCTGCGGCGCCGTGGTGGTGATCTCGCATGGCCAGCCGCTGGCGCTGCTGCAGGGATCGGTGGGCGCCGGCGAGCTGCTGATCCTGGGCTGCGTGGTGTGCTGGGTGACCTACACCCTGATCGGCCGCTGGCTGCTCACAGGCGTCGATGCGCTGTCGGCCACGGCCGTGACCTCGACCATGGGCGCGGCCATGCTGCTGGTGGCCAGCCTGGTGGTCGAGGGGCCGGCCGGCCTGCAGGCTGCCGTGCTTGGCAACGGCACCGCCTGGGGTGCGCTGGCCTTCCTGGCTTTCGGCGCCACGGCGCTTGCCTATGCCTGGTACTTCGACGGCGTCAAGGCGTTGGGCGCGGGCGCGGCCTCGGGCTACATCACCCTGGTGCCCGTGATCGGCGTGGCGCTGTCGGCGCTGTGGTTGGGCGAGAGCATCGATGCCAGCATCGTGCTGGGCGGCGGCATGGCCGTGGCCGGCACGGCGCTGATGAACTGGGGGCGCAGGCCTGCGGCTGCGGTGCACGTGGTTGCCAAGCGCACCGCAGTCCAGAGCTGAACGGACCCCGTCCGGTTCAATCCAGCGAGGCGCCCGAGGTGCGCACGCGTTCGCCCTGTACCTGGTAGTCGCGCGCCAGGAAGTCGCGGTATTCGGCGGGGCTGGAGGCCACGGCCACGTAGGAGAACGCGTCCACCTGGGTCTTGCGGAATTCGGGCTCCAGCAGCACGCGGCGCACATCGGCGGCGATCTTCTCCACCAGGGGCGCCGGCGTTCCAGCCGGTGCCAGCAGGCCGATGTTGAAGACAGCCTGGATGTCGCGCACGCCGGCTTCCTTGAAGGTGGGCACATCCGGCAGGGCGATGCTGCGTGTCTCCGAGGAAACGGCCAGGGCCTTGAGCTTGCCCGACTTGATGTGCTGCTCGATCACCGACACGCCCAGCACCGCTGCGTCGATCTGGCCGGCGATGACTTCGGGGATCAGCGGTGCGGCGCCCTTGTAGGGCACGTGCACCATCTCCAGCCCTTCCTGCTTGGCGAACATGGCCAGCGGCAGGTGCACGATGCCGCCCGCGCCCGATGAGCCATAGGTCAGCGGTTTGGTCTTGCCTGCCTGGCGTGCCTGAGCGATGAACTCCTGCAGCGTGCCGGCCTTGGAGCTCTGGGGCACGAAGAAGACCATGGGCACGCTGATCAGGCGGGAGATGGGGGCGAAGTCCTTTTGCGGGTTGTAGGGCAGCTTCCTGTACAGGTGCGGGTTCATGGTCAGCGACGCTTCGGTCGCGGCGAACAGCGTGTAGCCGTCGGGTGCGCTCTTGGCCACGTACTCGGCCCCGATGATCTCGTTGGCGCCTGTGCGGTTGAGGATGACCACGGGTTGCGACCAGACCTTGTTCAGGCGCGTGGCCAGCGCGCGTGCCAGGTTGTCCACGGGGCCGCCGGCCGCGTAGGGCACGACGATGTTCACCGGCTTGGAAGGAAAGGCTGCCGGAGCCTGGGCGTGTCCCAGGGCGGGCACGAGGGCCACGGTGGCGGTCAGCAGGGTTGCGGCGATGCGATGCAGGCTGGACATGGTGTGGGAAGCGGGTACGGTGAAGCAGGCCGCACTCCAAGGGGCGGCCTGCTGTGGAACGGAAGAATCGAAAAAATGGCAGGCCGGAAGGCCCCGGAAGGTGGAGGCGCCTCAGGCGCGCACACGCTCCATGCGTGTCAGCGGCAAGGACTCGCCTTCGCTGACCGCGGGCTGCAGCACGAAGTCGAAGCGCGTGCGGACGAAAGGCGCGTTCACGCCCAGCGACTCATAGCCGGCCGGCGCCACGCCGCGCTCCAGCTCGACGATCAGGCCGTCACGCGTGGCGAAGGCGAAGTCATCGTCCAGGTAGGTATCGCCGGGCAGGTTGACCTGGGTGGTCAGCGTGCGCATGCCGGGTGCAACCACGAGAAAGTGGATGTGGGCGGGACGATGGCCGTGGCGTCCCAGCGCGTCGAACAGTTCCGAGGTGGGGCTGTTCGGCGGTATGGAGTAGCCGGGCGGCACATAGCTGCGAAAGCGGTAGCGGCCCTGGTCGTCGGTTTCTATGCGGCGGCGCAGCTCGTAGGGCTTCATGCCCGGGAAGAAGTGTGAGTAGCCGCCCTGGACATTGGCATGCCAGACATCGATGAGCGCATGCGGCAGAGGCTGGCCGTCAAGGTCCAGCACCCGTCCTTCCATCACGAAGACCTCGCCTTGGGGCTCGCCCTCGTCCAGGCGCGCCTCCGCTTGCGACAGCGGTGCGCCGGCCACGAACAGCGGGCCTTCGATGGCGCGCGGCGTGCCGCCCGCACGGCCGGCACGCGCATCGGCCTCGTCGCTGCGGATGTCCAGCAGCCGGTCGAAGCCCAGGCCTGCCGTGATCAGGCCCAGCTGGCCGCTGCTCCCAAGGCGGCCCAGCCAGTCCACGGCGGCCCAGAACTCGTCGGGCGTGACATCCATCTCGTCGATGGTGTGGAACAGATCGCTGACGATGCGCTGGGTCAGCGCCCGCACGCGGTCGCTGCCAGGGGCGATCTGCTTGCTGTTGACCAGATTCAGCAGCTGGTCCTGGGACAGTTCGGACATGTTTGTCTCCTCGTGGTTTTATGGGATGTCCTGGAAAAGAGAAGCGCTCAGTCCATGCTGATGTTGCGCTCCGTGATCACCTTGGTCCAGCGCACGGACTCGGCCTGCAGGTGCTTGGCCGCCTCCTCGGGCGTGGAGCCCACGACTTCGGCGCCGATGGCCTTGAAGCGTTCGAGCACGTCGGGCTGCTTCATCTCGGCCACGAAGACCTGGTTGAGCTTCTTGACGATGGCCGGTGGCGTGCTGGCGGGCATGAAGACGGCGAACCAGGGCGAGACCTCGTAGCCCTTGATGCCGGCCTCTTCCATGGTGGGCACGTCGGGCATGCTGGACGAACGCTTGGCCGTGGTCACGGCCAGGGCGCGCAGCTTGCCCGACTGGATGTGCGGGCGCGCCGAGGTGATGGAGTCGAACATGTAGTTGACCTGTCCGCCCAGCAGGTCGGAGACGGCCGGGCCCGATCCCTTGTAGGGGATGTGCAGGATGTCCACGCCGGCCAGCGAGTTGAACACTTCGCCCGCCAGGTGGATGGAGGTGCCGTTGCCGGCCGAGGCATAGGTCAGCTTGCCGGGCGAGGCCTTGGCGGCGGCCACCACGTCGGCCACGCTCTTGACGTTGGGCTGGGTGGAGTTGGTGACCAGGATGTTGGGCACCACGGCCAGCACGCCCACGGGGGCGAAGTCCTTGATCGGGTCGTAGCTGAGCTTGCGGTACAGCGGCTTGTTGGTGGCCATGCCGATGGAGGTGATCATCAGCGTGTAGCCGTCGCCGGGCTGCTTGGCCACGAAGTCGGCGCCGATGTTGCCGCCGGCGCCGGGACGGTTCTCGATCACGAAGGGCTGGCCCAGCGTGCGGCCGGCCTTCTCGCCCAGGGTGCGCGCAATGGCGTCCATGGCGCCGCCCGGCGGGAAGGGCACGATCCAGCGGATGGGCTTGCTGGGCCAGTTGGCCTCGGGTGCCTGCGCATGGGCGGCGGGCATCACGGCGGACAGGCACAGGCCTGCGGCTGCGGCGGTCAGAAAACGGCGTTTCACATTCACTTCAGTTGTCTCCGAAAAATTTGGTCTTGGTTTGGGCTGTGCTCAGGCGATGGCCGAGGGATGCCTTGCCAGCGGCGTGACCTGGATGTCCATGTAGGGGAACAGCGGCAGGCCCTGCAGCAGCTCGTGCAGCTCGTCGTTGGAGGCCACGTCGAACACGCTGTAGTTGGCGTACTCGCCCACCACGCGCCAGATGTGGGGCCAGCGGCCGTCGTGCTGCAGCTGCTGGGAGTAGGCCTTCTCGCGGGCCTTGATCTCGGCTGCCACGTCGGCGGGCAGGTCGTGGGGAATCTTCACGTCCATGCGGACCAGATAAAGCATGTTTGTCTCCAGGAGGAATGAAAGGAATTCAGGTCGCAGCCCCGGTCCGGGCCTGCCCCATGTCGAAGTGCTGCGGCTGGCTGCCGGCCAGCGCGCGGTCGAAGCGGTCCAGCTGCTGCAGGTCGATCTCCAAGCCCAGGCCGGGCCCGTCGGGCAGTTGCAGCTCGAAGTCGCTGATGGCCATGCGCTCGGTGACGATGTCGTCCACCAGCAGCTGGGGGCCGAACAGCTCGCAGTTGTAGTGCTGCCCGCCCAGCGTGGCAAAGACATGGGCCGAGGCGGCCGAGCCGATCGAGGTCTCCAGCATGGTGCCGCCGTACCAGCCGATGTCGGCCGCCTGGGCAATGGCCGCCACCTTGCGCGTGCGCAGCAGGCCGCCGTGCTTGGCCACCTTGAGCGAGAACACATGGCTGGCCTGCTCGCGCGCCAGGCGCATGGCGTCGTAGGGCGTGCACACGCTCTCGTCGGCCATGACCAGGGCGCCCTGCAGCGTGGCGGTCAGCTCGCGCAGCGCGGGCACGTTCCAGCCGGCCACGGGCTGCTCGATCAGGGTCACGCCGGCATCGATCAATTGCGGCAGAAAGCGCCGCGCCGTGGCGCCGTCCCAGGCCTGGTTCACGTCCACGGTCAGCGTGGCGCGGCCCTGCAGGCCGCGCGCGATCTCGCTCACATGGGCCACGTCGGCCTCAGGCGTGCGCGCGCCGATCTTCATCTTGAAGATGCGGTGGCGTTTTTGTTCCAGGCGCAGCTGGGCCTCGGCCAGGTCGCGCTCGATGTCGCCGCTGGCCAGCGTCCAGGCCAGGGGCAGGCTGTCGCGCTGCTTGCCGCCCAGCAACTGCCACAGCGGCAACTGCAGGCTGCGGGCCACGGCGTCCATCAGCGCGATCTCGACGGCGCTCTTGGCAAAGGCATTGCCCTTGCAGGCCAGGTCCATGCGCGAGAGGCAGGCCTCGAAGCGCGCGCCGTCCTGGCCGATCAGGCTGGGCGCCAGGTGGTTGGTGATGGCGTGGTGGATGCTCTCGGGCGATTCCTCGTTCCACGACGGGCCGCCGATGGTGGCGGCCTCGCCAAAGCCCGTGGCGCCATTGCGCAGCCACAGCTGCACGATCACCGGGCTTTGCCGGCTGATGGAGCCGAACGACAGCTTGTGCGGACGGATGGTGGGAATGTCGAGGATCCGCGCCTCGATGCGCTCGATCAGGAAACGGTCTTGCATGGCAATGGCGTGTGTCTTGGCTGGCGGCGGCTGCCGACGATGGACACAAGCGTAAATCCATGCATTGTGTGGATCTATTGAATTATTTGTGAGAAATCATTCGATGGTGTCGATGTGTTGAATGCCTGCGCGGCAGGCAGGGGGCGCGGCAGCCTTCTGCGGCGCACGCCCTCTGGCGACTGGATCAGAAACTGCTGCGCAGCGTGACCATGATGCTGCGCGGCAGGCCGTAGTAGTTGCTGCGCGTGGCCGTGCCCACGCGCTCCCAGTAGACGCGGTCGAAGAGGTTGTCGATGTTCACGGCCAGCTTGACCTTTGGGGTGAGCGGGTAGGCGGCATAGACGGACCAGACGCCGTAGCCGCCCGCGCGCCAGCGCACGGTGCCCAGGGTGTCGTAGAACTCGCTGACGGCGCGCACGCCCGCGCCCAGCTCCAGCCCCTGGGCCACGGGGCCGGCCACGCGGTAGCGCGCCCACAGGTTCACGCTGTGGCGCGGCGACATGGTGCTGAAGTCGGTGCCCGTCTGCGTGACGGTGCCCTGCAGGTATTTGGAGCGCATGTAGGCGTAGCTGGCCGCCACGTCCCAGCGCGGCGACAGCGAGCCGACCACTTCGGCCTCGAAGCCTTCGGAGCGCACCTTGCCTGCGGGGATGACGAAGGCGGCATCGCCAGGGTCGGCCAGCGCGCGGTTGGTGTCCTGCATGCGGTACACGGCGGCGGTGGCATTCAGGCGTCCGTCCAGCAGGCTGCCCTTGATGCCGGCCTCCACCTGCCGGCCCTCGCGCGGGGCGATCTGGCCGCCGCCGGCCAGGCGCCCGCTTTGCGGCTGGAAGATGCGCGACTGGCTGGCGTAGAGCGTCCAGCTGTCGTTCAGATCGAAGAGCACGGCGCCGAAGGGCGTGAACTGGCCATCGACCTCGTAGCCCGAGCGCGTGTTCTGCAGCCGGTCCGAGGTTTCTGTCTTCCACCAGCTCTTGCGCGCGCCCGCCACCAGGGTGAGGGCCTGCGTGGGCTTGATGCGCAACTGGCCGTAGACGCCGCGCAGGCTGGTGCGCGTGATGTCGTCGGCAAAGGGCTTGAAGCTGGGCTCGGGGATGGTGGAGGGGTCGTAGTGGAACAGGTCGGCCGGCGTGTTCATGGCGCCGCGCAGCATGCGCAGGTGCATGTTGGAGCTGCGGTAGTCCGCGCCCGCGATGAAATGGTGCGTCTGCCCGGCCCATTGCCAGGGCGTGCTGTAGTAGATGTCGGCCGTGGTGTCGGCGTAGTCGCGGTCCACGGTCTGGGCCTGGGTGAAGCGGCTGATGCCGGTGTCCGAGACGGCCGAGTAGCCGTTGATGTACTTGTCGCGCTGCTGGCGCAGCACACGGCGCGCGGCCACCTTGAACAGGCCGCCGCCGTCGAGCCGCGTCTCCGACTCGATGAAGCCGGCCAGCGATTCGGGCGCGGCTCGGCCCCAGTCGGCGGCAATGGCCACGTCGCGCGGAATGGGGGCCAGCCTGCCGTCGGCGTGGGCGGGCAGGCCGGTGTCGTAGTTGCCCCGGCCGCGCTGCCAGGTGGCGCCCACCGAGACCGTGCTCTGGGAAGTGATGTCCAGCTCCACCGTGCCATACAGGGCCTGCTTGTGGCCGTCCATGGCCATCACGGGGCTGCCGAAGTTCTCGTGCAGCGCCACCACCCGGCCACGCAGGCGGCCATCTTCGGACAGCGGGCCGGTGACATCCACCTCGGCCCGCTGGCGTCCCCGCGAGCCCAGGCCGATGGCGCCCTGGCCCTGGTAGTCCGGCAGGGCGCGCTTGCGCACCAGGTTGAGCATGACGCTGGGCTCGCCCGCGCCCGAGAACAGCCCGGCCGGCCCGCGCAGGGCCTCGACCCGGTCGAACAGGGCCAGGTCCAGCGTTTCCTGGGTGGCCGGATTGCCGCTGACGGTGAGACCGTCCAACTGGTAGGTGGAGGACTGGTAGCCGCGCGAGAGGATGTCGCTGCGCCCGCCCGTGCTGCTTTGCCGGCGCACGACGATGCCGGGCACCACCTTGGCGGCTTCGGTGAGCTCCACGAAGTTCTGGTCATCGAGCTGCGCGCGCGAGATCACGGATACGGACTGCGGCGTCTCCCGGGCCGTCAGCTCGATCTTGGTGGCCGCGCTGGCATAGGGCGCCCGGTAGCTGCCCGTGCCTTCCGTGCGGCCGTCGCGCAGGGCCGTGGCCGTCACCCGCACTTCGTCCAGCGCGGTCTGCGGGCGCGCCGGGGCGGGGCGCAGCAGCCAGCCGCCCTGGGGCTGGGCAGAGGCTTGCAGCCCGCTGCCGGCCAGCAGGCGCTGCAGTGCCTCGGCCGGCTCCAGGCGGCCCTGGACGGCGGGCGCGGTCTTGCCTGCCAGCAGGGCGCTGTCGGCCGCGATGCTGGTGCCGGTGGCGCGCGCCAGGGCCTTGATGGCGTCGGACAGCGGCTGGGCCGGCAGGTCGATGTCGGCAGGCGCGGCCAGGGCTGGCGTGCAGGCCAGTGCCGCCGCGCAGGCGAGCAGGGACAGGCAGGCGCGTGCCGGGCGGGAGGAAAGAGGGCGGGCGGGCATGGCGGGAACGTTCTCCTGGAAATCGGTTGTGCTCGCCTGTATGACGGAGCAGCCCGCCGGATCCCTGATGTGTGTTGGCCGCTTTTTTTCAGTTTTTCCGGATTCTTTCCGGCGCCGTGCTGCGCGGGGCCAGCCAGGTGGCGCCGTCGCGCTCCTGAACGCGCACGGCGGCGATGCGCGGCAGCGCGTCCAGGAAGCTCTCCACATCGGCGCGCTGCACGGCGGCCGTGATGCGCGGCCCGCCCGTGCCGTCGGCTACGGCCGCACGCACGGGCTGGCGGCGCCAGCGCGACAGCGTGGCGGCGATCTCGCCCAGCCCGGCGCTGTCGAAGACGATGAGACCGCGTTCGATGGACGAGAAGCTGTCGCGCGCATCGCGCTGCACGCGACGGGGGCGGGGGCTGGCGTGGGCGCCATCGGCTCCGGGTGCGGCACCGGGTGCGGCACCGGCGCTTTCGTCCGGCAGTTCCCCCACTTCGCCCGCCTGCAGCAGCAAGGACGGTGCTCCTTCAGCACCTTTCACCGCCAAACGCACCGTGCCATGCTCCACGCTCACCCGCACCAGGCCCGGCAGCCGGTTGACGGTGAAGCGCGTGCCCAGCACGGTGATGCGCGCCTGGCCTGCGTCGATGGTGAAGTGGCGGTCTGCATCCCTGGCCACGTCGAACAGGGCCTCGCCCTGCTCCAGCACCACGGCGCGCTGGCGGCGCGTGTAGCGCGTGGCGATGCGGCTGGCCGGTCCCAGGGTCAGCACGCTGGCGTCGGGCAGGTTCAGCACGATGCGTTCGCCAATCGCACTGTCGCGGGCCAGGGCGAACACGGTGGTGTCCTGCCATTCAAGCAAGCCGCGCCATGCCAGCAGGCCCGCCGTGCCCAGGCCGGCAACGCCCAGCACGCCGCGGGTGATGGCTGCGCGGCGCGTGTTGCGGCGCTGGCGTGCGGCGGTGTTCACGGCCGTGGCCAGGGCCTCGGTGCGGGGCGTGGAGTCGAAGTCCTGCCACAGCGCCTCGAAGGCGGCGTATTCGGCGGCGTGGCGCGGGTCGGCGTCCATCCAGGTGCGCCAGGCGGCGGCGTCGGCGGCGCCGGGCTGCGCTCCCGCATCCCGGTGCATGCGTATGAACCAGCGCGCGGCCTCTTCGCGCGGCGTGGTCATGGCGCGAGCAGCTCGCGCGCGGCGCGCAGGTCCAGCAGGGCGCGCATCAGGTGGCGCTCCACCATGTTCAGGCTGATGCCCAGCGTGGCGGCAATCCTGGGCTGGGAATGGCCTTCCACCTTGCACAGCCAGAACACCTCGCGGCAGCGCGGGGGAAGCCCTTCGATGACCCGCTGCGCAGCGGCCAGGCGCTGCTGCAGATCGGCCAGCACCTCGGCGGAAGGCGCGGTGAATGCTTCCTGCACGGCGATGGCGTCCGCGCGCCTGCCGGGGGCCGTGGAGTCCGGCTCGCCTGCCAGGTCGGGCAGGGGCACGAAGCGGCGTTCATGCGCCATCTGGTCCGCGAGCACGGTACGCGCCACCACGCGCAGATAGGCGTGCGGCTGGGCGATGCCTTCATGCCTGCCGCTGAGGGCGTAGCGCACGAAGGCGTCATGCAGCACATCCTGCGCACGGTGGATGCAGCGCGTGCTGCGCCAGATGGCGGGCAGCAGGCTGCCGTAGGCCCAGCGCAGGTCCAGGCCCAGCCAGGCTGCGGGAGTCGGATGGCGTGTCATACGAACGGGAATGGAGGCCGGGCGTGCCGACCGGCAGGTTCAGGGAGCAAGGTTGCGGCATTCTAAATGAGACTTCTTCTCATTTGTTGCCGAATGCCCACGCGCGCTCTGCCCTGTCTGGCTCCGCTACAGCAACTCCGCCGGCCG
Organism: Delftia sp. SD018; assembly: GCF_017355445.1. Taxonomy (NCBI): domain Bacteria; kingdom Pseudomonadati; phylum Pseudomonadota; class Betaproteobacteria; order Burkholderiales; family Comamonadaceae; genus Delftia; species Delftia sp. SD018. The sequence continues at coordinate 101,434 of NZ_JADDRN010000005.1, forward strand.
CGTCTCCGAGGCGCCGGTGCGGCAGGGCAGGGTGATGCGAAACAGCGATCCGCCTTCGGGGCGGTTGCTGGCGGCGATGGTGCCGTCCATGGCGTCGATGATCTTGCGGCAGATGGCCAGGCCCAGGCCGGTGCCGCCCGAGCCGTTGCGGGTTTTGCTGGACTGCACGAAGGGCTGGAAGATCTTGTCCAGTTCCTGCGGAGGAATGCCCGGCCCTTGGTCGGAGACGGCGATGCAGATATCGCCCTGCTCATCGATGCGGCCCTGCACATCGATGCGCCCGCCAATGGGTGAGAACTTGATGGCATTGGCCAGCACATTGCGCACCACCTGCTGGAAGCGCACGGGGTCGGCCTTGGCGATCAGCGGCGTGTCGTCGAGCTCCAGCCGCAGGTCGATCAGCTTTTGCTGCTGCTGCGGCTCCAGCTCGCGCACGACGGGCCGGATCAGGCTCCTGAGGTCGGTGCGCTCCACGTGGATGGTGCCCACGGCGCTTTCCAGCTTGGCCACGTCCAGCAGGTCGTTGACCAGGGCCAGCATGCGTATGCCCGCCTCGTGGATGTCGTTGAACATGTCGGCCATGGCGGGATTGCCGCGCGAGCGCAGGCCGCCGAGCTCGGCAAAGCCCATGATGGACTGCAGCGGGGTGCGCAGCTCGTGGCTCATGTTGGCCACGAATTCCGATTTCACGCGGAAGGCCTCTTCGGCCGCGTCGCGGGCTTCGCGGGTGGCATGCTCGGCCGCGCGGAATTCGCTCACGTCCACAAAAATGCTGAGCACGCCGGTGATCCGGCCCTGGGCGTTCTTCACTGCGGCCTTGGAGATCTGCACGTCGCGGTAGCTGCCGTCCACATGGGGCAGCCGGGCCTCCACCATCATGCGCTGGCCCGAGCGCATCACGACCTGGTTGCTGCGCATCTGCAGCAGGGCATCGTCGCGCGCGTGCAGGCCCTTGATCTCGTGGCCGAGCACGGCGTAGCGGCCCCGGCCGAAGAAGTCCTCCCAGGCCTTGTTGACCAGGGCCACGCGCTGGTCCGCGTCGGTGACCAGCATGGGCAGGGGCGTGGTCTCGAACAGCAGATGCTGGAAGGCCAGCTGGGTCTGCAGTTCCTGCTGGGCCTTCCAGCGGGCGGTCACGTCCACGGCGCTGCCGGCAAAGCCCACCAGCCGGCCGTCGCGCAGCAGGGGAACCACGGCGATGTCGCAGAGCATCTCCCGGTTGCCCGGCAGGCGGAACATGGCCTGGCAGTTGCGCGGTGCCAGCCGGGCCAGGGGATCGAGCAGGGCCTGGATCTGCGCCAGGTACGAGCCGTCCACGATGTTCTCCAGCGGCTGGCCCACGGCCTCGGCGCTGGGCTGGCCGGTCAGCTGCTCCCAGCGCGCGTTCACGAAGGTCAGCAGTCCCTGGCTGTCGGTGCGAAAGATCAGCTCCTGCACGCTGCGCATGAGCACGGCCATCTCATGCTCGCTGCGCGCCAGGCGCGCCTGTGCCTGCTCCATGGCCTGCAGTGCCGACTTCTGGACCCTGCGGGTCTTGAGCACCGACCAGCTCAGTCCCAGCACCAGGGCCAGCAGGGCCACGCCGGCCACGAAGAAGGCAAAGGCGTTGTCCCGCCAGCGCGCCACCATGGCCGCGTAGGGCTCCTCCACCACCAGCAGCAGGGGCCAGTTGCGCACGGTGCGGAACGACACGATCTGGTGGCGGCCCAGCATGCCCGCGCCGATGTAGGAGCCGAATTCGCTGTGCGGCAGCCATTCCTGGAACAGCGGCGTCTGCAGCGCGGCGGCCGCCTGCACGCCCGTGCCCTCATTGGTGCTGGCCAGGGGTCGGCCGTCATAGGTCAGCAGCACGGCCTCGTAGCTGAGGGTCTCCAGCGTGGACTGGTAGAAGTTGGCCACGGCGTCGGGATTGATCAGGGCCACCAGCACGGCGGGCATGCCGTTGTCCTGGTGAAAGGCCAGCAACTGCGGCAGGAAGGACACGCCGCGCGGCGTCGGATGCGCCCGTGGCGCCAGCGACGACAGGCTGCGGCCGGGCACCAGCCGGCCCAGCTGGGGCTTGCCGGGGATGAGGACGGCCGCCTTGTCGTGCAGCAGATCCTGCGTGTTGATCTGCTGGCCGGCCTCCCCGGCCTGGGTGCTGGCCAGGATGAGGCCCTTGTCGTCGATCAGCGCCATGCTGCGCAGGTAGGGCAACTGGGCGATCAGCAGGGCCATGGCGGCCTCGCGCGTGCCGCGCCCACTGCCTGCGGCCACGATGGCCGGGTTGTGCGCCAGGCTGGCCAGGGCCATTTCGGTGTTCTCGAAGGTCTTTGCCGTCTGGTCCTCCAGCACGCGGGCCAGCAGCGAGGCCTGGGACTTGCTCTGGTCCGCATCGGCATGCAGCTGGCTCCAGACGAAGAGCACCAGTCCGGCAAGCACGCACAGTGCAAAGGTCAGCACCAGTGCCTTGATGTGGGCACTGCGCCGGGCTCCGAGAAAATGATGCGCGGCAGCTCGTTCAGACATGATGAAGGTGCTCCATCGGAAGTTTCAGGGCGCGACGATGGCGGTCAGGCCGTTGTGGCGCGCGGCCCTGGCCAGGCGGCCGTCGCGCTTGATGTCCGAGACGAACTGGTTCAGGCGCGCCAGCCACTGGGCGTCGGCAGGGCTGGCCGCATAGCCGTAGGGCAGCACATGGAAGGGCTGGGGCGGCGCGATCAGCTGCACCCAGTCCGAGCTGTCCAGCAGCTTGCGGCTGTATGGGTAGTCGGTCATGAACACGTCCACGCGCCCGGCCATGAGTTCCTTTTCGCGGGTTTGCGGCGGCTCCACCAGCACCAGGTGCGCATGCCTGAGCGACTCGCGCATGACCGGCTCCATGAAGGTGCCGCGCTGCACGGCCACCTGCACGCCGGGCTGGTCGATGTCGGCCCAGCTGCGCACGGCGGGGTTGCTCTTGGTGGTGATGCCGTAGATATCGCTGCTCAGGTAGGGCTGGGTGAAGCGCAGCTGCTGCTGGCGCTGCGGCAGGATGCCGACGGCGAACATGGCCACGTCGCAGCGCGACTCCAGCAGGTCGGGCACCAGCCGCGAGAAGGACGAGTCCACATGCTGCAGCCGCGCGCCCAGGTCCTTGGCCAGCTCTGCCGAGAGCTCCGCGTCGATGCCCGTGAGCCTGCCCGTGCGTGCGTCACGGTAGGTGATGCCGTAGTAGTCGGGCCAGATGCAGACCTTCAGCGTGTGGCTGCTGGCCACGCGGTCCAGCACCTCGCCGGCCCGTGCTGCGCCAGGCCCCATGGCCAGCACCGCCACCCAGACCGGCACCAGTGCCAGCAGCAGCGCCTGTACAACGGGCAGCACAGCGGGCAGCACAACGGCCTGCACGGCGGCCCGCGCCAGCGCGGACAGGCGCGCGGCGTTCCCGGACGGTATCTGCCATCGGCCCGCGGCGGCCTGCGTGTGCATCGTCATCAGTCGCTCCTGTAAAGACTGACCAGGGTCTCCAGCAGCCGGTTCGGGCTGAAGGGCTTGAGCAGGTATTCGTCGGCACCGGCATTGAAGCCCGCCTCGCGGTCCTGCGCACTGCCCCGGGCCGTCAGCAGGATCACCCGCGTGTGCCGCAGGTCGTAGGAGGTCTTGATGCGGCAGCACACCTCCAGGCCGTCCAGCGTCCCCGGCATCATCATGTCCAGCAGCACGACATCGGGCTGGCTGCGCTGGGCCAGGGCCCAGGCTTCGTCACCGGTCGGCGCCTCCATGACTTCGTATGCGCTGGACTCCAGCGTCATGCGCAACAGCTTGCGGATGTCGGCTTGGTCTTCGGCGATCAGTATCTTCTTCATGGCGGGCCTTTCGCAACGCAGTTGAAGGGTGCTGCGGTGGATTGAATCATAAATATCAAATTCATCAAATTTGTATTGTTTTTTTTAATCGTATTTGATGCAAAATTGCCGCCATGTCCGAGAACAGCACCCCACCAGGCCAAATTCCGCACTACACGACCGCTGAGGTGGCCAAGCTGCTGGGCATGGCGGTGCGGTCGGTTCAGCTCATGGTCGATCGCGGCGATCTGGAGGCCTGGAAGACCCCCGGGGGGCACCGGCGCATCACGCGCGCCTCCGTGGAACGCTGGCGCGGCAGGCAGGGCGATGCGGCCGCCACGTCCGGGGCGCCAGCGGCGGCCCCGGCGCCCGCTCCCGCGCAGGCCGGCACGGGCCCGCGCGTGCTGCTGATCGAGGACTCCGTGCACTTTCAGAACCTGGTGCGCCTGCTGGTGCAGCGCCACTTTCCCGACGTGCAACTGCACGTGGCGCACGACGGGATCACCGGCATGGCGCTGTACGGGCAGATCCAGCCCGACGTGCTGCTGGTGGACATCCTGCTGCCCGACATCGACGGCGCCGCCCTCATCACCACCTTGCGCACGCATGAGCAGTTCGCGCGCTGCAAGCTGCTGGTGGTCACCTCGCTGGATGCGGCAGAGCGCGAGGCCTACGCCTTTGCGCTGGGCGGCGCGCGCGTGATCCACAAACCCCAGCTCGTGCAGGAGCTGCCCGAGGCGCTGGGCGAACTGCTGGGCAGGCAGGCAGCGTGAATCCGGCCCATCCTGCGGTCCTGCTGGTGGAGGACGATGCCTCGATTGCGCGATTCGTCACGCTGGCGCTGGAGGGCATGCCCCTCAACCTGGTGTCCTGCGCGAGTGCGGAGCAGGCGCAGAGCCTGCTGCAGAGCCAGCCCTTTGCCCTGCTGATCACCGACCTGATGCTGCCCGGCGCCTCCGGGGTCGAGCTCATCGAATGGCTGCGCAGCTCCCCGCAGGCAGGCTGCAGCGCCGTGGTCTTCAGCGCCGGCGTGCGGGCCGACGTGGCGCTGCGGCTGGAGCAACTGCAGGTCTGGGGCGTGCTGCGCAAGCCCGTGTCGGTGGCGCAACTGGTGGACTGCGTGGAATCGGTGCTGGCAGCGCAACCGGCCGGCTCGCCCGCGCCGGCCAGCGGGCAAGCTGCCGGTGCGGATGTGCCGGCGGATATGCCTGCGGATATGCCTTCGGATATGCCGGCGGATGGCGGCCCGGCCGTCGTCTCCAGCTACTTCGGCGGCGATGCCGCCCTGTTCCACAGCTACCGCGCCAGCTGTCTTGCGCAGTTGCCCGACGATGTGGCGCTGGGCGAAAACCTGCTGGCCGCGCGCGACGCCGCGGCGCTGCGCCGGCTGGCGCACAACCTCAAAAGCGTGCTGCGCCTGCTGGGGCACGAGCAGGCCAGCGGCCTGGCGCAGACGCTGGAGCAGGCCTGCCTGGCCAGCGACTGGGCGGGCGCCACCGATGCCTGGCGGCAACTGGGCGCGGCCCTGCTGGGTATGCTGGACGGCGCGGGCCAGCGGCCCCGGCGCGGCTGACACCGCGCCCGCTATTCCGCCATCCCGCCGTCATTGCGGCGGGCTGCGCCGCACCCAGCCGTGCCAGATTCCCGCCGCCGTGGGAATGGCCAGGCAGACGCCGGCCAGCATGTCGCCAAGGCCGCCGTCGCTGAACAGGGCCGAGACCAGGCCGATGGCCGTAAGCACGCCCAGCGCGATGGGCCAGCCCCAGAGGGCGAGAAAGCCCCGGTGTTGCGCGCCGCTCATGCCGAGACCTCCTTGCCGCGCGGCGCGGGCTGCGGGGCCGGCACGCTCTTGCCTTTTTTGACCCACAGGTACAGGCCCGTGCCCAGCACGATGATGCTGGCGATGTCCAGCAGCGCCCAGAGGATCTGCATGGCCCGCCCGCCGTAGTCGCCGAAGTGCAGCGGCTGGGACACCAGCAGCGCCGTCAGATACCAGGGCAGGGCGGGCGCGGCCGTGACCTGGGCGGTCTTGGCGTCCACCAGCACGGGCAGGAACAGGCGCGAGGTCAGGGGCTCGTTGCCGCGCAGGAAGAAGGTGTGGTGGTGCGGGCTGGAGAACGTGGTGCCGGGGAAGGCGATGAAGTACAGCTTGGTGCCTGGCACCTGCTGCTGGGCGGCCTGCAGCGATTGCTGCAGCGAGGCGCGCTCCGCCACCGGGACCGTGTCCTGGCCCTGGTAGGGCGCCAGCACGCTGCTGAGCTGGTCATGCTGCCAATACTTGATCAGCAGGTCGGCCCAGGTATTGATCATGCCGGTGGCGCCCACCACGAACAGCCACACCAGGGTGACGATGCCCAGCAGGTTGTGCAGGTCCAGCCACTTCAGGCGCGGCTGGTGCGTGCGGCGCACGGTGCCGAAATCGAGCTTGCGCATGAAGGGCGCGTACAGCACCACGCCGCTGACGATGGCGATCAGCAGCAGCAGCCCCATGAAGCCCAGGAACAGCTTGCCCGGCAGCCCCGCGAACAGGTCCACGTGCAGCTTGAACATGACCCACATGAAGCCCTGGTCGAAGCGCGGCTGGGCCAGCAGTTCGGCCGTGCGCGCATCGACCACCACGGAGCGGAAATCGTCCGTGGGCGCCGGCGTGGGCGTCATGGTGACGAACCAGAGGTCGTCGGTGTCGTCGGACTTGGAGACGAACTGCACCACGCGGTCCGGGTGCTGGGCGCGGGCCACCTCCAGCACCTTGTCCAGGCTGGCATGGGGCGTGCCCTGGGGCATGGGCGGGGCCTCCACCTCGGTGCCCAGCAGGTGGCCGATTTCGTGGTGGAAGATCAGCGGAAGGCCGGTCAGGCACAGCAGCAGCATGAAGACGGTGCAGACCAGGCTGCTCCATTTGTGCAACCAGGCCCAGGTCTTGATCGTGTGGCTTTGCATGGGGTGTTTTTTTCTCTGACAGAAGGGGGCCTGGGGCCCCCGCCATCACCGCGCCCCCGGCGCCATGCCGGGGGCGGGGCGGTTGCCGGTGGCCGGTGGCTTAGAAGTCCACTTGTGCGGACAGCATCAGCGTGCGCGGCGCGCCCGTGGTGGTGTAGCCGGCGGCAGTCACCCAGTAGCTCTTGTTGCTGACGTTCTCCAGGCTGGCGCGCAGCACCACCGGCTTGCCGGCCACATGGGTGCGCAGGCGTGCGCCCAGGTCCAGGCGTGTCCAGCCGGGCATGCGCAGGATGTTGGCCGCGTCGTAGTACATGGACGAGGTGTGGATCACGCGGCCATTCAGGCTCAGGCCCTCCACCCAGGGCGTATCCCAGTCCAGGCCCAGGTTGAAGGTGCGCTCGGGCACGCCGTTGGCATCGTTGCCCTGGTTCACGCCGCCTGCCGTGCGCGAGAGCTTGGCGTTGTTGAAGGCCGCGCTGGCCAGCAGGCGCAGGCCTTTCTGGATCTCGCCGTAGGCGGTCAGCTCCAGGCCGCGGTTGCGCGTCTCGCCGCCGAAGCTGTAGACATTGGTCACCGGGTCTGTCATGGAGCCCGGGCGCTGGATCTGGTAGAGCGCGGCCTGCGTGGTCATGCGGCCCCAGTCCACCTTCACGCCCACTTCGTACTGCTTGGACTTCTGCGGCGCGAACACCTGGCCGGCATTGGCCGTGTTGGGCCCGGCCGTGCCGCCTGCCGACAGGCCAGCCGTGTAGTTGGCGTAGACCGAGACATTGTTCTGCGGCTTGAACACCACGCCGGCCAGCGGCGTCACGGCGCTGGCCTTGTACAGCGTGGTGCCGCTGGCGTTCTTCTGGTCGATGGTCTGGTCGCGCAGGCCCACGGTCACCAGCACGCGGTCGCTGAACAGCGCCATGGTGTCGGCCAGCGCCAGGCTGTGCTGCGTCAGCTCGGCGTTCTTGGTGGGCGCGCCGCGCACGAAGTCGATGGCCGGCAGGGGCGCGGGGTTGTAGATGTTGGAGGGGACGGCTTTGGTGGTCAGCTGGTAGAAGTAGCCGCTTTCGCGGTCCATGTAGTTGGCTGCGGCCACCACGGTGTGGCCGATGGCGCCGGTCTTGAAGCGCGTGCGCAGGCCCACGTCGGCCGAGGTGGTCTTGTTGAACTCGTCGTAGAAGCCGTTGCGCACCGTGAAGTTGCCCAGCGAGTCGATGCGCTGCACGGCCGTGGGAAAGCTCTGGTCACTGGACACATCGCTGTAGCCCACGCCGCCGTAGACGGAGGTGTTGGCGTTGATGTCGTATTCCACGCGCGAGATCACGGTCTTGGCCTTGTCCAGCAGCTCCGTGCCCGGGTTGAAGTTGGTGCGGCTGTCGGGCACGGCGGGCACCTGGGTGATGCCGGCCAGGAAGGCGCTTTGCGGGCGGAATTCCGTGGTCTTGCCGCTGGTGGTCAGCGCGTCCAGCGACCAGCGCAGGCCCTGGCCTTCGTAGTCCAGGCCCACCGATGCCAGGCCCAGGCGCTGGCGGCCGCCGTCGATATTGCCTTCGCCGTTGCGCCACACGCCGTTCACGCGCACGCCCCACTGGTTGTCTTCGCCAAAGCGGCGGCCCACGTCCAGGTGGGTGCCGAACTGGGCCTTGCCCATGTAGGTGGCGGTCAGGCGGTTCAGCGGCACGTCGCCCGCGCGCTTGGTCACCACGTTGATGCTGCCGCCGATGCTGCCGCTGGGACCCACGCCATTGGTCAGCGAGCCGGGTCCCTTGAGCACTTCCACGCGCTCGATCACCTCCAGCGGCAGGCGCGTGGAGGGCGACAGGCCGTACAGGCCGTTCACCGACACATCGCGCATGGACAGGGAAAAGCCCCGCACCTGGAAGTCATCGCCATAGCCGCCGCGTGCCTGCAGGGTGCGCACCGAGGCGTCGTTCATCACCACGTCGGCGATGGTCAGCGCCTGCTGGTTCTCGATCAGCTCCGAGGTGTAGTTGGTCGTGCTGAAGGGCACGTTCATCTGGTCGGTCTTGCCCAGAATGCCCAGGTCGCCGCCGCGCGCGATCTGGCCGCCGGCATAGGTCTTTTGCAGTCCGCCAATGGCCTCGGCCTGGTCGCTCACCGTCACCTCCTTGAGGGCCGGGCCCTCGGCCGTCTGGGCCGCCACGCCCACGGCGGCCAGGGCCAGGCCGGCGCCCAGGCATTGGCGGATCAGGCGCGTGAGGGGGTGGGGAGCGAAGCGGAAGTCCGCAGGAGTGCTGTGGTGCGTCATGGCAGTCATGTGCAAAGGTTGGAAAAAGCGGGAGGAAAAACCGGGGAAGAAAAAGCCGGGAAAGGAGGGCAGGCCGGCCGTGGCCCTAGAAGCGCGCGCGCAGCGACACCGTGACGTTGCGCGGATCGCCGTAGTAGTTGTTGAAGTAGGTGCTGTTGGGCGAGAACTTGGCGTAGTAGCGCTTGTCCAGCAGGTTGCTCACGTTCAGCTGCAGCGAGTAGGTGTCGTCCAGGCGGTAGGCCAGCAGCGCGTCAAAAAGCGCATAGCCACCCTGGCGGGTGGTGACATCGCCCACGCTGGCGTAGGCATCGCTTTGCAGCCGCACGCCGGCGCCTGCGGTCCATCCCTGCAAGGGCCCCTTGAAGCGGTGGCTGGCAAACAGGCGCAGCGCATGGCGCGGGTCCACGGGCCGCAGCGGCTGGCCCACGTTGGCCTCGGAGGTGTCGCGCAGGTACCTGGCCTGGGTGTAGGTGTAGCCGGCCAGCACCTGCCAGCCCGGCGCGGGCTCGCCGGACAGCTCCAGCTCCCAGCCCTGGCTGAGGCTCTTGCCGCCGGCCATGAAGCAGTGGCTGGTCGGGTAGTACGGCAGGCAGGGCATGGCCGATGCCGTGTCCTGCATGGCGCTGCCCACGCGCTGGATGCGGAACACCGACACGCTGGCCTGCAGCCGGCCGTCCATGAAACTGCCCTTGAGCCCGGCCTCCAGGTCCTCGCCCCGGGCGGGCGCCAGGATGCTGCCGTCGGCGGCCTTCTTGTCCTGGGGGCTGAAGATCTCGCTGTAGCTGGCATAGGCGTCCAGCGTGTCCGACAGCGCATGCACCAGGCCCGCATAGGGCGTCAGCTCGCGGCGCACGCTGTAGCCGCTTTGGGCATTGCCGGGTTCGAGATAGCTCCACCAGCTCAGGCGCGCGCCGGCAATGGCGGTGAGCGAGTCGGTCAGCGACAGCCGGGCCCGCGCGAATCCGCCGTACTGGTGGATGTGGGACACGGGCGATGAATAGGCGTTGCCGTTGCCCTCGCTGTAGAAGGGCTCGGGGTAGCTGGTGTACGGATTCCAGCCGCGGATGTCCACATTGCGCAGCGGGCTCACGCCCCAGTAGCCCGTGGCGCCCGTGCTGCGGATGCGCTGCAGGTCGGCGCCCAGCGACAGCTCGTGCCTGCGGCCCAGGGCCTCGAAGGGGCCGCTGGCCAGCAGGCTCAGCGCGTTCTGCGTGCTGCCGTCGCCGCCATAGATGGAGGTGCTCACGTCGAACAGGTAGGGATTGCTGTCGCTGGCCTTGGAAAACGAGGTCTGCTTGAACCCGTCCGACCGAAACCGCGTGTGCGCCGCCTGGGCCTTCAGTTGCCAGCCGCTGTCCAGCCGGTGCTCCAGCTCGGCAAAGGCCTGCTGGTTGTGGCGGTCCCAGGTGTTCCAGGGCGTGCCCAGGTAGGTGCTGCGCGGCAGGCCGAGCTGGCTGCCGTCGGCGGCGGCGGGCAGGCCGCCCCAGGAGCCCGTGGCCTGCAGGTCCGTGTGCTGCAGGCCGGCCGTGAGCGTGGTGCGCGGCCCCAGGTCCGCCTCCAGCACGCCGTACAGGCCCAGGCGCTTTTCCTTGCGCGCGGTCTGGAACGATGCCTTGTCGTCCGCCAGCGCCACCAGCCGGCCGCGCAGCGTGCCGGCTGCGTTCAGAGTACCGGACAGGTCGGCCTCCATGCGCTGGCGTTCCCAGGAGCCCAGCGTCAGCGCGGCCGAGCCCTGCCATTGCGCCGTGGGCCGCTTGCGCACCATGTTCACCATGGCCGAGGGCGAGCCCGCGCCACGCAGCAGGCCCGTGGCGCCGCGCAGCACCTCCACGCGGTCCAGCATGGCCGTATCGGGCTGGATGAAGGTGGAGGCCGAGGCCACCTGGTTCACATTGAGCCCGTCCACCTGCAGCGAATCGATCTGGTAGCCGCGCGAGTAATAGGCGATGCGCTCGCTGTCGATGTACTCCACCGTCACGCCCGGCGTGTGCTGCAGCACGGAATGCAGGTCGGGCAGGGCCTGCTCGTCCAGCCACTGGCGCGTGAGCACGGTCACGGGCTGCGGGATATCGCGCACCGACTGAAGCCCCTTGTAGCCCGTGACCAGGCTGGCCGCGTAGCTGTCCGATGCCTCGGTCGTGGCACTGGCCGGCGCCGTGGCCCGGACCGTGACCGTGCCCAGCGTCTGCCCGCCCGTGCCCAAGGCCGCCGCTGGCAGCGGCCGCAGCGTATAGACGCCGCTGGACTCGCGCACGGCCTGCAGCGCCGTGCCCTGCAGCAGCCTGGCAAAACCGTCTTCCACGCCATAGCTGCCCTGCAGCCCAGGGGACTGCAGCCGGCCCAGCTGCGCGGCATCAAACGACAGCGCAACGCCAGCCTGGTTGGCGTACTGCGCGATCACATGCGTGAGAGGGCCGGCCGCAATCGAAAAGCTGCGCTGGCCGGCTTGGGCGGCCTGGGCGGACGGCGCCGCATGGGCGCAGTCCGCTGCCGTGGCAACCAGCATCGCCACCCCCAGCACCGCTGTCACCCCAGCCATCCCCATGGACGCAGGCCAGCCCCGTTCGGCTGCAAGGCCGTCCTGGGGCTGGTGGAGGTGGGTGCGGGGCATGGGGCTGGGAAAAGTGGTGTGACTCCCCGTATGCCGAACAAGCCCTGCCGATCCTGCAAGTTCGGCTGGACTTTTTTTGCGCCGCCGCTGAGATTTTCTCCGTTACTTCCCGTTGATCACCAGGTGGAGTAAGGCTGGATTGCTATGGTTTTATTTTTAAATCAATGCCTCAGGACACCACCACCGGCCTGGGCTGGCGCGTCCCCGCCAGCGCCAGGCCCGCGAACAGCATCAGCATCAGGCCGTAGGCATAGGTGACCGGCAACAGGCCGAAGCGCGCGGCGGCCATGCCCGCCGCGATGGCCGGCACGCTGAACGCCAGGTAGCTGGCGATGTAGATGGCCGAGATCAGGGCGCCGCGCTCGTGCGGCTCGGCCAGCGGGATCACGCTGCGCAGCGCGCCCTGGAAGCCCACGCCGAAGCCCGCGCCCGCCACCACCGAGGCACCCAGCACCAGGGGCAGGCTTTGCAGATGGGCGCCGACCAGCAGCAGGGCCACCCCGGCCAGCAGGCCGCTGCCGCCGAACTGCAGCATGGCGCGCGGCGCGCGGCTGCGCAGCGTCCAGATGGCGGCGGCGGCGCTCAGCGTGTTGATGCACACGGCAAAGCTGGCGGCGATCTCCGAGCCCGTGACCGAGCGGATCATCGACGGGCCCAGCGACAGGTAAAAGCCCCCCAGTGCCCACACCGTGATGCTCATGGGCAGCACGCGCATGAAGTCGGCCCGGGCCTGGCCCGGAATGCGCACGCGCGGGCGCATGGCGGCCACCGCGCCGGGGCGGCGCGCGCCCGTCTCGGGCAGCACGGCCATGGCGGCGGCCACGGCCACGAAGATCAGCGCCATGAGCCAGAACACCAGGCCCAGCTGCTGGCGCCACAGCTGCGCGAACTCGCCCGCCACGACAATGCCCGCCGCCATGCCGACCATGGGCGCCATGGTGCTCACCAGCGTGCCGCGCTCGCGGTGCAGGTCCAGCAGCGCCGCGCCCATGGCCGCACTGGCCATGCCGGTGGCAAAGCCCTGCAGCACGCGCGCCAGCACCAGGGCCTGCACGTCGCCCGCGCGGGCGAACACCGCCAGCGAGACGATCTCCAGCACCAGCGCCGCCAGGATCACGGGCTTGCGGCCCAGGTGGTCCGACAGCGCGCCCGTGGTGAGCAGGGCCAGCAGCAGGCTCAGCGCATAGACCGCGAAGACCAGGGTCAGCATGCCGGAGGAAAAGCCCCAGTCCTGCTGGTAGAGCCGGTACAGCGGCGTGGGCGCGCTGGAGGCCGCGAAGAAGCTGCCCAGGCCGAAGGCCAGGACGGCCAGGCTGCGGCCAGGCCGGGCAGCGGGAGTGGAGTTGGATGGTTGCAGTACCGACATGGTTAAGAGCCCTGCTGCACAATTAATGCAAAGTTTTTGCGTTAGCGAATTCTGCGCTTGTGCGCTGTTAACGCAAATTTTTAGCTTTAATAACCATGAGCACGCAAGTCCCATCCCTTTCCAAAACAGGCGGTCCCGCCCGTCCCGGCGGACGCAGCGCGCGCATCCAGGCCACGGTCTACCAGACCGTCAAGGGCCTGCTGGAAACCATGCCGCGCGAGGAACTGAGCTTTCCGCTCATCGCCGCCCAGGCGGGCGTGACGCCGTCCACCCTCTACCGGCGCTGGGGCGACATACAGCAGCTGCTGGCCGATGTGGCCGTGGAAATCATCCGGCCCACGGCGCCGCCGCTGGACACGGGCACGCTGGAGGGCGACCTGCTGGCCTGGGCCGAGCAGTTCCTGGAGGAATCGGCCTCGCCGCTGGGCCGCACCATGCTGCGCGACATGGCCGCCGCAGCGGGCAACGAGCACACGCCCTGCGCCTGCGTGGAAATCCTGCGCGGGCAACTGGCGCAGATCGGCGAGCGCGCAGCGCGGCGTGGCGAGGCGATGCCCGCTGCGGACACCCTGGTCGACGCGCTGGCCGCGCCCATCGTCTACCGCGTGCTGTTCGACCTGCCGCCGTCCCTGGAACACGTGCAGGCACGGGTGCGCGGCCTGCTGCAGGCTGAAACGGCCTAGCCCTTCAGCGCCCGCGCCAGCACCTCGAAGATCCGCGCATCCGAGCACTGCGCCACATTGAAGCGCAGGAAATCGCCTGCGCTCTGCGACTGGCTGAAGGCATTGCCGGGCGCCAGCACCACGCCATCTTCCAGGCAGGTGCGCGCAAGCGCCGTGGCATCCATGCCCCCGGGCAACTGGCACCACAGGAACATGCCGGCCTGCGGCACCAGCCAGGGCTTCATGCCCAGGGCCTGCAGCCGCGCGGCCGTGCGTTCCATCTCCTGGGCCAGCCGCAGCCGCACGGACTCCATGTGCCTGCGGTAGCCGCTGTCGGTCAGCGTGCGCAGCACGATGTCGGCGGCCATGCGCCCGCCGCCGAAGTTGGTGGCGATCTTCAGGTCCGCCAGGTCCTGCGTCCAGTTGGGCCGCGCCGCGATGAAGCCGCAGCGCAGCGAGGCCGACACGGTCTTGGAGAAGCTGCCGATCTGGATCACGCGCGACAGGCCGTCGAAGGCCGCCAGCCGGGGCGCCGCATGGGTCTCCAGGTCGCAGAAGATGTCGTCCTCCACGATCACCAGGTCCGAGCTGTCGGCCAGCTTCAGGATGCGGTGCGCCACCAGTGGCGACAGCGTGGCGCCCGTCGGGTTGTGGATGGCCGAATTGGTGATGTACAGGCGTGGCGAATGGGCCTGCAGCGCGTCGGCGAACCGGGCCACGTCGGGCCCCTGCGGCGTGTAGGGCACGCTCACGGCCTGCACGCGGTGCGCCTTGAGCAGCGCATGGAAATTGAAATAGCAGGGGTCGTCGATCAGTACCGTATCGCCGGGCTCCAGCAGGAAACGGCAGACCAGGTCGATGGAGTGCGTGCCAGACTCCGTCAGCAGGATCTGCTCGGGCGAAGTCTCCAGCCCCATGGCGGCCATGCGCCGCGCCAGCAGGCGGCGCAGTGCCGGGTGGCCCAGCGGCGTTGCGTACTCCGTCAGCTCCAGCGTGCCCGAGCGCGCCAGGGAGCGCAGCGCGCGGCGCACGCCTTCCTCGTACAGCCATGAAGGCGGCAGCCAGCCGCAGCCCGGCTTGAGCGCGTGGGCATCTGCCTGCAGCGACTGGCGGGCCAGCCACAGGGGGTCGACCTGCCTGTCCACGCGCGGTCCGATACCGCCCAGCGCCAGCGGCGCCACCGGCCCCGCCACATAAAAGCCCGAGCCCGGGCGCGAGGCGATCACCCCCTCGGCCGCCAGCCGCTCATAGGCCTCCACCACCGTGGACACCGACACCTGCATGGCCTGCGCCTGCGCGCGCACCGAGGGCAGGCGCGTGCCGGGCAGATAGGTGCGCGCGGCGATGCGCGACTGGATCTCTTCCATCACCGCCTGGATGCGTGTGCCGCTGCGCATGGCTGTTCTCTCTTCTGTAGTGGATTTTTGTGCATAACAGTTCTTTTGAATTGTATTGGACTGTCTATGGAAGATCCGGCCGTGCAATGGCCCACTGCCTGCTGCAAACCAAGGAGCTTTTTGATGGACAAGACAAGCAGCGGGTGGATCAACGGATTCATCGGCGTGGCGATCTTTGCGGGATCGCTGCCGGCCACCCGCGTGGCGGTCGCCGACCTGGACCCCACCTTTCTGACCTGTGCGCGCGCCAGCATCGCGGCATTGCTGGCCCTGGCCATGCTGCTGGCGCTGCGCCAGCCCCGGCCCGCGCGTGCCGACATGCCTTCGCTGGCGCTGAGCGCGCTGGGCGGCGTGGTGGGCTTTCCGCTGCTGACCGCGCTGGCGCTGCAGTACGTCACCTCGGCGCATTCCATCGTCTTCGTGGGCCTGCTGCCCCTGTCCACGGCCGTGTTCGCCGTGCTGCGCGGCGGCGAGCGCCCGCGCCCGGCCTTCTGGCTGTTCTCGCTGGCGGGCGCGGCCTTCGTGGCCGGCTATGCGGCCGTGGGCGGGGCCGGGGGCTCGCTGCGCGGCGACCTGCTCATGCTGGCCGCCATCATCGTCTGCGGCCTGGGCTATGCCGAGGGCGCGCGCCTGTCGCGCACGCTGGGCGGCTGGCAGGTCATCAGCTGGTCGCTGGTGCTGGCCCTGCCCGTCATGCTGCCGGCCGCCCTGATCAGCATGCCGGCATCGCTGGCCGATGTGGGCCGGCCCGCATGGCTGGGCCTGGCCTATGTCTCGCTGTTCAGCATGCTCATCGGCTTCGTGTTCTGGTACCGGGGCCTGGCCCAGGGCGGCATTGCGGCCGTGGGCCAGATCCAGCTGCTGCAGCCCTTCATGGGCCTGGGCCTGGCCGCCCTGCTGCTGCACGAGCAGGTGAGCTGGGGCATGGTGCTGGTCACCATGGCCGCCGTGGTCTGCGTGGCCGGGGCGAAGAAGTACGCGCGCTGAGCCCGTCCGGCGTGGTGCAGGGCGTGGTGCGGGGCGTGGTGCGGGGGGAGCGATGCAGGGCGGTCAGCGCCCGGCCTCGCGCATCACCTGCTGCGCGAACTCTGCGGCCGAACCCTCGAACGGCTGGTTGCTGGCCGCCTCCAGCCGGCTGCGGATGGCCGGCGCGCGCAGCGCCTGGGCCACCGCGGCATTGATGCGCTGGGCCAGCGCTGGCGCCATCTGCGGCGGCGCGAACAGGCCGAACAGCGAATCCAGGTTGGCCTGCGCATGGCCCAGCTGCGCCAGCGTGGGCACATCGGGCAGGGCTGCCAGCCGCTGCGGCGCGCCCACGGCCAGGGCCTTGAGGCGACCCGCGCGCAGCGCCTGCAGCTGCAGCGGCGCCACATTGGTGGACAGCAGCTCGAAATGCCCGGCCAGCGCATCGTTGAGCTGCTGGCCCCCTCCCTTGTAGGGCACATGCACGATGGGAATGCGCGTGGCCTGCTCTATGCGCTGCAGCACGGCGTGGCCCGTCGTGCCCTCGCCCGTGGTGGCCCAGCGTATGCCGCCGGGCATGCCGCGTGCCTCGGCCAGCATGCCCTCGAAATCTGCAGCCTTCAGCGCCGGTGTTCCCACCAGCAGCATGGGCGTGCGCATCACGCCGGCCACGGGCGTCACGGAGGCTGCGGCCAGGCCCACGGCGGTGGCGGCGGCAAAGACCAGGGTGCGGCCGTCGGGCGCGCTGCGCGCCAGCAGCTCCAGCGCCACGGTGCCGCTGGCGCCGGGGCGGTTGTCCACGATCACGGCCGTGCCCCATTGCTGCGCCAGTTGCTCGGCCAGGGCGCGGGCCACCATGTCGCTGACACCGCCTGCGGGGTAGGCCACCACGATCCGCACGCTGGCGCCCGGCCAGGCGGGCCGGGCCGGCAGCGCCTGGGCGGGCCAGGCCAGCGCGCAGGCGCCCGCCGCCAGCAGGGCGCGCCGGCCGGTATCGGTGTCTTGCGGTGCCTGCATGCCTCAGCCACCCGGCGCCTGGTGGCGCTGCGCCAGCTCGCGCGCCAGGGCGATGAAGGTGGCCGCGGGTCCTGCGCCGCCGGTTTGCGTGCCGGCCTCGCGGTGCACCAGGGTGAGCGGGGCGCTCAGCCGCACGGCGGGCTCGAAGGCGCGGTAGACCACGGCCTCGGGATGGGCGCCGCGCACCGAGGCCGGCACGATGGACAGGCCCACGCCCGCCGCCACCAGGTTCACATTGGTCATCATGCGTTCCACCTCGGCGGCCACCTCCACCTGTACCTTGTGCCGGGCGCACAGCGCCAGCAGGTTCGCATACAGCCCCGGCGCGCCCGTGCGCCGCACAAGGATCAGGCGCTCGCCATCGAGCTGCCTGAGCGCCACGGGCCGCGATGCATCGCGCGCCAGCTTATGGTCCACGGGAATGGCCAGCAGCGCGGGCTCCTGCAGCAGCGTCTCGAACACTAGGCCTTCGGGCCGGGCCACCGGCACGCGCAGAAAGCCGCAGTGCATGCGCCCGGCCTGCACGGCCTCGGTGATCTCGGCGGCATTGTTCTCGCTCACATCCAGCGCAATGTCGGGATGGCGGCCACGGCACAGGCGCAGCACCTCGGGCGTGAAGGCATGGGCCGCCGCCGAGCTGGTGAAGCCCACATGGATGCGCCCGCGCTCGCCGCGCGCAAAGGCCTGCATGCGGTCGCGCATGGTGGTGAAGTCGGCCAGCAGCCGCGTGGCCTCGCCCTGCAGCTCCAGGCCCGCGTCGGTCAGGTCCACGCCCTTGGGGTGGCGCCGGAACAGGGCAATGCCCAGCTCCTCCTCCAGCGCGCGGATCTGCTGCGACAGCGGCGGCTGCTGCATGCCCAGCAGCTCGGCCGCGCGCGTGATGTGGCCGGTATCGGCCACGGCCAGGAAGTAACGGAGATGGCGCAGTTCCATATATGTGAAAAGTATCCAGCCGATATCCTAAAAATCTTTGAAATATTGGACAAGCCTCTACAGAATCCCATCCAGTCACCGATGCGACCGCTTGCCGCGGCGCGGCAGGTGACTTCCAACAAGAAGCCAAGACAGGAGACAAGACATGCAAGCATCCGCGTATTTCCCCCTGCGTCCCGCCAGCGCCTCGCTGCTGGCCGCGCTCGCCCTGGCCGGCTGCGGCGGCGGCTCGGCCGTGCTGCACGGGCCGGTCACCTCCATCGAGACCGCTCCCAAGAGCACGGCCTGCCCTGCCGAGATTCCTGCGGGCATCAGCTGCTGGGCCGGGCAGGACTCCAAGGGCGCCTACTACCTGATCGCCAAGCCCGCGCAGTGGAACGGCACCCTGGTGCTGCACGCCCACGGCGGCCCGGACCTGGCCGCGCCCACCGCCGACCGTGCGGCCGAAGACCTGGTGCGCTGGTCCATCATGGTGCGCGCAGGCTACGCCTGGGCTGGCTCCACCTACCGCCAGGGCGGCGTGGAAGTGCGCGCCGCCGCCGAGGACACCGAGCGCCTGCGCGGCATCTTCCGCCAGCATGTGGCCAAGCCGCAGCGCACCATCCTGCACGGCCAGTCCTGGGGTGCGGGCGTGGCGGCCAAGGGCGCGGAAATGTTCAACGAGCAGACCGTGGGCGAGCGCCCCTACGATGGCGTGCTGCTCACCAGCGGCGTGCTGGGCGGCGGCACCCATGCCTATGACTTCCGCACCGACCTGCGCGTGGTCTACCAGTACCTGTGCGGCAACCACCCGCGCCCCAATGAGCCGCAGTACGCGCTCAACCTGGGCCTGCCCGCAGACGCCAAGATGCGCCAGGCCGACGTGGCCCTGCGCGTGAACGAATGCCTGGCGCTGGACAAGCCCGCCGCCCAGCGTACGGCCGCGCAGCAGGCGAAGATCGACACCATCACCAAGGTCATCAAGATCCCCGAAAGCGCCATCCAGTCGCACATGAACTGGGGCACCATGCACTTCCAGGACATCTCGGCCAAGCGCACGGGCGGCGCCAGCCCCTTCGGCAACGAGGGTGCGGTCTATGCCGGCTCGGCCGACGATGCCGCGCTCAATGCCGGCGTGCTGCGCTACCGCGCCGACCCTGCGGCCTACCGCAAGTTCGCCGATGACACCGACCCCGTGGGCAGGATTGGCGTGCCGGTCCTCTCGGCCAAGTGGATCAGCGACCCCACGGCCTTCGTGGAGCTGGATGCGCGGTTTCGTGCGGTGATGCAGCAGGGCGGCAGTGGGGACCGGCTGGTGCAGACCTTTACGCGGCAGGGGACGCACAGCTATATCAGCGATGCGACCTATCCCACGTTGATGACTGCGTTGATGCAGTGGGTGGAGGCGGGGGTGAAGCCGACTGCGGCGGGGATTGCTGCGGCCTGTTCTGCTAATGAGGCCAAGTTTGGGGTGGGGTGTAGTTTTGATGCGGCTTATGTGCCGGCTTCTTTGAGTACTCGGGTGCCTGAGAGGCAGCGGCCTTCTTTGCAGTGAGCGGGTTTTTGACCCTGCCGGGTGGTGTTTTTTCGAGGCCGGGTCTCGGCCCGGCGGCCGACCTACCTTTCTTTGATTCGTCACCGGTACGCCGGCCGAAGAAAGGTAGGCCAAAGAAAGACGACCCGGATGTCCGCGACCCCTTCGCTGCGCTGCGGGGCAACCTGCGTCGGGCCGCCTGCGGGGTTCGCCGCAGAACTCACTGCGCGCTGCGCGCTCCGTTCAGACAACTGCGGCGAGTCAGTTGACGAAGCAGTCCTGTCCTTCGGCAGGACTGCAACCCCGCAGGCGGCCCGACGCAGGCGCTGACATACGGGGAGTTTGCTCGGGCCTTTGCTTCGCTCGGCCTGGTGTTTTTTTAGCGGGGCATGTTGGTTCTTGTGGCGGGGGCCAGTTGCGCCGCGAACTCGCGTGCCGCTGCGCTGTAGCTGGCGCCTCGGCGCCAAAGCAGGCCGGCGGTGCGGATGAGCTGGGGGGCGACCAGGTGGATGGCCACCATGTCCGTGGCCTGCTGGGCGGCGCGCTCGGGGACGATGGTGGCCATGTCGCCCCAGCGGCACAGCGCGATCAGCGATTCCACCGAGCCCATTTCCGCGCGCAGCAAGGGCGTGACGCCTGCGGTGCGCAGCCCGTCCTCGATCAGGCTGCGCGTGTAGAACGTGCGCGGCAGCAGGGCCAGGGGCACGCCGGCCAGCGACTTGACGGACAGCGTGCGGCGCCCGGCCAGCGGATGCGAGGGGTTGACCAGCAGCATCATGCGTTCGTCGAACAGCGGCAGCGCGTCCAGCTCGGCGCGCTGGGGCGGGTGAAAGCTCACGCCCAGGTCCAGGCTGCCGTCCAGCAATCCCTGCTCCACGGGCGGGGCCAGCAGCTCGATCACCACCACGTTGACCTTGGGATAGGCGCGCATGAAAGCCGCCACGGCCGGGGCGACCAGGGTGTTGAGGAAGGTGGGAATCACGCCGATGGTCAGCGTGCCGGTCTGCAGCTCGCTGAGGTCGGCCAGCGCCATCCGCCCGGCCTCCACCTCATGCAGCGCACGCTCCGCATAGTTGCGGAACACCACGCCCGCCTGCGACAGCTTCAGCCCCCGGCCAATGCGCTCGAACAGCGCCATGCCCAGCTCCTCTTCCAGTTGGCGCAGCCCATGCGAGAGCGTGGACTGCGTGACATAGAGGTTCCTGGCCGATGTCGTCAGGTGCTCGGTCTTGGCGATATCGACAAAGTAGCGCAGCTGGCGCAGTTCCATGGGTGAAGGCAAGGGGGTGTTCGGCGGGCCAGTTTCTCACAGAGATACGGGCACGCCGCACAGTTCACTCGCCGTCGTCCTGGTCCACGAACTCCACCAGCTCCGGCAGCATCTCCAGTTGCTGGATGGCATCCTTGAGCCGCAGGCCGAAGCGTGATTCCGGCCGCCCGAAGGCGCCCTGCGCCAGCCGCAGCGCCGCCGTTGCCTTGATCCACTCCACCTCGAAGGCATAGCGGTCCGCGTGCTGCTGGACACTCATGCGCTTGATGTGCTCCAGCGCCAGCTCCACGGCGCAGTCCACATCGACTTCGCTGTCGTCCCTGTCGGGATCGTCGACCATCAGTTCGATCAACTGCTGCAGCGTGCTGTGAACCAGGCCCAGCGACGCATGCATGGCCTGCCGCCAGGTGGGAAGAAAAGGTGGTTGGGGAGGGGCCGCCTGAGCGGCGATGAGGGGGTGCATATCTTGGTTCCTGCGTGAATCAAGAGAACCACTCGCTACCCTACGACAGGCGACGGGTGGACGGGATGTTCGTAACACGCACGCAGACGTGCGGCCATCCTTGCGGGTAGGCCCATCCCGTCCAAAACCGATCGAAGCGAATGCGTGCTGACGCACCCGCCCCAGGTATCTGGACATGACAAAGCCCCCTTTAAGGTGGGGGCTGCACCTCTACGTGTTTGGTGTTACGACACACCAAGCCTTTCGGCTCGCCGCAAGTTTAACGGCTGCGTATCAAGAAACCGGGCCGAGCGCAGCGAAGGCCCGAGCAAGCTCCCCGTATGTCAGCGCCTGCGTCGTGGCGGTTGTGGGGTTGCAAGCCTGCCGAAGGACAGGCTTGCTTCGTGATCTGACTCGCCGTGATGTTTGAACGTAGCGCGCAGCGCGAAGTGAGTTTCACGGCGAACCCCGCAACCGCCACGACGCAGGTTGCCCCGCAGCGAAGCGAAGGGGTCGCGGACATCCGGGTCGCCTTTTCTTGGCCTACGTTCTTTTGGCGAAGCAAAAGAAGGTAGGTCGGCCGCCGGGCCGAAACCCGGCCTCGAAAAACAACCCCCCGGCAGGGACAAAAAACAGCACCTGACCAAGACCAGACCAGACCAGAACAGACCAGAACAGACCAGCTGTCACACCCCTGTAAACCCCCACCAACAAACTCCCCCCCTTCACCACCCCCACAAAAACCACATGCCGCTGAGCAACCTCCCCACATTGCAATCCCTGCTCCTGTCCCGCCGCCTGGCGCTGAGCGTCCTGGCCAGCGCCGCGCTGGTGGCCGCCTGCGGTGGCAGCGACAGCAACGACAGCACGACGCCCCCGGTGGCCAGCCAGCCCGCGACGGCCACGCTGGCCGTGCTGGAGACCACGGATCTGCACTTCAATGTGCGCAGCTATGACTATTTCAAGCTTGCCGAGGATGCCTCCTACGGCTTCGAGCGCACGGCCACGCTGGTGCGTGCGGCGCGCAAGGAGTTTGCCAATACGCTGCTGGTGGACAACGGCGACACCATCCAGGGCACGGCCCTGGCCGACTACGAGGCCGAGGTAGCCAAGATCCCCTGCACGCAGCAGCTGTCCATGTACAAGGCCATGGGCGCGCTGGGCTTTGATGCGGGCACGCTGGGCAACCACGAGTTCAACTACGGCCTGCCCTTCCTGAACCAGGTGCTGGGCGGCGGCCTGGACGTGGACGGCGTGGACAAGTCGGTCAAGTGCGCGGGCAATGGCTTTCCCATGGCGCTGTCGAATGTCTACAGCAGCAAGACCAAGCAGCCGCTGGTGCAGCCCTACGTGATTCTGGAACGCAAGATCGCGGCCAAGGACAAGGATGGCAAGGCGGTGGAGCTGCCCATCAAGATCGGCGTGATCGGCTTCACCACGCCGGGCATCATGAACTGGGACAAGCGCTATCTGGAGGGCAAGCTCTACACCGAAGGCGCCGTGGAGTCCGCCCAGAAGTACCTGCCCGAGATGCGCGCCAAGGGCGCCGACGTGGTGGTGGCCATGCTGCACGGCGGCCTGGACGGCGCGGCCTACTCGCCGACGATGGAGAACCCCGGCCTGCACCTGAGCAAGGTGGCCGGCATCGACGCCATGGTCATGGGCCACCAGCACAGCGTGTTCCCCGATGCGGCGGCCACGCCGGCCTTCACGCAGGCGGGCGTGGACAACAAGGCGGGCACCATCAACGGCGTGCAGTCGGTGATGGCCAGTTCCTGGGGCAAGGCGCTGGGCGTGATCCAGCTGGCGCTGAAGTGGGACGGCAAGCAGTGGAGCGTGGACAAGAGCGCGGGCAAGAGCGAGCTGCGCAATATCCAGACCGGCAAGGACGCCGCAGGCAAGGCCACCTACGTGGCCGTGGACCCGACGGTGGCGCCGCTGATCGAGAGCCAGCACCAGGCCGCCATCCAGTACGTGAAGACGCCCATCGGCAGCACGGACTTCCGCATGAGCACGCTGTTCGCCGATGTGGGCGACCCGGGCGCCATCCAGATCGTCAACCAGGCGCAGCGCGACTATGTGGCCGACTATGTGAAGGCCAGCCTGCCGCAGTACGCGCAGCTGCCCGTGCTGTCGGTGAGCGCGCCGTTCAAGTCGGGCTTCCAGGGCGGCGCCGACTACACCGACGTGGCCGTGGGCCCGCTGGCCATCTACAACGCGGCCGACCTGTACCTGTACCCCAACACCGTGTATGCGGTGAAGGTGAATGGCGCCGACATCAAGGACTGGCTGGAGGCCGCTGCCAAGCGCTTCAACCAGATCGATCCGGCCAAGACGGGTGAGCAGCAGCTGATCAGCACCTTCCCGGGCTACAACTTCGACATGTTCACCACGGCCGATGTGCAGTACGAGATCGACGTGACCCAGCCCGTGGGCAGCCGCATCAGGAACCTGCAGTACCTGGGCAAGGCCATCGACCCGGCGCAGGAGTTCGTGATCGCCACGAACAACTACCGCGCCACCAGCGGCAAGAGCTTCATCGCCAAGCTCGACGGCTCCAGCGCCATCTGGGCCTCGCCGGACGCCAACCGCGACGTGGTGATCGGCTACGTGCGCAAGAACGGCAGCATCACGCGTGCTGCCAATGGCGCGGCCAAGAGCTGGCGCTTCACCAAGGTGGCCACCTCGGCCAACGTGGTGTTCAGCTCCGGCGCCAACGCGCTGCCGGTGGCGCAGGCGGCGGGCCTGGCCAACATCTCGCTGGTGGCGGCCGATGACGGCTCGGGCAAGGGCACGTCCAAGTACCGCCTGGATCTGTCGAAGTAAGTTCCGGCAGGCAAGCAACAAAAAAGCCCCGTGCATCTGGCACGGGGCTTTTTTGCTTGTGCCGAACGGGCTTCAGCGCGCAGGAGGCATCTCGAACACCAGGCAGGTGGTCGTGGCGTGGGCGTAGAGCGTGCCATCGGGGCCGACCAGGCGCGCCTCGGCCGTGGCCAGCTGGCGGCCGCAGTGCAGCACGCGGCCTTCGGCGCGCACGCGCGGCACGCGCGGGGTCAGGGCCTTGACCAGGTTCACGCCCAGCTCGGCCGTGGTGTAGCCCCGGCCCGGCGGCATGCAGGTGTGGACGGCGCAGCCCAGCGCCGAGTCCAGCAAGGTGGCGAACCAGCCGCCGTGCACCGTGCCCATGGGGTTGAGGTGGTTGGCGCCGGGGCGGCCCTGGAAGACGGCGCTGCCTTCGCCCACAGAAATCAGCATGAAGTCCAGCGTGCGTGCAATGGGCGGGTAGGGCAGTTCGCCGCGCAGCATGGCCTGCATCAGCTCCAGCCCGCTGCGGCCTGCGACCTGGTCGGGGCGCGACACGCCTGCGCCGGGGCCGGCGTCCAGCCGGAGGGTGACCGCCTGTTCCTCGTCCAGCCAGGCTTGCAGGGCAGGGGAGATGGCGCCGGAGGTGGGGCTGGAGGTGGCGCCGGAGGTGAGGCTGTGGGCGGCCTGCTCCGGGGAGTGGGTGCGGGTGTCCATGGAATGTCTCTCTTTCATTGGGAAAAATGCGGGCGCCAGGCTGTCTGGGATGGCGGTGTGGATATTATTGTATCTACAACAGTTGTATATGCAATAATCTGCGCCATGCCAGTGAATCCAGACATCCTCGCCGTGCCCCAGGGCTGCACCAACCACCGCGTGCGCCAGCTCATGCGCAGCGTGGGCCAGGTGTATGACGCCCATCTGAACGAGACGGGGCTGCGCATCACGCAGTACTCGCTGCTCAGCCACGTGCTGGCCGCCGGTCCGGTGCGGCCCTCGGACCTGGCGCGGCGCATGCGCATGGACGCCTCGACGCTGACGCGCAACCTCAAGCCGCTGATCGACGCCGGCTGGGTGCGCATGGGCCAGGGCGAGGACCAGCGCAGCCGCCTGGTGCACATCACCGACGCGGGCCAGGCCAAGCGCGAAGAGGCCAAGCAAAGCTGGAAGACCGCACAGAACGAGCTCAACGCCCGCGTGGGCCTGGAGCGCGTGGCGGCCCTGCATGCGCTGATCGACGAATGCCTGGTGCTGCTCGATGGCGATGGCAACGCTGCAGACGGCCCGCAGGCGTAGGCCCTACCGAATTCCCAACCCCCGAAGAGACTCCCATGCTCTCCAACTCCACGGCGCGCTGGCTGCAGCGGCGCGGCATCCACTACGGCTGGCTGGTCGCGGCCATCACTTTCCTCACCATGCTGACCATGTCGGCGGCGCTGGGCCTGCCGGGCGCCATGCTGCAGCCGCTGTCGCGCGAGTTCGGCTGGAGTACGGAGCAGATTTCGAGCAGCCTGGCGCTGCGCTTTGCGCTGTTCGGCCTGCTGGGGCCGTTTGCGGCCGTGATGATGGAGCGCTTCGGCCTGCGTGCCGTGATGTGCATGGGCTTGGCCCTGGTGGGCGGCGCCATGGCAATGGTGACGCAGGCCACGCAGCTGTGGCATCTGTTTTTGCTGTGGAGCCTGCTGCTGGGCATGGGCACGGGCCTGACGGCGCTGGTGCTGGGCGCCGTGGTGGCCAACCGCTGGTTTGCGGCGCGGCGCGGCCTGGTCATCGGCGTGCTCACGGCCAGTGCGGCCACGGGGCAGCTGGCCTTCCTGCCGCTGGCTGCCTGGATGATCGAGCACTGGGGCTGGCGCTCGGCCACGGTGCCGGTGTTCGTGGCCAGTGCCCTGATCGCGGTGCTGGCCCTGCTGTTCGTGCGGGACCGGCCTTCGGACCTGGGCCTGGTGCCCTTTGGCGGCGATGCCTCGGCCCCGCCGCCGCCGGCCATGGCCATGAACTTCGGCACGCCCTTCAAGGTGCTGGCCGAGGCCGCGCGCAACCGCACCTTCTGGCTGCTGGCGGGCACCTTCTTCATCTGCGGCCTGTCCACCAACGGCCTGGTGCAGACGCACTTCATCTCGCTGTGCGGCGACAACGGCATGGGCGCGGTGCCCGCCGCGTCGGTGCTGGCCATGATGGGGGCCTTCGACTTCGTGGGCACCGTGCTGTCGGGCTGGCTGTCGGACCGCTACGACAACCGCAAGCTGCTGTTCTGGTACTACGGGCTGCGCGGCCTGTCGCTGTTCTGGCTGCCGCATTCGGAGTTCACCTTCTACGGCCTGGGCCTGTTCGCCATGTTCTACGGGCTGGACTGGATCGCCACGGTGCCGCCCACGGTCAAGCTCACCGCCCAGCATTTCGGGCCGCAGAAGGTGGGGCTGGTGTTCGGCTGGATCTTCGCGGCCCACCAGCTGGGCGCGGCCACCGCTGCCTGGGGCGCAGGCCTGACGCGCACGTTGCTGCTGACCTATACGCCCGCGCTGTATGCGGCCGGCCTGGCCTGCCTGGTGGCGGCGGTGATGGCGCTGGTGATAGGGCGGGCGCGCAAGGCGGCGGCGGTGGCCGCGGCCTGAACACCATCACCGTTCACGCCATCCACGCCCTCAGTACAGCTGGCGCTTGCCCGGCTGCAGCAGGACGACCAGGGCGCCCGCGCCACCTTCGGCCGGGCGGGCCTGCACAAAGGCCAGCACTTCCTTTTTCTGCACCAGCCAGCGCAGCACGCGGCCCTTGAGCACGGGGGTCTTGCCGGGCGAGCCCAGGCCCTTGCCGTGCACCACGCGCACGCAGCGTATGCCGGTGCGGTGGGACAGGCGGATGAACTGGCCCAGCGCCTCGCGCGCCTCGTCCACGCGCAGGCCGTGCAGGTCCAGCTGGCGCTGGATGCTCCACTGCCCGGCGCGCAGCTTGTGCGTCACGTCCAGGCCGATGCCGGGGCGCCGGAAGCTGAGCTGGTCGTCGGTGTCCAGCAGGGTGCTGACGTCGAACTCGTCGCTCATGGCCTCCTGCAGCACGCGCTGCTCGTCCAGCTCCAGCTGCAGGGGCAGCGGCTCGGGGGGCTCGGGGGCATGGAGGTGGCGGGCGTGCGCGGACTTGAGCGCATGCACCGGGCCCACGGTGTTTTCGAACAGCTTTTGCTCGGCCAGGAGGCGGCGCGCCGCCTCGGCGCGCTGCTGCTGGAGCAGGGCCTCTTGGGCGGCGGCTTCGGCCAGTGCGCGGCGCACTGGCGCGAGGTCCTGCAGGCTGGTGGCTTTCAAAGTCATGGTGACGCCGGTTGTACCGCAATTTCGGCACCCCGGCGGCCATGGCGCCCTCTCAATGCCTGGTGGCCCTAGAAGCGATAGCGGGCGCTGACCTGGACGTTGCGCGGCGCGCCGTACATGCCCGAGTACCACCAGCCGGACATGGCCGCGATGTACTTGCGGTCGAACAGGTTGTTGACGTTCAGCGTCAGCGACAGCTGGTCGCTCACGTCATAGCGCGCCATGAGCCCGGCCACGGCGTAGGAGGCCTGGCGCGCGCTGACCTGCTTGCTGACCTGCCAGGCTTCGCCGCTGTACTCGATGCCGCTGCTCCAGTTGACGCCACCGCCCAGGGTGAGGCGGCGCCATTCGCCGGGCATGCGGTAGGTGGTCCACAGGCGGGCCATCTGGCGCGGGAAGGTGGTGTTGATGCGCTGGCCCGTGGCGTCTTCGGAGGCGCTGAAGTTGTAGGAGGCGGCAATCGACCATTGGCGGTTGATGGCGCCGTTGACTTCCAGGTCCAGGCCCCGCGTCTTGGCGCCCTTGATGGCGCGCGAGGCGGTGGTGGTGGTGCCCGGGATGAACTGGCCGGGATCGGACTCGGCCAGGTTGTCCTGGCGGATGAGGTAGACGGCGGCGCTGGTGGCCAGGCGCCCGTCCAGGAATTCGCTCTTGATGCCGGCCTCGTAGGTGTTGCCTTCCTGCGGGTCCAGGAAGGAGCCGTTGCGGTCGCGCGAGGTCTGCGGGCTGTAGATGGTGGCAAAGCTGGCGTACAGCGTGTGCTGCGGGTTCAGCGTGTAGACCAGGCCTGCGTAGGGCGTGAACACGCGGCGTTCGGACGAGGGCGAGGTCTGGTGGTATCCGTCCGTGGTGTCGGTGCGGTAGTCGCTGTCGTAGTTGAACAGCTTGCCGCCCACGATGAGCTTGAGGTCGTCGGCCAGCGCGAAGCGGCCGGCGCCGTACAGGCTGGTCTGGCGGCGCGTGCTGTCGAAGACCACGAAGCGGTCGCCGAACACCGGGCTGCCGCTGCTGTCCCACTGGTAGATGTTGACGGGCTTGTTGCGCAGGCCCGTGATGTCGAAGCTGCCGTCGGTCAGGCTCTGGAAGTCGGTGTAGTCGAAGCCCAGCACCGCCTCGTGCTCGCGCCCGCCCAGGTTGAAGGGGCCGCGCAGGTTGATGTCCACGGATTTGTTGCGCAGCCGGTAGTCGCGCCGCTCGGCGTTGAGCGACAGGCCATCGCCGGTCTCCCGGTCGAACAGGCTGTTGTTGACGGCCAGGTAGACCGCGTCTTCGCGCTGGTTGGAGCGCAGGTAGTTGGCCGAGAGCTTGAGCTGCCACCGGTTGGCCAGCGCCTGCTCCAGCGTGACGAAGGCGCTGGTGGAGTCGGTGTTGAAGCGGTTGTCGCGGCTGGCCGGGTTGAAGGAGACGGGGAAGTCGGTCTGCCGCCCGTCGCTGCTGAACAGCGGAAAGCCCAGGTAGGCCATGGAGCCGCGCGAGCGGCCGCGTTGGTGGTCCAGCCCGGCGGTGAGCTTGAGCGTGGAGGTGAGGTCTGCCTCGATCACGCCATAGAGCACGTCTTTTTTCTTGCTGTAGAAGTCGATGTGGCTGTCGCCCTCCTGGTGCACGGCGACCAGGCGGCCGCGCACGCTGCCCGAGGCGTTGAGCGGCGAGGACAGGTCCAGCACGCCGCGCCGGTTGCCCCAGGAGCCCACGCTGGCCTCGGCCGAGCCCTGGAACTGCGCCGTGGGCTTCTTGCGCACCATGTTGACGATGCCGGACGGATCGCCCGCGCCCGTGGTCAGGCCCGAGGCGCCGCGCAGCACCTCGATGCGGTCGTACAGCGCCATGTCGGCAATGCTTTGCGTGGGCAGGGCGTCCAGGCCCAGGAATTCGGTGTGCGTGCTGACGCCGTCGAGCTGGTAGTTGGTGATGGGGTAGCCGCGCGCGTTGGCGTTGCTGCGCTCGGTGCCCAGCGCCGAGGTGGAGATGCCCGGCACGCGCGCCAGCACGTCGCTGATGCTGGTGAGGTTTTCGTCCTCCATGCGCTGCTGGGTCATCACGCTGACCGACTGCGGCGTGTCGCGCACGCTCAGCGCCAGGCCCGTGGCCAGGCCGCTGGGGCCGCGCGCGGTGTAGCTGCCCGTGCCTTCGGTCGTGCCTGCCCGGTCGGCCTGGGCGACCACCTTGACCTCGGCCAGCGCATGGTCCTGGGCGCGGCCCGGCGCTGCCGTGGCCGGTGGCGCCGCGGGCGCGGCGGCGGAGGCCAGCACCGTGAGCGTGCCCTGGGGCGTGCGTGCCAGCCGCAGCCCGCTGTCGCCCAGCGCCAGCTGGGCGGCCTGCTCCACGCTGTAGCTGCCCCGGATGGCGGGCGCGCGCTTGCCGGCCAGCAGGGCCGGGTCGGCGCTGATGCTGCGCTGGGCCTGGCGGGCGATGCGCGCCAGCGAGTCGTCCAGCGCGCCGGCGGGCAGGTCCCATTCCAGCGTGGCGGCTGCCTGCGATGTGCTGGCCGCCGCCGGCTGTGCCCAGGCCTGCGGCGGTGCGGACAGCGACCAGGCCAGCGCGGCGGCCACGGGCAGCAGCAGCGAGGGCGGGCTCGGCCTGCGGTGTGCGGGCGTGCTGCCAGGCTGCGGGGTACGGAGAGGGCGGCGTGCGGAGGCCATGGAGTCGGAGGTCCTTGTCGTTGCGGTGGAAATGAAGGGCTTTCATTCCGTATGTGCGACAAGGGCGGCAAAACCCCTCACGCGGCGCAAAAAAAGATTCAAGCGGACCGGTCTCGCACGTCGATCACCGTCAGCCAGTCCCCCCAGCGGCGCACGCTGACGGGATGGGTGTCCACCAGGTCCTGCAGCACCTGGTCGGGCCGGGCCAGCTGGAACACGCCGAAGATCCGCAGGCGCGCGGCCTCGGGGCTGATGCGGATCATGCCGGCCTGGTAGGGCCGCAGCGCGTCGATCACCTCGCCCAGCGGCTGGTCGCGCACGTCGATGACGCCGTCAGCCCAGGCGGCCGGCGCCAGGTGGGCGGTGTCCTGCGTGCGGATGCCGTCGGCGTCGATCCAGGCGCTGCGGCCCTCCTGCAGCCGGTGCTGCCGGCCGTTCAGGCTGGTGAGCAGCACGCTGTGCTCCAGCACATGCACCAGGGTGCTGCCTTCTGCCTGGCGCACCATGAAGCGCGTGCCCAGCGCCTGGGCCGTGCCCTGGGCGCTTTGCACGACAAACGGGCGCAGGGGCTGGCCCGGCGCGCTGGCAGCCACCTGCGCCAGCAGCGCGCCTTCGCGCAGGCGCACCAGGCGGCGGGTGTCGCTGTAGGCAATGTCGGCGGCCGAGCGGGCATCCAGTTCGATCTCGCTGCCGTCCGGCAGCCGGTGGTGGCTGCGCTGGCCGGTGCCCGTGCGCAGGTCGGCGGCCAGCGTGGTCAGCGGTGTTTGCCGGTGCACCAGCCAGGCCGTGGCGGTGCTGGCCAGCAGGGCGGCCAACCCACCGCGCAACAGGCCGCGCCTGCGCGCGGCCTTCGGGATGGGCGCCACCAGCGCCTGCAGGCCCAGGGCCGCCGTGCCCCCGCCCTGCCGGCGCAACTGCACGAGGGCGGGCTCCACCCCGGCGGACAGGCGTTGCTGCACCATGGCCCAGGCCTGGGCATGGCAGGGCGACTGGCGCAGCCAGTGGGCGAAGGCGCGGCGGTCGTCATCGCTGGCGTGGCCCGAGTCCAGGCGCACCAGCCAGTCGATGGCCTGATCGGTGGCGGCATCCATGTAGGCGATCAGCCGGGGAAAGCCTGCGGCGACAGGTACAGGTGCACCAGGGCCTGCTTCATGTAGCGCTCCACCGTGGCAATGGACACGCCCATGGCCTCGGCGATCTCGGCATGCCTGAGGCCGTCGAGCCGGCGCAGCAAGAAGGCCTGCCGCACCTTCGGGGGCAGGCCGTCCAGCCATTGGTCCAGGGCCTCGATGGCTTCGCGCACCAGGGCGTAGTCCTCGGGGGAGGGCGCCACTTCCTCGGGCAGCGTGGCCAGCGCATCGAGCCAGGCCTGCTCCAGTTCGCGCCTGCGCCAGAAGTTGTAGAGCACCCGCTGGGCCAGCGTGGTCAGGTAGGCACGCGGCTCCTGGATGGCATGGGCCTGCCGGGACGCCACCACGCGCTCGAAGGTGTCGTGCGCCAGGTCCTCGGCCTGGTGGGAATTGCCCAGCTTGCGCCGCAGCCAGCCGTGCAGCCAGTCATGGTGGGCGACGTAGAGCGTGTGCACCGGGTCGGCGGTGGACGGGGAGGGCATGGTGCAGCGGTTTTGCAAATGAGAATTTTTCTCATTTTACAGAGTCTGCCTACATCAGCCCCTCGCTGGCCATGGACAGCGAGGCACCGGGCGCCACGATCACATGGTCCAGCACCTGGATGTCCACCAGGCCCAGGGCGGCCTGAAGTCCCTGTGTGACGGCCTTGTCGGCGGCGCTGGCCTGGACCTGTCCGCTGGGATGGTTGTGGGCCAGGATGACGGCGCCCGCATGGTGGTGCAGGGCGCGCAGCACCACCTCCCGGGGGTAGACGCTGGTGCGCGTGAGCGTGCCCCGGAACATTTCTTCCAGCGCGATCAGCCGGTTCTGCCCGTCCAGGAACAGCACGGCGAACACCTCATGCTGGCGCGCCGCCAGGTGCAGCTGCAGGTAGCGCGCCACGGCCTCGGGCGAGGCCAGGGCCGGGCGCTCGCGCAGTTGCTCGGCCATGGCGCGGCGCGCCAGTTCGAGCACGGCCAGGAGTTGTGCGCACTTGGAAGGCCCCAGCCCCTTGATGGCCTTCAGGTCCGCGTGCCCGGCCTGCAGCAGCCCGGACAGGCCGGCCCGGCCGGGCAACTGCAGCAGTTCCTGGGCCAGCTGCAGCACGCCCTTGCCGGCCATGCCGGTGCGCAGCACGATGGCCAGCAGTTCGATATCGGAAAGCGCCGAGGGGCCGCGCGCCGCGAGCTTTTCGCGCGGCTGGGCCTGGGCGGGCAGGTCTTTGAGAGCCATGGTTCAGCCAGGTGGGGGCGCCGCAGGGACACCGTTGCACGGGGCGTGGGGGCATGGATGTTTTTCTACAATACGGGCCAGTTTATCGGGACTTCCATGACCTCTAGCGCTTCTTCCTCGGCCCTCCCCACGGTCCAGACCGGCTCGTTCCTCACGCTGCACTACCGCCTGTCCGGGCCTGCAGGCGATGTGATCAACACCTTCAACGACAAGCCCGCCACGCTGTCCCTGGGCGCGGGCGAGCTGTCGCCCGCCGTCGAGCAGCGCCTGCTGGGCCTGGCCGAAGGCACGCGCACAACGTTCGAGATGCCGGCCGGCGAAGCCTTTGGCGAGCGCAACGGCGACATGATGCAGTGGGTGGCGCGCAAGCTGATGAACGAGCTGGGCGACCCGCACGAGCAGTACGCGCCCGGCGACGTGGTGCAGTTCCCCACGCCCGACGGCCTGGGCAGCTACGCGGGCGCCGTGGTGCAGGTGCGCGAGGACGGCGCCGTGCTGTTCGACTTCAACCACCCGCTGGCGGGCCAGCCGGTGACGTTCGAAGTGCAGATCATCGGGGTGCTCTGAGGTGCTGGACTCGACCTCGCCCCAGGAAATCCTGCTGGCCGAGCCCCGGGGCTTCTGTGCCGGCGTGGACCGCGCCATCGAGATCGTGGAGCGTGCGCTGGCCAAGTTCGGTGCGCCCATCTACGTGCGCCACGAGATCGTGCACAACACCTTCGTGGTCAACGATCTCAAGGCCAAGGGAGCGATCTTCATCGAGGAGCTGGACGACGTGCCGCCCGGCTCCACCCTGGTGTTCAGCGCCCACGGCGTGAGCCGGGCGGTGCAGGAAGAGGCGCGGCGGCGCGGTTTCTCCATCTTCGACGCCACCTGCCCGCTGGTGACCAAGGTGCATGTGGAAGTGGCCAAGCTCGCCAAGGAAGGCTACGAGTTCCTGATGATCGGGCACAAGGGGCACCCCGAGGTCGAGGGCACCATGGGCCAGCTGTCCGAGGGCATCCACCTGGTCGAGGACGAGGCCGATGTGGCCCGTGTCACCCCCCGCCAGACCGAGAAGCTGGCCGTGGTCACGCAGACCACGCTGTCGGTGGACGATGCCGCCGGCATCACGGCGGCCATCCGAGCCCGCTTTCCGCAGGTGCGCGAGCCCAAGCAGCAGGACATCTGCTACGCCACGCAAAACCGCCAGGACGCCGTCAAGGTGCTGGCGCCGCAGGTGGATGTGCTCATCGTGGTGGGCAGCCCCACCAGCTCCAACAGCAACCGCCTGCGCGAGCTGGCCGCGCGCCTGGGAACGCCCGCCTACATGGTGGACAACGCGGGCGAGCTGTGCGAGGAATGGTTTGCCAATGCCGGGCGCGTGGGCCTGACGGCTGGGGCCTCCGCCCCCGAGGTGCTGGTGGACGAGGTCATCCAGCGCCTGCGCCAGCTGGGCGCTCTGTCGGTGCGCAAGATGGATGGCATCGAGGAGACCGTGAAGTTCCCGCTGCCCAAGGGCCTGAAGATCGACGCGGCCACGGGGCTGGAGATCTCCGTGGGCAAGCAGCCCGAGACGGGCGGCTGAGCCGCAGGCGCAGCGGGCATTGGCCAAAAAGCAAACGGGCGCCTGGCGCCCGTTTTGCATGGTGGGGCCGAAAGCCTCAACTCCACAGATCCAGCGGAGGATCGGAGGCCACGGCGCGCAGGATGTCGGTGCGGCTGATGAAGCCGGCCAGCAGGCCCTGCTCATCGGTCACGGGCAGGCCCGGCAGGCCGGTCTCCAGCAGCACGCCGGCCACGCGGCGCAGGTCGGTGGTGGTGGCCACCGTGGGAATGGGGGAGATCATGACCTCGTTCACGGGCCGGCGCGCCAGGGCAATGGCGTCCTTGATCGCACCGGGCTCGGGCAGCAGGTCCAGCGGCGCCATGTCGGCACGCAGCAGCAGCCCGACCACGCGGCCACCGGCATCCAGCACGGGCGCCTGGGCCACGCCGTGCTCGGCCAACACGCGCCAGGCGTCGTTGACACCGGCCTCGGGCGATACCGTCACGGCCTCGTGGCTCATCACGTCGGCCACGGTCTGCAGAGGCTGGCGTGGCTGGCTGGGGCCTTTTTCCGTGGAAAGGTAGGCATCGACCGCTCCGCGCAGCCGCGGCGCGGGCTCCGGCGCGCCGGCAGGCTGGCCCGCGAGGTCGGCCAGGATGGCGGGGAACGAGGCGGTGGCGTCGCCCGCCATCACATCGGCCGAGCGTGTGCGCAGGGCCTGCGGGCGTTGTACGCGGCGCACGGGCGCCACCTGGCCCAGCCGCTCGGCGGGACCGCGAAACATCTGTCCGTTGGGACCGAAGACAAAAAACATGGGTGCTCCCGGGTGCGCAAACCGCTGTGGGCGGCATATTGGAAGTATCGGCGCTGGCGCGGGATTTCTGTAGCGGCAAGACCCCCAACGCCCAGGGGCGGGCGCTGCCATGGCGATACCGCCTAAAATTGCCGGCTATGCTCGATATCCTTCTTCTTCGCAAAGACCTTGACTCGGCCGTCGCACGGCTGGAGACCCGCAAAAAGCCCCAGGCCTTCCTGAATGTGGAGGCCTTCCAGTCCCTGGAAGCAGAGCGCAAGTCCCTGCAGACGCGGACCGAGGAGCTGCAGTCCAAGCGCAACCAGCTGTCCAAGCAGATCGGCATGCTGATGGGCAAGGGCGAGAAGGACGCTGCCGAGGCCGCCAAGGCCGAAGTCGGCAGCCTCAAGACCGAGCTGGACCAGTCGGCCACGCGCCTGGAGCAGATCCAGGGCGAGCTGCAGACCATGCTGCTGGCCGTGCCCAACCTGCCGCACGACAGCGTGCCCGTCGGTGCGGACGAAAGCGGCAATGTGGAGGCGCGCCGCTGGGGCACGCCCAAGACCTTTGATTTCGAGGTCAAGGACCATGTGGACGTGGGCCAGCCGCTGGGCCTGGATTTCGACATGGGCGTCAAGCTGTCGGGCTCGCGCTTCACCGTGATGAAGGGCCCCATCGCCCGCCTGCACCGCGCCCTGGCGCAGTTCATGATCGACCTGCAGACCGACTCGCATGGCTACACCGAGTGCTATGTGCCCTACGCCGTCAATGCCGACTCGCTCAAGGGCACGGGCCAGTTGCCCAAGTTCGAGGGCGACCTGTTCGCCGCCAAGAAGGGCGGCCAGGACGGCGAACCCGTGCCCGACAACGCGGCGCTCTACCTGATTCCCACGGCCGAAGTGCCGCTGACCAACTTCGTGCGCGACGTGGTCGTGGCCGAGGACCAGCTGCCCATCAAGCTCACGGCCCACAGCCCCTGCTTCCGCTCCGAGGCCGGCAGCTACGGCCGCGACACGCGCGGCATGATCCGCCAGCACCAGTTCGACAAGGTCGAGATGGTGCAGATCGTGCATCCGGAAAAGAGCTACGAGGCGCTGGAAGAAATGACGGGCCACGCCGAGGCCGTGCTGCAGAAGCTGGGCCTGCCCTACCGCGTGATGAGCCTGTGCACGGGCGACATGGGCTTTGGCGCGGCCAAGACCTATGACCTGGAAGTCTGGCTGCCTGCGCAGAACACCTACCGCGAGATCAGCTCGGTCTCCAACTGCGAGGCCTTCCAGGCGCGCCGCCTGCAGGCACGCTTCAAGAACGCCCAGGGCAAGAACGAGCTGGTGCACACGCTCAACGGTTCCGGCCTGGCCGTGGGCCGCACGCTGGTGGCTGTGCTGGAGAACTACCAGAACGCCGACGGCTCGGTGACCATCCCCGAGGCGCTGCGTCCTTACATGGGCGGACAGACTTTGCTGAAGGCCTGAATTTTTAGGCTATAATTTCAGCTTCGACGCTGCGGAGAGGTGGCAGAGTGGTCGATTGTACCTGACTCGAAATCAGGCGTACGTGCGAACGTACCGAGGGTTCGAATCCCTCCCTCTCCGCCAGAAACATGAAACCCAGTGCTGTGAAAACGGCACTGGGTTTTTCTGTTTCTGGCGTGCCGGTGGCCGCCTGCAATGGGAAGGCCTTGCCCGGTTGCTTACTTGCAATCGCGCCTGACAAGTGCGCCATGCTCCGCTGAGGCAGCACGCCGCTTCCAAATCACCCCGTCCACCAGGTAGTGATGAAAACCAAGGGTGAAGTGCGCTATCAGCACAGTGGGCAGCCCCAGCCAGAGCAGTTGTGTGCCTGCCCAGTCGATGGCCAGGTAGAGCATTGAGCCCAGTGCCAAGCACACACCACCATACCGGGCAGCGTTCTTCCACAAGCCGGTCTCCGACGCCTTGTCGGCTTGTGTCTGTCGCTCGCGGCGGATGTTCTGCACCCAGACGAATAGCAGGTACTGCAGGTTGTGCCACAGATTGATCAGGAGCCATCCGAGCGTGATGTCGGTGATCCAGATGTAGGCCACGAAGCAGGTGAATGCATGCGAGGCCACAAAGCCATCGTGACGCCAATCGATGTTTCCCGCCAGAGCCAGGCGAGCCTGTCGCCATAGCCAGAAGGCGCTGCAAGCGATGGCCGCAACGCCCATCGCATTGGCCGCCTGGGCGGGTACGGCAGGCAGTTGGATGGGATAGCCCAGAAAGGTCTCGGGCGCCTGGGCGCAGCGGGCAAGCAACCCCCACGCGGCAACGAGGTAGATGAGGGCTTCTGCGAGCCTGTCCTGGCGAAAGGGATGCATCCCTGAGCGCCGATAGGCCCTGGCGATGCCGAAGGACTGCCTCGCCACGTGATAGCTCTGCGCGCAGAAATAGAGCGTGAACAGCCCGGCGACCTCGAATGCCAGCACGGTCGCCACCACACCGCCGAGCACGATCACGGGCAGGCCAAAGATCAGGAAGCGATGGCGTCGGATATCGGCCATGCTGGCTCCGATCCGGGTCAAGGTGGCCATGACATGAGGATTGGCGAAAAGCCAGGTATCCACCAGCACGATGGCAAGCAGCATGGCAGGCGATATCGAAGCCATGGCCGTCATGCCGAGGGCCAATGCCAGCGTGCCGGCAATGAACAGGCCGTCGAACCCTGGATGCCGTGCCAGCAGGCCGGCACGCATGGCGTTTGCGTGTGGCAGGGCAGTCATGTGACGATGGGTGGCTGGATCTGCGGCCGGGGCGACCCGAGCGGTGCGGGCTTTGGCGGGATGGTGAAAACGGTTTCCGGGCGCAAATAGTGCTCGGTGCCACTCTTGAGCTTTTCAAGCGCCTGCATGCGGGCAGCGGTAAAGCGTGACTCGAGCGTCAGCCGGCTGGACATGCCAGACAGGCCCGCTGCCGGCAGTCGCTGGTGAGGGTCATAGACCTCACTGATCTCACAGGGATAGCAGCGATTGCTTGCGTCGAGTTGGCTTGCCAGAGAAATCTTGTAGACAACGCCTTCGGTTTGATCTGGAGCGATGGGAAAAGAGAAGGTCAATTCGGAAAGGATGGAATCCTTCGTTGTATCGCCTGCAAGCTTGAAGCCGGCAACGCTGTATGCGTCGATGATCATGGTCTTCAGACTTGATGGATCAATGCCGACAAATGAGTTTTCGTATAGATTTCTTTCTCCTCGCCACTTGTTTCTATAGTTGAACCCGAAATCCGCGTCCATGGATTTTCGCCCGAGATCGTGAATGCTGGCATAGGCTTGATCGATGGCCGAAAAAACCTGGCGACTCAGATCGTACTGAAGCATCCACGAAGAAGATTGAAGGCTGGGGAGATCGGGAATCATGGTCAGCCGCAAGAAGCAGCTGGCGCATCTCTTGCTCTTGTCAAGGTTCTCGTCCACCCGCAGGACCACATCAACGCGCTGAATTTTTCCACCCGTCGCCACGGAATAGAAGAATTTGTATTGCGCCGTTCCATCCTTCGATTTTTCAATGGACGTATGGGAAAACCGGGCGCTTTCGAAAGCACTGATCACCAGTTTTCTGAAATCATCCACCTTGATGCCACGATAAATGGCGACTGGAAAAGCAGTGGGCGATGTTCTTTCATGAAGCAAGATCGGTGATTGGATGTTTTGCCCTGATGCACCATGGACCATGGTCATCCAAAAGAAAGCAATCATCACCAGTGTTTTTGATCCATCAAGCATGATGTCTTTTCGATGCAGTATGAATAGTGATCGCTGAAGCCGCGCGGTGTGGGCCGATTTGCATGAGATCGGATGTGCTGCGCAAAGGCATCTTGGCTTGCGGCGGAGACTCCTGGCAGGGGAGCGTCTTTGCCAAAGGCCCTGTGAGTTGCTCAAGGCTCTGTTGCCTTTGCAGAACAACGCAATGATGGTAGTGCAACTGCAGCCTGTGCTGACGCAGCAGGCAGTTGCAGCCATAAAAAAGGCCCGCGTTGGCGGGCCGTGCTCAGATCTCGAGGGCCTTGCGGTCCTTGCCTTCAATCCAGCGCGGCGGTTTGCCCCGGCCGGTCCAGGTGGCTCCGCTGGCGGGGTCGCGGTATTTGGCCACGCCAATGCTGGCGGACTTGGCCTTGCCGGTGCTGAAGATGTCATCCTGGGTCAGACCGAACTGCTCGACGAGTTCGCGGACCTTGGCGATGACTCCGCCTTTTTCCGCCTTCAGGGTGGCGGCGATCTTTGCCTCAAGCTCGGCCTTCTGCTGGAGGAGGGTTTTGTAATCTGCTGTCATGTATTCCTCATGGATAGTGTGCTACACAATGACGCATTCTATGGAGACAGGGCCCATGTCGCATGTGGGACATCGTTGGTGTTTGCACCTAGCCTCTGCTCCGACTGCCCACGCGCTGTGCGCGGACCGGGCCTAGGCCTCGGCAAATTCGCGCCTGGCGCTGAAGTGCAGGATTTCGGAATCCTGCGCTCCCCCCTGTCTTTGAATGACGATGGTGCCGTTGGAGTGCAGATAGATGCGGATACCCGGCAGGGTGTCCGAATCCAGATGGCAAGGGCTTTTGTCGAGGTTTTTCCAGCCATGTTCTGCGCATAGCGTGCGTTGCCGCATGCGGTTGAGCAATTCCCGGCGAGCGCCGGCGCCTTCGCAGATGCGCATCCAGAGCAGCAACAGCATGTCGTGTGCCTCCTGGCGGGATGAGCAGGGAGGCATGTGCTTCAACTGGTTCAGCAGGGTGAAGAACCGTTCCTCTGCGCTGATTTCGAGTGCCATGGTTGCCTCCTGTGTGCCTGGATATGCATCAAAGTGTAGGCAAGCCCGGTTCCGCGAAGGCGCGGCGTTTGGCGACAGCGCCGGTGGCGTTTTTTCCTGCGTGTTTGCAGGATTTCTGCCAGGGCGGCTGTCATGGCCCATGCCAGCCGTGTCAGTGCGACTGCATGCCCATGAGATTGCACGACATGGCGCATTGCTGGCAGGCTGCCGCGCAGGCCTGGCAATGGTCGTGGGAATGCTTGCTGCATTCGTCGGCGCAGGCCTGGCAGATCTGGGCGCACAGGCGGCAGATGTCCGGCGCATGCGGGCTCTGGCGCGCCATTGCGGCCACGGCCAGTTCGCAGATCTGCGCGCATTCCAGGTCCTGGGCAATGCAGGCGGCCATCATCTGGACGTCTGACTCCTTCAGGCAGGCGGCGGCGCAGGTATTGCAGGCAATGACGCAGGCCTGGCAGGCGTCCATGCAGGCCTTGTAGTCGATGGCAGGTGGGGTGGTATTCATGGCAGTTCTCCAGGAATGAGGGAGTGAAGTCGCGCAGGGCGTTCTTCCTTGGCCATTTGCTGGCAGCTATCCGCACCAAAGAAAACGCCCCGCGAACGGGGCTGTGTCAAAGACCGCAAGGGTCGGGATTTACAGGTAGGGCACGCCGTAGTAGTCGTTCACGCGGCGGCCATATTCATCGGTGTATGCCGGAGCCGTATCGCGCTCGTAGCGTGGAGCGTTGTCCAGTTGCTCACGCGTCAGCGACACCACGTAGCCATTCATGTTGGGCTCGTACTTGAGGGATTCCCAGGGCAGCGGATAGCGATCCGTGCCGATGCCCAGGAAGCCGCCGAACTCCATGACGGCGTAGCGCACCTTGCCGGACAGCTTGTCGATCATCAGCGTGTCTATGGTCCCCAGCTTGTCGCCTGCCGGGTTGTAGACATTGGTGCCGCTGACGGTTTCGGAAGAAATGACGCTCGATGCGGTGTTGGGTGTGACCATGACGTTCTCCAGTGAGTGGGTTTGTGCTGACCCGCCAGCGCGGTGCGTCTGGCGGCTGAGCGATGCGGCTTTGAATGGGGCGCGGTAGCCGGCCCGTCAAGAAAACCTGTGCATCGCCTGGCGAAGTCGAAGCCTGTGTGCTTCTGGGTTCTAGCTTAGGACGGCATCTGCGGGCACCGGGTAGTCGGGCCGCCGCGACGGGCGTAGGAGGTGCCTTGGGCGGCGGAGGCCAGTTCCTACGAGCCCCTGTAGTCAAGGTCGGCGGGGCTGCGGGCCTTGGCTGACGCGGGGCAGCAGCCTGGGCCGGCTGCGGCGCGGCAGGGCGAGGCGTACAACAAAAACGACAGGGCAATGAAGCGCAGGCAGTCCCGCATGCGTGTGGCATGCCCCGAAGGAGAGCCTCATGAATGCAAGCAACAAGCCATCCATCCAGCCCATCCAGCCGGTGTCCACGGATGCCCCCGAGGATGAAGACCTTGCCGAGCAGGCACGCCCCGGCCACGGTGTTCCTTCGCAGGACCCCGATGCGT
This sequence comes from Delftia sp. SD018, assembly GCF_017355445.1. Classification (NCBI taxonomy): domain Bacteria; kingdom Pseudomonadati; phylum Pseudomonadota; class Betaproteobacteria; order Burkholderiales; family Comamonadaceae; genus Delftia; species Delftia sp. SD018. Next base: position 142,315 of record NZ_JADDRN010000005.1, read on the forward strand.
CCGCGCAGTTCGAACTGTCGCCCGAGGATGCAGAGCGCGAGTCGCGCTCGGTATTCATCGGCGGCGGCGTGCTGGCCGGAGCCGCTGCAGGCGCTGCGGCGGGTGCTGCGATTGCCGGCCCGGTGGGCGTGGTGGTCGGCGGCACGGTAGGCAGCGTGGCCGGTGCGCTGGGCGGTGCGGCCGCTGGCGCCGTGGCACCTGCGCAGGGCGCGGAAAAACCGTCGCACCCCGGCAGCAAGTCTTCCGGGTGACAGGCAAGGGGTGGTGGCAGGCCCTGTGTAGCGCAGCGGCCATGGACGCGTGTGGGTGCATCCCGTATACAGAGGCCTGTCCACTTTCTTCTCACCCCAGATGGCCAACGTACTCATCGGCATCGTCGCCGCAATCCATGTATACATCCTCGTGCTGGAGATGTTTCTCTGGGACAAGCCGGCCGGACGCCGCGCGTTTGGCCTGACGCCCGAATTTGCCCAGCAGACCAGGACACTGGCCGCCAACCAGGGCCTGTACAACGGCTTTCTCGCCGCCGGGCTGATCTGGGGGCTGGCGCAGGGGGCCGATGGCCTGGGCTTCAAATACTTCTTCCTGATCTGCGTGCTGGTGGCCGGCGTGTATGGCGCCGCCACGGCCAGCCGCAAGATCCTCTGGGTGCAGGCCGTGCCGGCTGCTGTGTCGCTGATTGCGCTGTACCTGGGCCTTTGAGCGCGCCCGAAGCGCCCAAAGCGCCCAAAGCTCCCAAAGCTCCCAAAGCGCTCAGGGCGAGCTGGCCGTGAAGGTGACCTGCCCGGTGTAGGTGCCTGCCCTGCGGGAGGCCAGGTTGGCATAGGACAGGGTCCAGTTCGCCGTGCGCTGGGTGACCAGCCCCGCAAAGGCGGTGGCCACCACGTTGACCGCTGCGCCCGTTCCCGTATTGGGTATCAGCGGTGCGGGCAGGTTGCTGTCGCTGGTGGCGATGGTGATCTCCGACAGCGGGATGGTATTGGCCCCGCTGGCCAGCGCCGTGGTGGCGGTGGCGCGCAGCGTGACCTGGCCTGCGTTGCTGCGCACCTCCACCGGCAGCACATTGCCGCTGGGCGTGATGCTGAAGCTGGGGGCCGCGCCGCTCCAGTTCACCGAGGTGTTGCTGCCCGCCACGGGCGTGGTGGGCACGCCAGGGATGGACGGGGCGAGCACAAAGGCCACGCTGCTGGTCGTGCCGCCGGGCGTGGGCCAGGTGCCGTCGCCTATGCGAAAGAAGATGAACTTGTCGATGGCGATGGTGAAGTCCAGGTTCACCGAGGTGCTCAGCGGCACCAGCAGGCTGGGGCCTGTGGTGCTGGACGCCGCATGCACGGTGTGGCCCAGGCCGCCCAACGCCATGGACAGGACCAGCCACGCCATCATCCTGAGTGCCATCACTTCAGTTCCACATCGATCTTGAAGCTGCCTTTTTCCCAGTCCAGGCTGCCCTTTGCCTTGACCGGATACACGGGCTGCGGGGCGGGCTGGCCGTCTTCACCCTTGGGCATGAGGGCCAGCGTGCGTGTCTGGCCCGGCAGTATGGGCGTGCCTTCCGGCACCAGTTCGAAGCGGCGGCCCTTGTTGTCCACGGCGTCCAGGCTGCCTTCCAGCCGGCCATGGGCATCGCCGGTGTTGCTGACGGTGACCAGGGCGCGGCGCGTCTTGCCGTCTTCGGCCATGGAAAGCTGGCGAATGTCCAGCTGGGGCGCGGCACCTCCCAGCGTCACGTAGACGGCCACCGCGATGCGGCCCGTGACAGGCAGGCTCAGGCTGGCGCCGCCGCTGCGTATGACGGTCTGCTGCGCGGGCTCCACGCCTTCGATGGCGATCATGAAGCGGCATTCGCCGCGCGGCGCATCGGCAGGCGGCTCCACCTGGAAACGGAAGGCCTTCTTGCTGCGGCCTGCAATCGTGACGCTGCGCCGCTCCAGCAGCACCCAGGGCCGGCAACTGCCGGGCAGCAGTTCGTCGTGGTAGGTGATGTCGCCCGTGTCGGAATAGGTCCAGTCGATGGTGCGCATGGCCACCTCGGTGGGTGCCGAGGCCAGGTTGTGGATGTCCAGCGATTGGCCCGTGCGCGCACCCGGCTTGGCCGACAGCTCGAAACGCGAGGGCGCCACGGCCAGCTCGAACGGTGCGGCGGCGGCGCCGCTGCAGGCGATCAGCAGGGCCAGTGAAACGGCGATGGGAGGAGCTTTCATGGCAGGGTCTCGATCTCGAAGTAGGACTCGAAGCTCAGTGCCGAGCCCCGGGTCAGGCGCAGCTCGGCAGGGTCGATGTGCAGCGTGAGGTCGAAAACCTCGGCCATCCAGGGCGTGCGGACCACGCCGTTCCAGACCTGGACCCGGTCGCCGGGCCGGCCCGTGCCGCCTGCAAACACGCCATTGCCGCGCCACTGCACCTGCATGCCCCCAGGCGAGCGCAGGCCCGTGACCAGGGCAGGAATCACATAGAAGATGCGCGCCGTGCGGCCGACATGGGGCGCCGTGGCCAGCCGGTATTCGATGCGTCCCATGGGCAGCTCCAGCAGCCGCTCGCCGACGACCCTGGCCCGGGCGAAGTCGCTGCGCACCTGGGACCGGGGCGAAGCCGAGTCGTCCAGCCGCGCCACTTCGGCATGCGCCGCGAGGGCCGTGGCCCAGGCCAGTGCCATGCACAGGAGCGGCCACGCCAACCGCCTCATACCATCGATGCCGTGAAGCGCACGGTGCCCTTGTAGTTGCCGCCCGGGTAGACCACGTCGTTGTCGTAGGTGAACTGCAGCACGGTGCCGGTCAGTTGCCGTGACTGGACGGTCCAGCCAGCGACCGGGCACAGCGCGCCAGAACAGACGGATGCGTTCGCGTTGTAGCTGGCGATGGACTGGCCGGCGCTGGCGGTGAAGCGCCCGTTCTGTATGTCGCCGGACGCAGCATTGCCGTTGTTCGATGCCACCCAACTGATCTTGCTGAACGGAATGGTCGCGCTGCCGCAGCCACCCGACTGGCAGGAAAGTGCGGTGGATGAATCGACGACCAGGGTGACTGGCCGGGCCACGGCGGTGCCCAGCGCGGGACGTGTGGGAGACACCGAGACACTGATGCTGGGCGTGCCCGTCACGGCCACGGGCGTGAGGCCGGCGTTGGCTCCCGTCACGCTGAAGGCCACGGTGTCCACGGTTGCCCCGGTCGTGCCCACGCGCAGGGTCAGGCTGTAGTTGAGCAGGTCTGTGTCGGTCACGATGGTGAACACGGCCTGCGCGGGCGGCTGCACAACGCAGAGGGCCGCTGCGGCCAGCAGGCGAGGCAATGCCTTGTCCATCAGATGCCCTGGGCCGTATACGTGATGACGTTGGTATAGGTATTAGCAGCCCAGCTGGCCGGCGTACCTCCCAGCGCATACGCCCAGGTTCCCGTCGCAACCACGTTGGAGGGGAACGAGGTGGATGCGCAGGCACCCAGATTGGGCCCGGGGTGGGGCAGGGTGCCGGTGGTCGTGACGGTGAAGTCCGCGTTGGCGGGGCCGCCCGTGGCATTCCAGGCGCCGACCGCGCAGTTGATGGTGCCGGCGCCGGCATTGGTCCAGGCATAGACCGTGAGCGTGGCGGCAGCCGAGGCGGTGGCCACGGTGGGCGCGGCGCCGTTCCAGTCCACGTTGGTGTTGTTGACCGAGGCCAGCGGCGTGGTGGGCACGCCTGGGATGCTTAGCGTCGAGGTCCAGGTCACCGTGTCCACCGTGGTATTGGTCGAGCCCACGCGCAGCAAGATGAGCTTGGGCACGGTCACGCTGAGGTTGACCTTGGCCTGGGCCGTGATGGTTCCGGTGCCCGATCCGTACTGGCTCTCGGCCATGGCAGGCAACGTGGTCAGGGCCAGGCCGAGGCCGCCGAGCGATGCGGCCAGCAGGCGTTGGGCGATGGGTGTTCGTTTCATGGAATCTCCTTGGATGGAACGGGTTGCCTGGGAAGCCTTTGCGCCTTAATCGGTCATTCATTCACTCATTCACTCACTCGCCCACCTTGACCACGGCAATCGACGCCGAGGCCTGGCCGCGCAGCGGCACGTGCACGCTGCTGGTGTTGTCGCCGGAGGCGCCCCAGGGCAGCGGCACGCTTTCCTGGGTGAGCGACAGCCGGTGGTGGCCCGTGGGCACCACCGGGAATTCGAACTGGCCATCGCGGTCGGTCACCGTGCGGTAGCGGCCGTCAAGCACCACCTCGACGCCGGCCACGCCCACCTCGCCCGCCTGCTGTTCGCCGTCGCGGTTGGCGTCGTAGAACACGCGGCCGGACAGGCTGCCGCCGCCCACGCCTTCACCGGGTGCGCCTGCGGCCGCATAGGCCGTGCCCGCGCTGCCTTCCCAGCGCAGGTAGACATAGGCAGTCTTCTCGTCGCTGCGGTAGAGGTTGGGCAGGGAAGAGGGCGTGGGCAGCAGCGAGGACCGGGCCTGGTTGAAGTGCGCCATGAAGCCCATGCGCCAGCCCTGGCCCAGTTCCCTCTCGGCCGACAGCGAGCCCGACAGGCCCCGGCTGGTGTAGAGGCTGCCGCTTTGCGAGGTGTAGCGCAGGTTGCCGGCCAGCTGCAGCCCGCTTTCCAGCCAGTAGCGCCATTGCAGCCCGGCCGTTGGATAGTTGCGCGACATGCCGCCGCTGCGGTCGCGCGCATAGCCCAACGTGGTGGTGAGCTCGGACCGCAGCGTTGCCTGGCGTGCACCGGCCCAGTCCTGCTCCCACTGCACCTCCTGGCCCGTCGCGGAGGAGTCGCCCAGCACGATGAGCTCGTTGCGCCGGACGGTCAGCATGAAGCGGCTGCGCGGCCAGTCGAAAAAGCGGGTCTGGTAGAACGCGCTGCCATAAAGGCTGCGCGATTGGCCGCCGCCTGCGGTGCCCGCATCGTTGCGCGTCTGGTAGGCGCTGAAGCTGCCGCCCACGGCCGTGTGCCGGTCGAACTGGTATTGGGCATTGCCATTCGCTCCCAGGCGGCGGTAGCCCGACAGTTGAAAGCCTGCATCCTGCGCCGTGGTTTGCGGCGTGCGTTCGTAGTCCAGCCCCATGCCCCAGCTCAGGCGGGTGACATGGCGGTCCACGCGCCAATAGGCGCCGCGCGCCGCGCTGGACAGCGCGTAGTCGCCAAAGTGCAGCTGGGGCTGGGCTGCATGCAGGCCGAATTCATGGCGGTAGGCGCCAGCGCGCGCGCTGGCCTCGATGAACAGGCCCTGGGCGCTGCGGCCCTCCGTGCCGGCGGTGCCTGCCGCTGGAGAAAACAGGGGCGCGCTGGTACGGCTGCCCAGCAGCGTGGTGCGAAGCCTGAAGTCGCCATCGCGCAGTACGCCGCGCCCGTAGCCCAGCGAGGCGGCCCAGCTGGTCACGCGCTTGCTGCCCAGGCCCAGGGCGGAGCCGGGGTCGTATTGCGTGTCATCGCCGGGGTAGTGCCTGGGACTGTAGTAGGCAGGAATATCGTCGGCCTGGTCCAGCTGGAAGGCGGCAAACCAGGGGCCGTCCAGCCGCACGGTGGCGCCCAGCCAGCCCAGCGTGCCCTGGTTTTTCTCGAACCCGGGGTAGGGCCCTCCCGTGAGAAGGCCGCGCTGGCCGTAGCCCGCGCGCAGGTCCAGATCAGGGCGGAAGATGCGCGCCGAGGCGCCGCGCACCGTGGTCGAGCCCAGCGACAGCCGGTAGTTGCGCGCCAGGCCATCGGTCAGCTCGCTGTAGAGGTCGCCCACGGCCGTGTCGGCGAAGGTCTGCGTGGTCAGCGGAAAGCCAAGGTTGCGCAGCGTGAAGCGCTCGCTCGTGGCTTGCCGGGCATAGCCCAGGCCGCCAATACTCAGGCCGCCCATACCCAGGCCATTGCCAAAGTTGTCGCCGCTCAGGTGCCGGCCTTCGGCCTGCAGGGTGAACTCGCCGTAGTTCAGTGTCTCGCGGCGGTATTCGAGGCGCTGGCCGATTTCGGTGGCGCGCTGGCGGCCATAGCCGGTGGTGCGGGATTCGCCCAGGCCCAGGCGGCTTTCCACCACCCAGGCGCGAAAGCCCTCGGGCTGCTCGGCTTCGGGCTCGGCGGCAGCGGACTGTGCGATCTCGTCCGGATCCATGAAACGGTCCTGGTAGGCGGGGGCGGCCCCTTCGGAGAGTGCCTTGAGCCGGGCCTGCTCGGCCTGGTCGCGGTCCAGGGATTCGATGCGTGCCTCAGCCATGGAGGTACCGGCAACGGCCGCCGAAGAAGGTGTTTGCGCCTGTGCGCCGCACAGGAAGGCGGGAGCGGCTGCCAGGCTCCATCCAAGGCACGCGAGCGGCAGGCGCGACCAGACTCCAGCGGGGCCGGCAACGGTCCGCGGCAGCGTTCGAATCATCAACCAAGATCCCTGCTTTATTCATCGGATGCCAAGCCATCTGGCCAAAACAACTGATCACAAAACTGCGGAAAATGGCTGAATGCGTGCAGCCATCGATTGGGCCCTGCAAATACCGGCGCTGCACTTCAAAGACCGGCCGTTGTCAATGGTGTGCCGAATGAGAGGTATTCAGGGTGAATATCATCGTTCCCTAAATGGCATGGTTTATTCAGTAGGACGGCACGCTGCCGGATGGTAGGGGAAAGGGTGATGCCATTCGATGTTCATCTGTGGCGCTGCGGCGCCTGGCTGGCAGCGCCCAGAGGGCAGTTGGCGGGCTTTGCTTTTTGGCCATGGATGGGTTTCAGGTTTTCTATTGATAGCAATGAATCATTTGTTTTTCATGCGGCAATAGAGGCTGCTGGGCGTTATCTCCGTTTTCAGGCAATGCATCTGTTGGAAAACGAGGGTTCTCATCAGATTCCGGCTGCTGGAGAATCAAGGAATGGCGCAACTGAAGTGCGCCAGGTTCTGATTGGTTTTTGGACTGGTATCCGGCCAGGTTCATTGATGCAGGCTAAAGCACCTGCACCAATGCAGGCTGCCGCAATCATTTGCCCTGTCTTCATGAACTCTCAGGCGCATCACAGGCAAGGCCAACGCGGACCCCGGGCACCCTGGAGGGCGCTCGTGGTCATGGCGTTGGCTGTCGTTGTGACCCTGGTGGCAGGCCTGTACCCCTGGAATGCCCCGCAGCATGGCAAGGCGGCAAGCCGCATGGAAGGCTTTGCAGGCGGCGCGTCCCTCATGGCCAAGAAGCGCCAGTTCCATGTGGTCCAGCGGCTGAAGACCCACCGCCTGGCCGAAACCGAGCGGCGCCAGTTGCTGGCCCATGACACCGGCGCGCGGAATGTGCGGGAGGCGTGGCAGATAAGGGAGGTGCGAGAGTTGCGTGCGTTGTCTGAGGTGCGGGAAGTGCGGGAGGTGCGCGCGGTGGCCGGCCCGCTCTCAGTCCACCAGCGCCTGTATGGCCTGCAACTGCGCCGCCAGCCCGGGCCGCGCGGCTGGAAAAGTCTCCTCGAAGGCGGCGGTGCCTATCGTGAAACCCGCGGCACCGCTGGCAAGCACGGCCGCGATGCGTTCGCTGCGATCAATGGAGCCGGCCACGACCACGGGTTTGTCCACCGCATCGCAGACCGCCTTGATCAGGGCCGGCACGTCGCCCCGGAAACGGTAGGCCAGCAGGTCCAGGCCATGAACGCCCTCCAGCCCCGCGATGCGGCGCGCGCTGGCCACGATGTCCTCGGCCGGCCCTGAAAGCACGCTCGGATGCCCGCTGATCCTGCCGGGAAACGGATAGTAGGCAATACCGCTGCCGCGCAGCACGGGCAGCACCGCCTCGGGGCGCGTGCCGCCCATGAGAACGTCCACACCGAGCTCCACCGCCGCGCGGGCCGAAGCCACCTCGCTGGCCTCGTCCAGGCTGACGACTTCCAGATAGACCCTGGCACCGCCCGCGCGGATGTCCCGGGCCAGCTCGCGCAGCTGGGACAGGGGCAGGCCTATGTCCTTGAAGCCCACATGGCGCACGCCCTGGGCCAGCACTTCGCGCAGCCGCTCGCGCGCATCGGCAATGGTCTTGTCCTGCTGCGTGAGCATGAAGATGAAGTCCGGGCGCTGCGCCTGTCCGCTGGCGCCGGAGCGGCCCGCCTGCACCATGGCAGCCGCCTGGCGCAGCGCGCAGGCCAGGCTGGCATGGTCCGCACGGCCCGTGCCGGCGATGTCGAAGGCCGTGCCGTGGTCCACCGAGGTGCGCACGAAGGGCAGGCCCACGGTAATGTTCACACCCTGCTCGACGCCCAGGTACTTCACGGGAATCAGCCCCTGGTCATGGTATTGGGCGACCACCACGTCGAACTCGCCCCGGCGTGCCCGCATGAAGACCGTGTCGCCCGGCCAGGGGCCGTTGGCGTCTATGCCTTCGGCCCGTGCGGCCGCAATGGCGGGGATGATCACCGAGCGGTCCTCGTCCCCGAACAGCCCGTTCTCGCCGGCGTGCGGATTGAGACCCGCCACGGCCACACGGGGCCGTGCGATGCCGAACGCCCGGCAGGCCCGGTGCGCAAGGCGGATGGCACGCAATTCGTTGTCCGGCGTGACTGCGGCAATGGCCTGCTGCAGCGGCACGTGGATGGAGACCAGCAGCACCCGCAGCTCGTCATTGGCGAGCATCATGGCGAAGTCGCGCGTGCCCGAACGCTCGGCCAGCATCTCGGTATGGCCGGGGTGGGGGCAGCCCGCGGCGCGCAGCGCCTCCTTGTGGATGGGGGCGGTCACCAGGCCTGCGACTTCGCCGGCCAGGGCCAGGTCGATGCCGCGCTGTATGTAGGCATGGCAGGCGGCCCCGGCACGCGCATCGATGCGTCCCCAGGCCAGGTCCTCGGGCAGCGGGCCTCCGGTCTGGAGCACGAAGAGGGTGGCGGGTGGCACGGTGGCGGGAACCTGGGCCGGCGCATCGATGGCTTGGATGCGCGGGTGCACGCCCAGCATGTCGGCTGCCCGCTGCAGCCGCCCCGTGTCGCCGATGACGAAAAAAGGCGCACGGGGCCGGGCAGGGTCCATGGCCAGTTTGACGATGATCTCGGGGCCTATGCCCACGGGATCGCCCATGGTGATGGCCAGGGGTGCGGGGGCGATGGTAGGGGCTTCATTCATGGTCATTGCTGAAAGCTCAATCGATGGAGGTACTTTGCATGAAAATCGCACTGCAGAAAATCGATATGGATTCAGTATTCAGTTGATCAAAAGTCAATTGAAATCTCTCCCCACTCCCTTTCTTCGATGTGTCCGATGTGTCCGATGCCGCCCTCCAGTCCCATGGCCCCACCCACCCATATGCCGCCGCTGTCCGCCCTGCGTGCCTTCGAGGCCACGGTGCGCCACGGCAGCGTTTCCAAGGCCGCGCGCGAGCTGCACCTGACCGATGGCGCCGTGAGCCGCGCCGTGCGCGACATGGAAGAGGCGCTGGGCTTTGCGCTGTTCCAGCGCAGCAACCGCAGCATCATTGCCACCCCCACGGCGCGTGTGCTGGCCGAGGAGGTGGCCCTGGCGCTGGAGCGCCTGCGCGGCGCGCTGGGCCGAGCGCGGCAGGCCGCCGGGCCGGACCGGCCGCTGGTGCTGTCCTGCGAGCCGACCTTTCTGATGCGCTGGCTGATTCCCCGCCTGGGCGGTTTGCAGGAAGCGATCGGCACGCAGCGCGAGCTGCGCCTGGTGTCGGCCGGCGGCTCGGTGCCCTTTGCGCGTGAAGGCATCGATCTGGCCATACGCCGCGCGGATTTCGACATGCGCGCCGATGTGGTTGCCGAACCCTTTTTGCAGGAGCACGTGGGTCCCGTCTGCCGGCCTGCACTTGCGAAGACGCTGGCACGCTCCGGGCCGCTGGGCGGCGTGCTGCTGCACACGGCATCGCGCCCGGACGCATGGCGGCATTGGAGCGAGCTGACCGGCGTGCCGCTGCAGCCCGGGCGCGAGGCCCGCTTCGAGCATTTCTACCTGAGCCTGCAGGCCGCCGTTGCCGGGGCGGGCATTGCCATCGGGCCGCTGGCGCTGGTGGCCGACGATCTGGCCAGCGGCACCCTGTGCGCGCCGCGCGGCTTTGTGGCCGACGGCTCGCACTACGTGCTCATGTCACCCAGGCCGGCGCATGACGAGGCCCGCTTCGCCCTGGTGCTGGAGTGGCTGCGCACGCAGACATTGCCGCTGGCGCGGGCCGACGCATGACTTGCGCCTGCCCGGCTTCACTGGTCGTGCTCGGACAGCTCCCGCCAATGCGTGCGGGTGAAGGCATAGACGGTTTCCAGCGCCGGTGACAGGCTGCGCGCGCCCATGCGCGCCATGCCGTAGCGGCCGCAGCGCCGGGGATCGGCGGGCAGGGGCACTTCGGCCATGGTGCCGCTGGCGCGCTCCTGGCGCGTGATGGACAGCACGCCGAACAGCAAGGTGTCCGTGGCCAGGGTCACGCTGCGCAGCAGTTCCAGGTTGTTGCAGTGCAGGGTGAACAGCTTGTCGGGCTCCGCGCCCTCACCCCACAGCTCGGCCAGCTGCCGCGCCATGGCCGTGCTCAGCGTGGTGGTGGCCAGGGGGTAGCGGCGGATCTCGTCCATGCCGGGGTTTTGCAGCACGGGGTGGCCCGCGCGGCAGACCAGGCCGGCGGGCAACTCGCCCAGCAGCTCCATGTCCACGTCATCGGCGGCGCGCAGCACATAGGCGTCGCCGACGATGGCGTCTATCGATTCATTGCGCAGCAGCTCCAGCAGGGCGCTGGTGGCACCCATCTCGGTGCGCACCTTGATGCGCGGATGCGCCTGCGCCATGTGGATCAGAAAGGGCTTGAGCAGCAGTGCCGCCGGGGCCGGCGCCACGCCTATGGCCAGTGCGCCCTCCTGGCCGCCGCGCAGCAGCTCCAGGTCGCGCCGCAGCTGGGTTTCCTCCAGCCGCATGCGGCGTGCGCGCTCGGCCACCAGTTCGCCGAAGACCGTCAGCCGGGCACGCCGCGCGCCCCGGTCGAACAGCTGCGCCCGGAGCTCGTCTTCCAGCGCGCGGATGCTGCGGCTCAGCGCCGGCTGGGTCAGGTGCACGGCGCGCGCCGCGTCCGAAAAAGTGCCGTGCTCGACGATGGCCAGCAAGTGCCGCAGCTTCTGGGTATCCATGCGTGATCCTCATGGTTTGTTGGCAAATTTCTCATTTGAATTATAGGTAGGCACTTCCTAAGATCGCATCCATGGACATTGAAACGTCCTATAGAGCGGCCACAACCGCCAACTCTTTCATCGGAGCAAAAGGAGACAAACCATGCTCAAGCTGTTCATCGGCATAGGCATCCCGTACATCGCGGTGATCGGCCTGCTTCCCTGGGTCGCGTCCGTCGATCGCCATCTGCTCGGCGTGCCCTTCATCTACCTGTGGATCTTCATGTGGTTCGTGCTGACCTCGCTGTGCATGCTCGTGTGCTGGCTGATGTTCGACCGCCACGAAGCCGACGACGTGCAGTCGGCCTGAAGGGAGCACCGCCATGACCACCGCAGTCTTTCTGGGCTTCATCGCACTGTCCCTGTACCTGGCCATCCGCTCGCGCACGGGCAAGGGCGCGCAAAGCGTGCATGACTTCTTCGTCGCCTCGCGCCAGTTCGGCGCCTACCTGGTGTTCTTCCTCGCCGCCGGCGAGATCTACAGCATCGGCACCATGGTCGGCTTTCCGGGCGGCATCTACGCCAAGGGGCCGACCTATGGCGTCTGGTTCCTGGGCTACATCCTGCTGGCCTATCCGCTGGGCTACTTCCTCGGCCCCATGATCTGGAAGGCCGGCCTGCGCCACAACGCCATCACGCTGCCGGACCTGTTCAAGGGCCACTTCGGCAGCCGCGCGCTGGAGCTGATCGTGGCCGGCTCGGCCATCCTGTTCCTGCTGCCCTGGGGCCAGCTGCAGTTCACGGGGCTGGTGGCGGCGCTCAAGGGGCTGGGCTGGAACTTCCAGCCGCTGCACCTGCTGCTGATCTCGGCGGGCCTGGCCTTCACCTACATCGCCATCTCGGGCGTGCGTGCCTCGGCCTACATTGCCATCCTCAAGGACATCCTCATGGTGGTGGCCATCATCGCCACGGGCGTGGCCGTGGGCTGGCATGCCGGGGTGGGCGATGTGTTCGCCGCCGCCAGTGCCAAGGTCAGCAACCACATGACCGATACGCAGCTGCGCTTTTCCATGAGCACCATGCTGTTCCAGGCGCTGGGCTTCTACATGATGCCGTTCGCCGTGCAGAACTTCTTCACGGCCAAGAGTTCGCACACCATTCGCCGCACGCAGATCGCCATGCCGCTGTACATGCTGATGTACCCGTTCCTGGTGCTGGCCTCGTACTACGCCATCAGCCAGAACCTGGAACTGGCATCGCCCAACGAGGCCTTCTTCGCCGCTGCCGTGCGCCTGCTGCCCGACTGGCTGCTGGGCCTGGTCGCCGCAGGCGCCGCGCTGTCGGGCCTGCTGGTGCTGGCGGGCATCTGCCTGGCCATCGGCCCCATCGTGGCGCGCAACCTGCTGCCCGGCCTGCCCGAGGCCAAGCAAAAGCAGGGCGCCAAGGTGGTGATCGTCATCTACCTGCTGCTGTCCATCGTGATGACGCTGCTCACGCCCAACCTGATGCTGACCCTGATCAACACCACCTACTACGGCGTGACGCAGTTCTTCCCGGGAATGATGGCCATCCTGTTTGGCTGGCGCATCCGGCCCCTGGCCATTGCCCTGGGCATCGTCTGCGGGCAGGCGCTGGCCATCGTGCTGTACCTGCAGCAACCGGACTTCGGCGGCATCAACCTGGGCTTCATCAGCCTGGCGCTGAACCTGCTGGTCACGGCCATCGTCCACTGCCTGCCGCGTGCGGCACACGTCAAGACCGCCTGAGGGAAGCATCCCCATGAACCACGAAACCAGCGAGCGCGTGCGCATCTTCGCGGCGCGCACCATCCTCACCATGAACCCGGCCCAGCCACAGGCCACCCATGTGGCCGTGCGGGGCAGCACGGTGCTGGCGGTGGGCGGGGAGGCCGACATGGCCGCCTGGCCCGATGCCGAACGCATCGACCACCTGCGCGGCAAAGTGCTCATGCCCGGCCTGATCGAGGCCCACAGCCACCTGATGGAAGGCGCCATGTGGGATGCGGTCTACCTGGGCTACTTTGACCGCCGCGATCCCGACGGGCGGCTGTGGCCCGGCCTGCGCACGCTGGATGCCGTGCTGGCCCGCCTGGCCGAGGCCGAGCGTGCCCTGCCCGACGCGCAGGCCACGCTGCTGGCCTGGGGGTTCGATCCCATCCTCTTTGGCAGCAGCCGGCTGTCGGTGCGCGAGCTGGACCGTGTCTCCGCCACGCGGCCCATCGTCATCCTGCACGCCAGCGTGCACCTGATGAATGTGAACTCGGCCATGCTGGCGCTGGCCGGCATCGACGAGGACACCGATATCGACGGCATCCACAAGGACGCCGAGGGCCAGCCCACGGGCGAACTCCAGGAATTCGCCGCCATGTATCCGGTGCAGAAGGTGATCGGCAGCGCGCTGTCGCTGGCCGCTGCCGAGCAGCGCGAGGCCATCTGGAAGTTCGGCCGCGTGGCCCAGCTCGCGGGCGTGACCACGGCCACCGACCTGGTCAGCGATCTCTCGGCCCAAGGCCTGGCTGCGCTGCGCGAGGTGACGGGCGACGCAGCCTATCCGCTGCGCATCGTCCCGGCCTTTGCGCCGCAGCGCAACCCGGAAGGCGGCGCCGCGCGCGTGCACGCCGCTGCTGCATCGTCGGCCAGCGACAAGCTGCAGTTCGGCCCCATCAAGTTCATCGTGGACGGCTCCATCCAGGGCTTCACCGCGCGCCTGCGCGCTCCCGGCTACGCGGGCGGGCAGCCCAACGGCCTGTGGCTGATTCCTCCGTCGCAGCTGCCCGCGCTGTTCGAGCCCTTCCACCTGGCCGGGCTGCAACTGCATATCCACACCAACGGAGACGAGGCCACCGAGGTGGTGCTGGATGTGATCGAGGACCTGCTGGCCAGGCACCCGCGCGCCGACCATCGCCACACCCTGCAGCACTGCCAGCTGGCCAGCAGCGCCCAGCTGCAGCGCGCCGCGCGCCTGGGAATGTGCGTCAACTTCTTCTCCAACCACCTCTATTACTGGGGCGATGCGCACGCCGGGCAGACCGTGGGTATCGAGTGGGCGTCACGCATGAATGCGGCGGGCACGGCACGGCGCCTGGGCATGGACTTTTCCATGCACTCCGATGCGCCCATCACCCCCATCAACCCCTTGTTCACCGCCTGGTGCGCCGTGCAGCGCGAAACCGCTTCAGGCCGCGTGCTGGGCGAGGCCGAGCGCCTGTCGGTGGACGATGCCCTGCATGCCATCACCATGGGCGCGGCCCGTACCCTCAAGCTGGAGCAGCGCGTGGGCAGCATCGAGCCCGGCAAGCTGGCGGACTTCGCCGTGCTGGAGGAAGATCCCCGCGCGGTGGCGCCCGCCGCCCTCAAGGACGTGAAGGTCTGGGGCACCGTGCTGGGCGGGCGCATCTTCCCCGCGCCCGGCTCCCAGCCATGAGCACGCCGGCCGCAGCGGCGCAGCGGGCGCCCATTCCCATGGTCGTCGTGGGCGGCTACCTGGGCGCGGGCAAGACCACCTTGCTCAACCGGCTGCTGGAGCGCGCCGATGGCCTGCGCGTGGCCGTGCTGGTCAACGACTTCGGCGAGATCAACATCGACGCCGCCCTGATCCGCACGCGCAGCAGCGACGTACTGCAGCTGGAAAACGGCTGCATCTGCTGCTCCATCGGCGGCCGGCTGGCCGAGGCCCTGGCCGCCGTGGGCGCGCGGCCCGACCGCCCGGACCTGCTGGTCATCGAGGCCAGCGGCGTCTCCGACCCCGTGCGCATCGCCCAGGTCGGCATGCTCGACCCCGCGCTGCAGCTCAACGCCATCCTGGTGGCGGTGGATGTCCAGGACGTCGATGAGCAACTGTGCGACCCGCTGGTCGGCGACATGGTCCGCCGCCAGATCGTCGGCGCGACGGCGCTGGTGCTGACCAAGGCCGACCTGGCCAGCGCGGCGATGACCGGCAAGGCAAGGCAGCGCCTGGCCGAGATCGCCCCGCACACCATGGTGCTGACCGCACAGTGCGGCGAGATTCCCCTGGCCGTCTTCCTGGACGCTGTGCCCCTGCCACGCCAACCGCAGCACCCGCAGCGCCTGCTGGGTGCGCTTGCGGGTGAAGGTGGCGCCTGGAAGAGGGCCGTGGATGGCACGGCAGGTCTTGCCGGGATGGCAGGAATCACCAGTTTCTCGTACACCACGCACCGGCAATTCGACAAGCAGCGCCTCAGGCAGGCACTGCGCACCCTGCCGGTGCCGCTGCTGCGGGCCAAAGGCATCGTGCGGCTGCGGGGGCAGCAGCCTTTGCAAGAAATCCATGTGGTGGGAGGCCGGCTGCGCGTGGCGGATCTGGGCGCGGCGCAGGTGGCCGGGTCCGCCTTTGTCTTCATTGGCCGGTTTGACGACGGAGCTCGGCAGCTTCTGCGCACGCACTTGGACCGTGCCCTGGTTGCGCCTGAGTCACCTGAGTAGGGCCTGAGTGGTGCCTGGGCCTTTGCCGGCAGCTTTGTAAGCCCGTGACGAGTCCAGGGGCTTGTTGCAATTTCGACGCTTTTGCTGCTCCAAAAAGCATAGCTGCTGAATCAAGCCGCTGTTGGATTTTTGCGCCCAATTCAGTCAACGGACTGAAACGCAAGGCGCCAGTTGTCTCCCGATACTGGGATTGACCATGCTGGCCGGATTGCTCATCAGCGTGGTGCAGGTGGTCACGCAAATCCAGGAAATGTCGCTGACTTTCGTTCCAAAGCTGTTCGTGGCTGCCGTCGTGCTGATCGTGTGCGGCCCCTGGATGCTGAAGAAACTGGGGCAGTTCGCAACCCAGCTCTGGACGCGTATTCCCGCGGTGTTCTGAATCCCCACAAGATGGATTCCCTGTCGCATCACTGGCTGCCGGCGATCGCTGGCAATTGCTGGCCCGCCAGGATGCGGCACAGGGCCGCGCCGCCCTGCAGATCAGCCCGCGCGATGGCCGCGCCTGGTCCGCCCCTGCCATGGCCGACCTGCTGGGCGGCGACCTGCCCACGGCCCTGGCCTACTTCGACAACGCCCTGGCCACCATGCCCGGCCATATCGGCACCTGGCACGGCAAGGCCTGGGCGCAACTGCTGTCCTCCGACCTGCCGGGAGCGCAGCGCAGCTTCACCAGCGCACTGGACCTGGACCGCAACTTCGCAGAAAGCCATGGCGGCCTTGCTGTGGCCCTGGCCCTGCAGGGCCGCACGGAAGAGGCCCTGCAACACATTGAGCGCGCCCTGCGCCTGGACGCCTTCAACCTCTCTGGCCGCCATGCGCAAGCCATCTTCGGCGGAGAGATCCGGGATCTGGAATCCTTCCAGGTGCCGGCCAAGCGGCTGTTGAGGGGGACAGGATGGGTTGCTCAAGGCGGTGCTGGGCGCCTCATGGGCTGGGCGCTGAGGGCTGCCAGAACTGGCGCGGGCAGCACCGAGCGCAGGCTGCCCGTGACCCGGCTCGGGTCGTAGGGCTGGAAGGTGTCTGCGTTGTTGGCGTTCAGGGCCAGCTTGGGCATGCTCAGAGTCTGGCCGGCGTGCAGTTCGCTGCCGACCTCGGTGTAGCTGATGGCGCTGAAGTTGGACTCTTGTCTGATGGGCCCCGTGAATTGGCACATGTCCTAATTGGCCGATTGTGTTCAGTGCAGGATTTTGCTATGTGAGTAATATTTCATATGGGTTTGTAGCATTTTGGTCTTGCATGGACAGTACGCGAAGAGAGGAGTTTCCAAGCTGCTTTGGAATTTAAGCGTCATTCATCTAATTACCATAGATGGAATATTCTATTATGAAATATATCCGGCATCTCTAAGATAGTGGAAGATTAATGCGTCTATCTCCTCGTCGGGTAAATCATAGCCTCTTTCTGGATTTAACCATTTTCTTATGGCCATTGAGGCTCCAGGATCAACATTTGGATATTCCAGTGTAAGAATGTTTCCAAGTTTTCGAGAGTCAATTGTAAGGTCTGCTTGCATGATAGTTCTGAAAACTACCGAAGCAGGAACTCCATCTAGGAGATTTTTCATCATTTTGTATTCCTGGCGAAAGCTGCCAAAGATGTTTTGTCAGTTGAATTGTCGATAATGAGTGGACTCGAGCGTGTTATGAGCTTCCGGCAAAGGTAAGTGCTGGGATTGCTAAAAATGATCGATTTTTAATAGAAAACAAATAATGAAATTTAAGATTAATATATTTTATCTAAAATTTTTAACCAATAAATACAGAAATATAGCCTTTCCTGCTATTGAGTACAGATTGGAGCTCGTTTAATGCGCCGGAAATTCGGTGAGCTACAAAATTTTTCTCGCTCGCGCAAATTATCTCTTGCCTTTTTAGCCAGGCAAGTAGTTGATTAAGTTCCAAGCATACGAACGGAATATCAGCGACATCTAAATCAATGCCAATTTGAAAAAGTGGAATCCAACTGGCGTGAATTGATTCTGCACCCACCAGCCACACTCTACGAAATAGATCCTCAGTGGATAAGGGAAACGCTGAAAGCGATCCTGTTGCAGGATTTTCGTGCGGGCGAATAATTATTGATATAGACAATTTCATCCTCCAAATTTTGCGCCGAAATTCCATTTTGAATATTATTGGCGTATTTTGTTTAACTGAAAATTCACCGCAGACGAGACCTTAGAGCGTGCCGCTCTCACCATTGAACCGTAAGGCTTGTTTATCAATCATCAAATGTTGCGCGGGATCTGGAAGCCGAGAGCGGCTCGGATGATGGAGCTTAAGTCAAGGCGAGATAGTCTTGGCTTTGGCAACCGAGCGCAATAAATGATAGTAAAGGATAATTTTATTTAAGTTCCTCAATCAGTGACAAATCCCATCGATCTTTCATTATTTCGTATTGCATTAGCCAAATATATGACTGTCCGTTGATTCCATGCTCATGAAGGTTGCAATAAGAGATGGAGAACTTTTCATCTTTTATGAAGGCTTCTCTGACGTCCTCGCCGGCAGGTGGCCAGCAGCTACCTCCGAGTCCTTTGTGTATGATTGCCCAACCTTGCTGCCACCAGTTTCTTCTGAATCGAAGTGATCTCCATTTTTTACCGCCATCCGAGCTTAGAAATACATTTATCTTTGATAATTGGCAGGCTGTACCATTTCGTGGCAGTTTTTCGAAACATACCTCGTAAATATCCTGCTTCAGAAAAATGCGGATAGTTTCTCGAGAATTAAATGATCCCCTTGAAGCTTTATTGTTTGTCATTTGAATCGTTGTAATACTATTGTAGATAGCGCCTGCATCCCAAGACCCGATATTTGTTCTCGCAATTCCACCAATCACGCCACCAACGATGCCAGCCCTCAGCACTGACCATTCTATTGGGTTGCTACCTAGCGCAATTGTGGCCGCTACTCGTCCAGCCATACACCAACTGGCTCCTTGCCATCCGCCAATCCAAGAACCAGCCGCTTGTGCAATCATGCAATTTCTATTGACGTATTTGGGGATTTCCCCGGGCCGGGGCGGGTTCTCGGAGTCAGGGGCGTCGCCGTAGAGGGCAAGGACTTCGCCGTTGGCCACCAGTTGCCGTTGGTTGTGGCCGGGGTTGATGGCGTCGCCGATGAAGCCGCCGATGTAGCCACCGGGCTCGTTCTGGATGCGGCCACCCTTGTCGGCCATGGTGCCGGCGCTCAGGTTGACGTAGAACGCATCGCCGCGTGCGTCGTTGAAGAAGGCGTGGTTGTAGCGAGTGACCACTTTTTCGATGAGGCCGGAGGACAGCTTGGTCTTTTGGGTAAGCTTCTCGGTGATGCGGTTGCTTGCCAGGTCGTAGGCGTAGCTGCTGAGCTGGCCCAGGTGGTTGTCCTTGATTTCGATGAGCTGGCTGGCTTGAATTCGAATGTTTTCCGAAGGGGCGGACTACTGCTATTTCGTACGCAGGAAGCACCCCTCCTTCACGTGTTCCAGGCCTGTGCCAGATAGAGAGAGCCCAGCAGTCATCCCATGGGGAACTTGCTGCACTTCCTTGCGCATAACGTCAATCCTCTCGACCACCAAGTCAACAGAACAGCAGTTCAGACGCGGAGGGTTTGAAGTGCCGCTCATGACATCGTCACGACTGACCTTGTATTTAGTCTCGAACCGGGCACCCAGCGCGAGCGTTTCACCGTTGTTCGGAACACCAATCACCAGCGTTTTCCCCGCAGGTGTACTCAGGACATTTCTGACGTAAAACTCAACATTGTTCATCTCTGACCCATCTTATTAATTAGTTGAAGAAATTCGAAAACTTGGTCGGGAGTCATCTTCGGCGCAGCATCTAACAGCATGCTACGTGCGCTAGGACTTGCGACGGTGTGTGGTAGAGCCGGCATGTCCATTTCACCCAACACTTGACGAGCTGTATCCACAGGAACGGGGCTTGGTGCTTGCGCGGCGAAGTCTCTTGAGGTCATCAAGACCCCGACCTCGCGCTCCTGTGCTGCCATCCAGTTACCCACATCGAAAGTGCCGATGCTCGACCGTGGGCCAAACTGGATAACCGCCTGCCCTGCTTGACCACGAGCTTCCAGAAAAAATACCGTTGCGATGTATGGACCAGTGGTCGCCGACACAGCAGTGGCCTGTGCAAAGGGTGAGTCCGCCCAACCCGGTGAGGTGCCACGGAAGAGATATACGTCTCCGCTTAGCTGGACATGGCGCGCAATTTCAACGGCAGAGAGTCAAGCAAACCGCAGAGCGTCCAACTCAGTAGAACTGAAACGCGAAAAATAATCTGCAGTACCAGTCCGGTCGGTACTGCCAAATACGGCGGCGCTGCCTCCGGGCGTGATTCCTTCCAAGGAGGGGCCGATCGGCAGATCTGCCCGCAAGCCAGCCCTCATCTCAGTCTGCAGATTCGACATCAACACCGAGCGCTCACCAAATATAGCGCCCCGTACCGGAGCGGCAGCCTTGCTCAGCATTCCAATGACCTTGGCTGCCGCCAACCCTCCTGCCTCGTTGATGACAGCATCCGGCTGGCTCTGGGCCACTCGCATGCCCCACTGTTCCCCCCGCGCCGCGTCCTGGGCTGCTGCCGGTTTCAAAGACACCTTGTTAAGGTGGAAGATGAAACCGGAGGTGGTTTATGGGAACGAGACGGCAGTTCAGCCGGGAATTCAAGGTTGAAGCGGTCAAGCTTGTGACCGAGCGAGGGGTTGCAGTGGCGCAAGCGGCGCGCGGCCTGGATGTGCATGAGACGCGGCTGAGGGCATGGATGCGCGAGCTGAAGGTTGACCCGCAGCAGGCGTTTCCTGGAAAGGGCGTGAATGAAGCCCGAGCAGGCCGAAATAGAGCGGCTACGCAAGGAAGTTGCCAAGCTCAAAATGGAGCGCGACATCCTGAAAAAAGCTGCGGCCTTCTTCGCCAAGGAGTCGATGTGAAGTTCGGCTTCGTTGCGAAACACCGAGGGGCCTGGCCAGTGAATCTGATGTGCGAGGCGCTCGGTGTTTCGCGAAGTGGCTTCTACGCCTGGTTGGTGAGGCCACGCAGCCAACGCAGCCTGAGTGATGAGCGGTTAGGTGCGCAGGTGCGGCAAAGCTTCGCGGGTAGCGACCGTACATACGGAGCACGGCGCGTGTGGCATGACGTGCTGGCATTGGGGGAGCACTGCGGACTGCACCGCATTGAGTGGCTGATGCGTGAACAGGCGCTACGCGCACGGCCTCGTCGCCGAGGCTTGCCCAAGGACCTTGGCGAGCGCAGCGCCATCGCCGACAACGTGCTTGACCGCCAGTTCCAGGCAGATGCGCCGAACCGCAAGTGGGTGGCCGACTTTACCTACATCTGGACGGCTGAAGGCTGGCTGTATGTGGCGGTGGTGCTGGACCTGTACTCGCGAAGCATCGTGGGTTGGTCGATGCAGTCCAGCATGACTAGCCAACGCGTGCCTGCCGCGCTGCTGACTTGGCAGCCACTTGCGTTCATGGAAGCCACGCTGGTGCGTGAACTGGGCGACGCACTGCAGGCTGATCCGCAGTTCCCGGCCCTTGTGGATCAGGAGCTGCAGCGTATGGAAGACGATCCAGAACTGCAGGCAGCTTCTCTGGAGGCGGCAGATCATCTGCTTGAAGAGGCCGCACGCTGGAGTGATGCAGGCCCCGATGGCTCGCCGCGTTGAAAGAATCTGACGCGTTTTCTTTTTGCGACCAAAAAAACGTATTAGAATTTAGGTCTTCTAGGGGAGTCGCCAAGTTGGTAAAGGCACCGGATTTTGATTCCGGCATGCGAGGGTTCGAGTCCTTCCTCCCCTGCCAGATAGACAAAGGCCCTGACAGTTCTGCTGTCAGGGCTTTTTTGTTTTCAGGCCGTGGCCTGCTGCGGGCTGGAGTTCACAGCTGAGCCCGCGCCCGCCCTGGCGGCATCCAGCGTGGCGCGTATGCCCTGGGCGTAGGGGGTCTTGGCGATGGGGCCCAGCAGGGTGTGCAGGGCCGAGTCGTCCATGATCAGCGGATCGGTCAGCAGGTAGTGCATCTCGGCCAGTTCGCGCATCAAGGGGCTGAACAGGCCGGCTAGGCGCAGCGCGGTCTTGCCTGCAACGCGCAGTTTCAACGGCCTGCCGCTCAGGCGTTCGATCTCCGAGACGATGTCGCGCTGCGTGGTCGCCCCCGCGCCAGCCAGGTGCCAGACCCTGCCGAATGCCTGCGGCGTGTCGATGAGGCGCGCCACGACGGGGCCCACATCAGGCACATAGACAAACTCGTGCGGCCTGTCCAGCGGGCCGATCATGTCGGCCCGGCCGCCTTGGGCCGCCGCCTCGAAGGCGCCGTGCAGCAGGCTGTTGTGCACTCCGGGGCCGTAGAAGTCGGGCAGGCGCAGCACGGTGGCCTCGATGCGGCCCTGTGCATGGGCTTGCAGCAGCAGGTCCTCCTGGGCTTTGCGCATGCGGCCCTTGAAGGTATGGAGCTCGCGCGGGTGGTCTTCCGCCACGGGCAGGGTGCGGGCCTTTCCGTAGGGATAGACGGTGCCGATCAGCACGATGCGGCGCACGCCCGCGGCAATGGCGCCTTCCAGCGTCTTGCGCATCAGTTCGGGATGCAATTGAAACTGCCAGTAGTTCACGCCCACCAGGTAGACCAGCGTGTCCACGCCGTGGGCGGCAGCCTCGATGGAGCCGGCGACATCCGGGTTCCAGGTGGCGATCTCGGCCAGGGGATCGGCGCCGAAGGTCTGGCGCAGGCTGGCGGCGTTGCGGCCGACCACGCGATAGGCGCGGCCCTGTTGTCTGAGCGCGGCGGCCAGGCTCTGGCCGATGGCGCCTGCGGCGCCGAAAAGTGCAATGGATGGCATGGTGCGGGTCCTGTGGTGACCACGCCAGTGTCCGCAACACGCCGCAAAAGGAAAATTGCCTAGAATCTTCTGGTGTCCATGCATAAATGAATGGATCAGTGATGTCGGAACCCCATTGGGAGTGGTATCGCAGCTTTTTGCAGGTGCTGGAGTCCGGGTCGCTGTCAGCGGCGGGCCGGGCCATGGGCCTGGCACAGCCAACCGTGGGCCGGCACATTGACGGGCTGGAGTCGGCGCTGGGCCTGCAACTGTTCACCCGTTCGTCCGATGGCTTCGCACCCACCGAGGCGGCCTATGAATTGCAGCCCTATGCGGCCAGCATGGCCGCGACGGCTGCCGCGCTGCGCCGCGTGGCGGCCAGCCATGGCGCGGGCGTGCGCGGCACGGTGCGCCTGACGGCCAGCGAGGTCGTGGGCGTGGAGCTGCTGCCGCCCGTGCTGGCGCAATTGCGCGCTGCCCATCCTGAACTGCGCATCGAACTGGTGCTGTCCAACGCGGTCGATGACCTGCTGCGCCGCGAGGCCGATGTGGCCGTGCGCATGTTCCGGCCGCAGCAGGAGGCGCTGGTGGCCCGCCATATCGGCGCCATCGAACTGGGGCTGCATGCCCATGAGAGCTATCTGGCCAGGCATGGCGTGCCGGCTTCGCTGCAGGAGCTGGCCGGGCATTCGCTGATCGGCTTCGACCATGAGAACGCCTTCATCCGCAGGTTTCAGCAGCAGTTTCCGATGTTCACGCGCGAAGCCATGGCGCTGAGCTCGGACAGCGACCTGGCACAGCTGGGCGCCATCCGCGCTGGATTTGGCATCGGCATCTGCCAGTCGGTGCTGGCGGCCAGGGACCCGGGCCTGGTGCGGGTGCTGCCGCAGGCATTCTCATGGAAGCTCGATACCTGGGTGGCCATGCATGAGGACCTGCGCAAGAGCGAGCGCTGCGCCGTTGTGTTCAAGGCGGTCGCGCAGGCGCTGACGGCCTATGCCAGCAGCGGTGCCTGAAGACCCGGGCGCCTGTGTTTCATTGGGCGTGCAGCAGGCAGCAGCGCGCGAGATGGCGCAGCATGGATTTCCTGCGCTGGGATGCAACAAACGCCAGGCAGTTGTGGGCGATGTAGCCCGCCATGACCCCCGTCAGGCCGGCGACGGCCCACAGCGGGATGGGCACCAGGGAGTCCAGCAGCACGGCGCAGCCGGCCAGCAGCAGCAGGCACGGAAGCAGCCGCAGCAAGGCAGCTTGCAGGGGTTGTTGCCTGCGCAGGAGGGCGAGGACCTGGATGGCAGTGCGTCTGCGGAATCTGCCGGCTTGCTTGCGAAGAACGTTCACGGCTCGTGTCGGGCGTTGATGTGGGTCAAAAAATTGTGTGCAAATGTATCACTTCAATGCGCGAACATCAAATGCGCCGGTTCCATGAAAAATGAGAAGGGCCCGCGCATGGCGGGCCCTGGAAAACTGCCGTATTGCGCTTGGGTTCAACGCATCTCGAACTCGATGGCTATCAGCACGAAGGCCGCCATCCACAGCGTCTCCACCACCAGCAGTGCAAAAGGCCGCCAGCCGGCCTGGGCCAGTTGCTGGAACGAGGTCTTCAGGCCCAGGGCCGCAATGGCCAGCACCAGGCAGTTGCGCGACAGGTCGCTCAACTGGTGCTGCAGCCCCGGCGGCACCCAGCCCAGCGAGTTGATGGCCACCAGCGCGACGAACACCCACAGGAACCAGGGCACCAGGCCCGGCTTCTTGCCGTGGTGCTGCTCGGCCGCAGCCTCGCGCTGGCGCTTGAACAGGGCCGAGACCATGACGACCACCACGGCCAGCATGGACACGCGGAACAGCTTGACGATGGTGGCGTAGTCGCCCGTGGCCTGGTCGATGGTGTAGCCCGCGCCCACCACCTGGGCCACATCGTGGATAGTGCCGCCGATGAACAGGCCCGCCAGCTCGGGCGGCAGGTGCAGTGCGCGCGCCACCAGGGGGTACAGCACCATGGCGGCCGTGGACAGCACGGTGACCGTGACCACCACGGTCAGCGTGAAGCGGTCGCTGTCCTTGTCGCGCGGCAGCACCGAGGAGATGGCCAGCGCCGCCGAGGCGCCACAGATGGCCACCGCGCCGCCCGACAGCACGCCCTGCGGCCGCGTCAGGCCCAGGCGCCGGCCCAGCAGCGTGCCGCACAGCAGCGTGGTGACCACGGCGGCGATGACGATCAGCGCCGTGGTCCAGCCCAGGCCCGCGATCTGCGTGGCCGTGATGCGCGCGCCCAGCAGGCCCACGCCCAGGCGCAGCACGCCACGTGCGCAGAACTCGATGCCCGGCTTGGCGCGCGCGTCCTGGCTCAGGAAGTGAAAGGCCACGCCGAAGAACAGCGCGAACAGCAGCTGCGGCCCGCCGTGCAGCGTGGAGACGAAGGTGGCTGCCAGCGCAATCACGCCCGACAGGCCTGTGCCGGGCAGGAGCTTCAGCCATTGCAGCATGCGCGGCACGGGCGGCTGTGCTGCCAACGGGGCTTGAACCTGGCTCATGGCTGCTCCTTGCCGCCCGCCGCATCGGCCAGAACCGCAAGCGTGCAGGACGCGATGCGGCTGGCCACCGAGTCCGAACGGCTGGTCAGCACGATGGGCACGCGCATGCCCAGCACCAGGCCCGCGCATTCGGCGTCGGCCATGTAGACCAGCTGCTTGTAGATCATGTTGCCGGCCTCCAGGCTGGGCACCAGCAGCACGTCGGGCTGGCCCGCCACATCGGAGACGATGCCCTTGTGATGCGCCGAGCGCAGCGAGATGGCGTTGTCGTAGGCCAGCGGCCCGTCGAGGATGGCGCCGCTGATCTGCCCCCGGTCGGCCATCTTGCACAGCGCGGCCGCGTCGATGGTGCCGGGAATGGCGGGGTTGACCGTCTCCACCGCCGAGAGCACGGCCACGCGCGGCCGGGCAATGCCGATGGCACGGGCCAGGTCGATGGCGTTCTGCGCAATGTCGCGCTTGTCCATCAGCGTGGGGAAGATGTTGACCACGCAATCGGTCATCAGCAGCGGGCGCTCGAAGCCCGGCAGGTCCATCACGAACACATGGCTGGCGCGGCGGCTGCCGCGCAGGCCGGCCTCGCGCGCCACGGCAGCGCCCAGCAGCTCGTCGCTGTGCAGGCTGCCCTTCATCAGCGCGCGGGCCTGGCCGCTGCCGCACAGCGCCGCCGCCTGGGCCGCCGCCGCGCGTGGATCGTCGGCTGTGGAATGGATGGACGCGCCCGCCAGATCCAGCCCGGCTGCCTGGGCCGCAGCCCGGATGCGTGCCTCGGGGCCCACCAGCAGCGGCGTGATCAGGCCCGCCTGCGCGGCCTGCATGGCGGCCTGCAGCGAGCCCGCATCACAGGGATAGGCCACGGCCACCGGAATGGGGCCTTGCGCCTTGGCCTGGTCGAGCAAGTGCTGGAGATGGGGGCGGTGCGTGGCGGGCGCATCGTCGGCGGCCACGGCAAGTGAAAGTGGGGGGACCATGAAAGCTCCTGCGGGAAAGTACAGGGCCCGGCGCGAGCAACGCAGGGAATCTGGGAATCGGCTTTCGAGAGCCTTGCGCACCCAGGCGCATGAAACCGGCGCGGCCCATCCCAGGGACACCGAGGAAGGGCCGCCCCGCACCGAGGGTGTCGTCCCCCTCCCCCGCGCAGCGGGTAGAGAGGGGGAAGGCGCGCAGCGCCTCAGGGGGTGTCAGACAGCTTCAGACGAAATCTTTGTACTTTTCGAGGAAGCGCACGGGATTGGCCAGCGCATCGCGGCGGAACGGGTCGCCCAGTTCGCGCGTGCACATCACCTCGATCACGCAGGTCTTGCCGTGGTTCATCTGCAGGTCGATGGCCTTTTGCAGCGCCGGGCCCACGTCCTCGATCTGGTCGACCACGATGCTCTCGGCACCCATGGCGCTGGCAATGGCCGCGAAGCTCTCGCTTTCCAGCTCGCCGGCCACGAAGCGGCGGTTGTAGAAGTCCACCTGGTTCTTCTTTTCCGCGCCCCACTGGCGGTTGTGGAAGACCACGGCCGTGACGGGAATGTCATGGCGCACGGCGGTCATGATCTCCACCATGCTCATGCCCCAGGCGCCGTCGCCGGCGTAGGCGATGGCCGGGCGGTCGGGCGCTGCGCACTTGGCACCGATGATGGTGGGCAGGGCATAGCCGCAGTTGCCGAAGCTCATGGGCGCGAAGAAGCTGCGCGGCTCGTCGAAGCGCAGGTAGCTGTTGGCCACGGAGTTGATGTTGCCGATGTCGGTGGAGACCATCACGCGCGGCGGCATGGCTTTTTCCAGCTCGCGCAGCACCTGGCGCGGGTGCAGGTACTTGCCGCCCGTGGGCGTGCGCTCGCCCTTGGCCTCTTCGATCATGTCCAGGCTGTAGGGGTCGCGCTCATGCGTCCACTCGTCCAGCTCCTTCTCCCAGGCGGCCTTCTCGGTGGCGATGGTGTCGGCGCGCGCTGCCTTGGTGGCGTCGCAGGCCAGGGTCTGGCCCTGCAGGCGGCGGCCCAGCTCGCGTGCCACGGCCTTGGCGTCGCCGTGGATGCCCACCGAGATCTTCTTGACCAGGCCCAGGTTGGTGTGGTCGGCCTCGACCTGGATGATCTTGGCGTTCTTGGGCCAGTAGTCCATGCCGTGCTGGGGCAGGGTGCCGAAGGGACCCATGCGCGAGCCCAGCGCGATCACCACGTCGGCCTGGGCGATGAGCTTCATCGCGGCCTTGGAGCCCTGGTAGCCCAGCGGGCCGGCCCACAGCGGGTGCTTGGCGGGGAAGGCGTCATTGCGCAGGTAGCCCGTGACCACGGGGGCGCCCAGGCGCTCGGCCAGCTGCCTGCATTCCTCGACCGCATCGCCCATGACCACGCCGCCGCCGGCCAGGATCACGGGGAACTTGGCCGTGGCCAGCAGTTCCGTGGCGGCCTGCAGGCTGTTTTCGCCGCCCGAGCCGCGCTCCACGCGCATGGGCTTGGGGATTTCGCACTGCACTTCGCCGTAGAAATAGTCGCGCGGAATGTTCAGCTGGGTGGGGCCCATCTCGGAGATGGCGCGGTCAAAGCAGCGGGCCGTGAACTCGGCCATGCGCTTGGGGTTGCAGACATGGCCCTGGTACTTGGTGAACTCCTGGAACATGGGCAGCTGGTTGGCTTCCTGGAAGCCCCCCAGGCCCATGCCCATGGTGCCGGTCTCGGGCGTGATCATGACCACGGGGCTGTGGGCCCAGTAGGCGGCGGCGATGGCGGTCACGCAGTTGCTGATGCCGGGGCCGTTCTGGCCGATCACCACGCCGTGGCGGCCCGAGACGCGCGCATAGCCGTCGGCCATGTGGGCCGCGCCCTGCTCGTGCACCACGGGGATCAGGCGGATGCCGGCGGGCGCGAAGATGTCCATGGCATCCATGAAGGCCGAGCCCATGATGCCGAACATCTCCGTGACGCCGTTGGCCACGCAGGTCTCCACAAAGGCTTCGGAAGGGGTCATCTTCTGGACGCCTTCGACCACCGTACGATTGTTGGCTGCAGTCATGTTGTCTCCTTGAAAATGGAACTTAATGTTCCGAAAAAAGAAATTACGGCGCAAGTCTAGGACCGACTTCGCCTGGATGTCAAACAAATTTCTTTTTTCGGAACAAATTGACTCGAAAAATTGAAAAACATATGATGACCAACACCATGAACACCCGTGACCCCATCCCTGCCCGTATCGATGGCGACACGCCCAACCTGCGGTTGTTCGCCCTGCTGGAGGCCATTGCCCAGAAGAACGAGCCCTTCACGCTGCAGACCATGGTCGAGGAGACAGGCCTGCCCAAGCCCACCATGCACCGCATGCTCCAGCAGCTCGAGGGCGCGGGCATCCTGCAGCGCGAGGGCAATGGCCGGCACTACGGCACGGGCCGGCGCCTGATGCGGCTGGCCGAGAGCGTGCTGCTCAACAACACCACGCACGGCGCACGCCATGCGGTGCTGGCGCAACTGGTGCGCGATATCGGCGAGAGCTGCAACATCACCGCCTTCTCGGGCAGCGAGGTGCTCTACCTGGACCGGGTGGAGACGCCCGCGCCGCTGCGCTTTTATCTGCACCCGGGCTCGCGCGTGCCGGCCCATTGCTCGGCCACGGGCAAGCTGTTCCTGAGCCAGATGGCGCCCGCGCAGCGCAGGCGGCTGCTGTCGGCCGTGCCGCTGGAAGGCTTCACGGCCAACACGCTGACGGCCTTTGACGCGCTGGACGCCGAACTGGACCAGGTGCGCGCCCAGGGCCATGCCTTCGACAACGAGGAATTCCTGCCCGGCCTGCTGTGCCTGGGCGTGCTCGTGCCCTCCATCCAGGGCGGCCCCTCGAACATGGGGCTGGCCGTGCAGGCGCCCATCATGCGTTTCACGCGCGAGCGGGCGCTGTCCTTTCTTCCCCAACTGCGCGCGGCGGCCGAGGCGATTGCGCGCATCAACGACGAAGTCCCCCCGGGAGCCCCTGACGATGACTGAGCTGACCCTGATGCATCCCACGCGCACGCTTGGCGTGCGCGAGACCTTCGGCCTGGACACCGACATGCAGGTGCCGGCCTTTGCCGAACGCAGCGAGCATGTGCCGGCCGTGGACCTGGCCTACCGCTTCAACCCGCAGGCCACGCTGGCCATCCTGGCCGGCTTTGCGCACAACCGGCGCGTGGTCATCCAGGGGTTGCACGGCACGGGCAAGTCCACCCATATCGAGCAGGTGGCGGCACGGCTGAACTGGCCCTGCGTGCGCGTCAACCTCGACGGGCACATCAGCCGGCTGGACCTGGTGGGCAAGGACGCCATCGTGCTGCAGGAGGGCCGCCAGGTCACGCAGTTCCAGGAAGGCATCCTGCCCTGGGCGCTGCAGCGGCCCGTGGCCCTGGTCTTCGATGAATACGACGCGGGCCGGCCCGACGTGATGTTCGTCATCCAGCGCGTGCTCGAACGCGAGGGCAGCTTCACCCTGCTGGACCAAAAGCGCGTGCTCCAGCCGCATGCGCAGTTCCGCCTCTTCGCCACCATGAACACACTGGGCCAGGGCAACCTCAGCGGCCTGTACCACGGCACGCAGATGCTCAACCACGCCCAGCTCGACCGCTGGAACCTGGTCACCAGCCTGGACTACCTGGCGCCGGCCGAGGAGGCCGCCATCGTGCTGGCGCGCGTGCCGCAGTTGGCCACGCCGCAGGGGCGCGAGCAGGTGGCCGCCATGGTGGCGCTGGCCGCGCTCACGCGCAAGGGCTTCGCGGTGGGCGACCTGTCGCTGCTGATGTCACCGCGCACCGTCATCACCTGGGCCGAGAACGCGCAGATCTTCCACGACCTGCGGCTGGCCTTCGAGCTGTCCTTCCTCAACAAGTGCGAGCCGGCCGAGCGGGCCATCGTGGCCGAGTATTTCCAGCGCTGCTTCGGCCAGGAACTGGCGCTGCGCGACGAGCCCGCCCATGCCTGCTGAGGCATCCCCCTCGCTGGCGCGCATGGAGGCCTGGGGCGGCGCGCTGCTGCGCGCCATGGCGGGCGATGCCTCGCTGCAATGGAGCGGGCAGACGCTGTACCGGGGCACGGCGCCCGTGGTGCTGGCAGCGGCCCACCAATCCGATGTGCCGGCCCGATTGGCCGACCAGCGCGGCCTGCTCGACGGCGCCAGCCTGCGCCTGCGCCTGAGCGATGCCGCGCTGCACGCGCGCCACCTGCCCGGCGACCCGGTGGAGCGGCTGGTGTTCGAACTGCTGGAGCAGTTGCGCGTGGAAAGCCTGGCGCCCGAGGAATGGCCGGGCGCACGCGCTAACCTGCATGCGCGCTTTGTGCACTGGAGCCAGGCCTTTGCCGATTCGGGCCTGACCGAAAGCAGCCTGGGCATCCTGCTGTTCACGGTGGCGCTGACCGCCTGGAGCCGCCTGAGCGGACATGAGCCGCCCGATGCCCTGGCCGACCTGGCCGAGGCCACGCGCGCCGGCCTGTCCGCGCAACTGGGCGCGCAGTGGGCCCTGCTGCGCCGCCACCGGCAGGACCAGCAGGCCTTCATTGCGCCGGCCCTGGCCATCAGCCGCTGGGTGGGCCAGGCCGTGCGGTCAGCCCAGGAAGAGGCGCCGCGCGGCGCTGCCGGGCCGCGCCGGCGCGGCAGCTTCGCGCTGCCGCTGCACTTTGAATCGCAAAGCCTGGATGCGCCGCCCGTGGCGCTCAGCGGCGACAGCCGCGCCTGGGCCGGCTCGGCCCACAGCTACCGCGTGTTCACGCGCGCCTATGACCGCGAGGCGCAGGCCGCCGAGCTGATCCGCGCAGCGCAACTGGCCGAGTTCCGCGGGCAGATGGATGAGGAACTGGCGCGCAGCGGATTGCACGCGGGCCGGCTGGCCCGCCACCTGCAGCAGCGCCTGGCCGTGCCGCGCCACGACGGCTGGCAGTTCGGCCTGGAGGATGGACACCTGGATGCAAGCCGGCTGGCGCAACTGGTCAGTGATCCGCAGCAGCGCGCCATCTTCAGGAACGAGCTGCCGCGCCCCGTCAGCGATGCGGCCGTGGCCCTCCTGCTGGACTGCTCGGGCTCGATGAAGGCGCATGCGCGCCCGCTGTCCCTGCTGGTGGACCTGCTGGGACGCGCGCTGTCCATGGCCGGCGTGCCGGTGGACGTGCTGGGCTTTTCCACCCAGGCCTGGAACGGCGGCCGCGCCCGCCGCGACTGGCAGCGCGCGGGCCAGCCCCACATCCCGGGCCGGCTCAACGAGCGGCTGCACATCGTCTTCAAGGATGCCGCCAAACCCTGGCGCCACGCCCGCCACGGCATTGCCGCGCTGCGCAGGCCCGACCTGTTTCGCGAGGGCGTGGACGGCGAGGCCGTGGAATGGGCCTGCGAGCGGCTGCTGGCGCGGCCCGCGCAGCGCCGCATCCTGCTCGTCATCTCGGACGGCTGCCCCATGGACACGGCCACGCACCAGGCCAACGACGAGCACTACCTGGACCAGCACCTGCGCCAGGTCATCGCCCGGCACGAGCGCGCGGGCGACGTGCAGATCCGCGCGCTGGGCGTGGGGCTGGACCTGGGCGTGTTCTACCGGCGCAGGCTGGCGGTGGACCTGCGCGAGCAGATCGATGAAGCCCTGCTGATGGACGTGGCGGAGTTGATCTGTCGGCCGTGATGCCCTCCGTGATCTCCTCCACGATAGCGACTTCGCTCAGCCCCCATCCCGCCCGGGTGGGACTGCAGATCTAGCGGACCTGCGCGACAAAGTCGCTCACCAACCGCGCAAACTCCACGGGCATTTCCACGGCACTCAAATGCGCGGCGGGCAGCGACACCAGCTGCGCGCCCGGAATCTGCGCCTGCATGTCCTCGGACAAGGCAGGCGGCGTGGCCTCATCGCGACTGCCCGCAATGAGCAGCGCGGGGCAGGCGATGCGCCGATTGCTCTCGCGAAAATCGATGCCGCCCACGGCCGCACAGGCGGCCGCATAGGGCTTGGCCGCCAGAGCCTCCAGCCCTGCGCGCAAGGTGGCCACGCGGGCCGCCTGCGCGGTGCGGAACTCGGGGGTGAACCAGCGCTGCATGGCGCCGTCGGCAATCACCGCCACGCCCTGGTCGTGCACGGTGGCAATGCGCGCCTGCCAGCCTGCGCGCGCGGCCTCGTCGTAGTAGCTGGCCGAATTGGCGATGGTGATGCTGCGCACCAGCGCCGGATGGCGCACGGCCAGGGCCTGGGCCGTCATGCCGCCCATGGACAGGCCCACGAAGTGCACCGGCCCCTGGCCCAGCGCCTCGATCACGCCGGCTGCGTCGTCTGCCAGGTCGTTCATGTCGAAAGCCTCGCCGATGGCGGGCGAGCGGCCGTGGCCCCGGTGGTCGTAGCGCACCACGGTGAAGCGGTCTTCCAGCGCCTGGGCAACGCCGTCCCACATCTGGAGGTCACAACCGAGCGCGTGGCTCAGAACGAGGGCCGGGCCTTGGCCCTGCTGCACAACATGGAGTTTCGACATGGCGGTCACTGCTTGGGGAAAAGGCGATTATGGGATGGCCCATGCGGGCAGGCGGCTACGGATACCACGCATATCCGGCATCCCAGCCCCATAATCCCCAGCCATGCACGCCCTGCGCAACTCCGTCTCACTGGCCCGCCTGGTCATGGCGTGGTTCGCGTTGACGCTGGGCCTGGCCATTGCATCGCCCCTGGTGCACCCGCAGGCCATGGAACTGGTCTGCACGGCTGGCGGCAGCGTCAAGCTGGTCGTGGTCAACGGTGAAGAAGGGCAGGCGGTGTCTGCCCAGCATTCGCTGGACTGCCCGCTGTGCCTGGCGGTGACGCCGCCGCCCGCGCATGTCTCCCCCTCCTGGGCGCAACCGCAGCCGCTGGGCCGCGCGCTGCAGCCCATCGTCTCTGCCCGCATTGCCTCCCTGGTCGGCGCACCGCTGCCGCCGCGCGGGCCTCCCTTGCTACTGCTGATCGCCTGAGCCCTCGGTTGCTGTGCAGCGCTGTCCCGCGCTGTCTGGCCGCTGGCCTGTCTCAGAACATTGCCGCACCGGCCGGGCGCAGCCTTGGCGGTGCGGCTTCGCCAAGATTCCACGCAGGGAAGCCATGTTCCGTTCCGATTGCCATGCGGCGCCGCAGCGCGCCGCCGATTCTTCTTCGACCCTCCCATCCGTTGCTCCCGTTGCCCTGTCTCGCCGCGCCTGCCTTGGCGGCGGCCTGGCCGCACTGGCGCTGCTGGCCGGCTGCAAGCCCGCCACCGTGCCCTTCAAGGGCATCGACCTCACCGGCGCGCAGTACGGCCGGGACTTCCGCCTGCGCGATGCCGATGGGCGCGAGCGCACGCTGGCCGACTTCAAGGGCCAGGCCCTGATGGTCTTTTTCGGCTTCACCCAATGCCCCGATGTCTGCCCCACGGCGCTGACGCGCGCGCTGGAAATACGCGAGCTTCTGGGAGCCGACGGTGCCCGCCTGGCCGTGGCCTTCATCACCATCGATCCCGAGCGCGATACGGCCCAGGTGCTCAAGGCCTATGTGGGCGCCTTCGACCCCGGCTTTGTCGCGCTGCGCGGCGACGAGGCGCAGACGGCCGAGGTCGCCAGGGAATTCAAGGTCTTCTACAAGAAGGTGCCCACGGGTGCGTCCTACACCATGGACCACTCGGCCATCACCTATGTCTTTGATCCCGAGGGCCGGCTGCGCGTGGCGTTTCGCCATGAGCAGGACGCGCAGGACTGCGCGGCCGATCTGCGGCAGATCCTGGGGGCGGCATGAAGAGCTTTGCACTTTCTCTGGCCGGCGCCGCAGGCCTTTGCGCCGCATCCTCCGCCCTGGCCCAGGCAGAACCTGTTCTTGCGGATGTGGAGGTGCGCGCCCGCGGCGTCGCCGCCACGCCCGAGGCCCGCGCCGCGCAGGCCGTGCAGGCTGCGCGCGATGAGCTGTCGCAGCGCGCAGGCGGCACGGCCGTCATCGATGCAGCCAGCTACGCGGCCGGGCGTGCCAGCACCGCCGCCGATGCACTGGCCTACGCGCCCGGCGTGCTCGCACAGACGCGCCACGGCCCCGAGACGCGGCTGTCCATCCGGGGCTCGGGCGTGCAGCGCGGCTACCTGATGCGCGGCATACAGCTGTACCAGGACGGCATACCGCTGAACCAGGCCGATGGCGCGGCGGACTTCCAGTCCATCGACCCCATGGCGGCCCAGCATGTCGAGGTCTGGCGTGGCGCCAATGCGCTGGAGTACGGCGCCAGCAGCCTGGGCGGCGCGATCAACTTTGTCTCGCCGACCGGGTTGACGGCGCCTGCCGCATCGCTGCGGCTGCAGGCCGGATCGTTCGGCCAGCGGCAGGCCCAGGCCCAGCTGGCGGGCCGTGGCGAGCGGGTGGATGGCCTTCTGAACTTCAGCCGTAGCGAGCAGGACGGCTGGCGCGAACAGTCGGCCTGGCGCACGCAGCGCCTGTCCGGCAATGTGGGCCTGCAGCTCACCGATACGCTGGAGCTGCGCGCCTTCCTGTCCCATGTGGATGCCGACATGCAAATGCCCGGCAGCCTCACGCGCGCGGCCATGCTGGCCAATCCGCGCCAGGCCGCGCCCGGCTATGTGGCGCAGGACGCCGGCAACAACTACCGCCAGACGCGCGGCGCCCTGCGCATGGACTGGCAGCCGCGCGAAGGCCTGCGCTGGACCACCTCGCTGTTCGCGGCGCAGCGCGACCGTTTCCACCCCATGACCATGGGCATCGTCCAGCAGGACATGCGCGACACGGGCCTGGACTCGCGCCTGGTGGCCGAGCTGGGGCGGGGCGGTGGCCTCACGCGCAGGCTGGTGCTGGGCTTTTCCAGCGCGCAGCTCGATGGCGATGAATGGCGCTACACCAATGCGGGCGGCGCGGCCGGCACGTCCACGGGGCGCACGCGCGTGAAGGCGCAGCAGGACGTGGTCTATGGCGAATACAGCCATGGCCTGAGCACCCGCTGGACGCTGCAGGCCGGCCTGCAGTTCGTGCGCGCCCAGCGCCGCCAGGACAATCTGCTGGTGCCCGCCTCCAGCTACGACGTGGATTTCAGCCACACCTCGCCCAAGCTGGGCCTGCTGTTCGCGGCCACGCCCACGTCGCAGTGGTACGCCAACATCAGCGGCAGCTTCGAGGCACCGCCCATTGGCGAGCTGGTCTACCAGCCTTCGCTGCCGCTGGGGCGCGCGCAAAGCGCAACCACGGTGGAGGCCGGCTGGCGCGGCCACGGCGAGGCCCTGGCCTGGGACGCCGCCATCTACCACTCGCGCGTGCGCCGCGAACTGCTGGCGCTGACCGACGCCAGCGGCGCGGCCCTGGGCACCACCAATGCCGACCGCACTATCCACCAGGGGCTGGAGCTGTCCATGCAGGCACGGCTTGCGCCGCGCTGGTCGCTGCGCACCCAGTACCTCTACAGCGACCTGCGCTTTGACAACGACGCCGTCTACGGCCGCCGCCGCCTGGCCGGCATTCCACCGCACCTGCTGCGGGCCGAGCTGCAGTGGAAGGCCACGCAGCAGGTCACGGTCGCGCCTGGCCTGGAGTGGCTGCCCTCGCGCACCTGGGTGGACCATGCCAACACCGTGGCCTCCGATGGCTATGCGCTGCTCAACCTGCGCTTGAGCGGGACGCTGGGCGATGGCTGGAGCTGGTTCGTCGAAGGCCGCAACCTGACCGACCGGCGCTATGCCGCGACCACGGCCGTACAGGCCAATGTGCGCGGCGTGGACGGTGCCTATTACTTTCCCGGAGATGGCCGGGCCGTGTACGCGGGCCTGAGCTGGCGCATGCCCTGAGGGGGGTCGGGCGCAGCGCCGAAAGGCGCCGCTGCCATGGCGTGCGACCTGGCATGGAGTGCTCCTGCCTTGTGCTAAAAATGGGCCGGTCCATCCACCCCGATGCCCATCCAGCAAGTAGGAAAGGGACACCCGGCGCCATGAAGAGGCTTCTTTCCGACAAGGTGCTCCTGCGCCTGGTGCTCGGCAACCTGCTGGTGGCCGGCCTGCTGGGCCTGGCCACCTGGTTGAGCCTGCGCGCCAACCACCAGGCCGACCTGGACCTGGGCGTGGCCGTCACCCGGAACCAGGCCCGCAGCCTGAGCCTGGAGCTGAACGCCGAGATGCGGCTGGTGGACAACGCCCTGGCCACCGTCGCGGGCCGCTACCGCAGCCGGAGTCTGGAAGGCGCGGACGTGGCGGCGCTGGCCCTCTATGAAATCCTGCAGGAGCAGCGCGCCCTCGTTCCCTTCGTCACGGCGCTGCGCGTCACCGACGCCAATGGCCAGGTCCTGCAGAGTGCGAACGAGGAGGAGCCGTCATTTTCCGTGGCCGAGCGAGGCTACTTCGACCGGGCGCGCAACACCGACCGCATGGTGGTCTCCGACCCGCTGGTCAGCCACTCCTTCAAGAAATGGGCCATCGTGCTGGCGCGGCGGCTGCAATCCGGCGACGGGGATTTCCAGGGCATCGTCTACGCGGTCGTTGCGGCCGAGCATTTCCAGTCGCTGTTCCGCCGCCAGGCCTTCGGGCCCGACAGCGCCATTGCGCTGCGTTCGGACAAGGATCTGCTGGTGGCCCGCTACGCGGCAGGCGATCCCCAGCCCATGGCCGGCATCGGCGGCTCGGAAGTCTCGGGCGAGTACCACCGGGCCCTGGCCGATGACCGGGAGCTTGGCTGGTACATCACGCCCACGCTGCTCGATGGCGTGGAGCGCATCACGGCCTACCAGCGCCTGGCCGGCTATCCGCTGACCGTCTTCACCGGCCTGGGCACGGAAAGCTACCTGGCGGGGTGGCGTGCATCGGCCTGGCGTGCGTGGGCGCTCACGGGCCTGAGCATCGCGCTGATCGCGCTGGGTTCGGTCAGCCTCTATCTGCTGCAGCAGCGCGAACGCGTGGCGCGCATCCGGCTTGCCGAGCTGCTGCGCCAGCAGGAACTGTTCATGGACAACGACCTCATCGGCATCGCCCGCCTGCGCGAGCGCCGGCTGCTGTGGACCAACCAGGCCCTGCAGCGCATGCTCAAGCGCCCGGCCGGCGAGATGCAGGGCACCTCGGCGCGCATCCTCTACCCGGATGAGGAAACCTATGAACGCTCCGGCGAGCTGGCCTATGGCGCACTGCGCTCCAGCGGCAAATGCCATGCCCAGATGCAGCTGAAGACCAGCGATGGCAGCCTGCTCTGGGTCGATGTCAGCGGCGCAGGCCTGGCCGACGGCGAATCGATCTGGGTCTTCGTGGACATAGACGCGCTCAAGCGTGACGAGCAAGCCGCGCAGCACCAGGCGCTGCACGACGTGCTGACCGGCCTGGCCAACCGCCGCGCACTGCAGGCCCGGCTGCAGCGTCAACTGGCCCAGGCCTGCGGACCGGGGCAACTGGCCGTCTGCTTCATGGACCTGGACGGCTTCAAGCAGATCAACGATACCGAAGGCCACGATGCCGGCGACGAAGTGCTGCGCATCGTCGCCCGCCGCCTCACCACCCAGGCCCGCGAAACCGACTGCGTGGCCCGCATGGGTGGAGACGAATTCGTGCTGCTGCTGGGCGAACTGGCTTCAGCCAACGACGCCCTTCAGGCCATGCAGCGCTGCCTGGCCTCCATCTGCCAGCCCATCCGCCTGGAAAACGGTGCCACCGTCCAGGTCGGCGCCAGCATCGGCATCGCCCTCAATGCCGCCCGGGAAAACACCGCCCAGCTGCTGCAGCGCGCCGACGAGGCCATGTATGCGGCCAAGCGCGCGGGCAAGGGGAGGATTGTGGTGGCGGGGAAGTAGGGACGTTTGGTTGAATTTGAAAGATATAGCAATCCCTCGGATAAATCCGGAAATTAGATTTTGGAATATCTCGTTGGGGAAGCTCTGATGGAGATATCACTTTTCTAAGCCTGTTTTATAGCGCTCCATATTATCCGATGCGGATTTTATGGCGGGAATATAAGAATAGCTGGCCGTGAAATTGTCAAGATTCTCAAGGCCTATTTGGTGGTCTTTGCTTGCTATCACCTTTTTCATGACTTTCAATCCAATGTCCGGAGAGATGGATAGCGCCAGCAGTTCCCTGGGATCTGTGAGCATATTTTTGAAGGGGGCCGCCAGAATATCCACAGGGTCCGCCCCATTGAGGATTGACTCGACGTTTGCTTTGGCCATGGCCCATTCATTGTATTGAATGGCTTCCGTCAGGCCGAAGCTGAAAGGAGCGCCGGTAAATTTGATGGGATGGCTGTTTATGTAAACCAATAGTTCGTGATCTATGATATTTTTCCTGTTGCTTTCTGTTATGCTGGATATGTAATTGTATAGCACAATATTTGAATATTCGTCGCCTGTGTTTAAACCATTTTTGA
Source organism: Delftia sp. SD018 (assembly GCF_017355445.1). Taxonomy (NCBI): domain Bacteria; kingdom Pseudomonadati; phylum Pseudomonadota; class Betaproteobacteria; order Burkholderiales; family Comamonadaceae; genus Delftia; species Delftia sp. SD018. Next base: position 180,413 of record NZ_JADDRN010000005.1, read on the forward strand.
TCATCGCTTTGTCGTCAAAAAGAAAACCCATGTGTATAGATTCTCCAGCATATTCCTTGGTTGTCAGGATCCCATTTTTCAGTCCTAAGTCGAGAACCTTGATGGCTTCGGAAGCGCTATCCAGGCTGTTGAGGGATCTCGTATAGTCGAAAATTGCGGATTTGACTATATCTTTGGAGCTGTTGCTGCCAATGACGCTAAGCAGTTCTTGACGGAGGGATTCTCTGACCTCTCTGCGTTGGGTCGATCGAATGATGTTGTGAAGCCGGTTGATTGCCTGCAATTTCTCATCTTGGGATAACGAATCTGCGAGAGATGCGCGAAATCTATCAATTTCATCCTGAATGAATGCGGAAGTCTGGAATGCACTTGATTGTTGCTCTTCCGCTGTGACTTGATTCGCATTTTGTGTGTCTTCGTTCGCTGAGCTTTTTGATTGTTGATTAAAAATTTCGGTCTTTATATTTGGTGTGATGTGGTTTTGTGGTTTTGAAGATTCGTTTATAAATAGATAGGCTGCATATAATGCGGCGACAATGACGGAGTAAGATATTATTCGCTTCATTGCCATTGCTTAAGTTTGTTGTACAAGGCGGCAGGTGCTTTGATGTTGGCGTCTGCTGCACTAATATATTTTTGATACCATGTGGCTATATTCGCATCAATAATTCGTAAAGGTAGCCATTGGCCCTGAATGTGTGAGTGAGCATGTGATCCAGGACTTCGAACCGTTGCGCCCATAATATCCGTTATAAAAGTATCACACCGATATCTTCCTTTCGTCGGAGGCCAGGTCACGTATTTATTCCAGTCCCTGCTGGGTGGAATATTCACAGTAGGCTCGGCTGGAGTAACGTACGGTGTCACAACATAAACTGCACCTATGGCATATATTTGATTCGCTCTCGCAATCATTGCATACAAGGCTGGGTAAGATTTTTTATTGGCTCTAGGTCTGTCAAAATCCTCTGTGCATGCAGACGAGAAGCAAGAGACTACGTTATGGTCAGGCCATTTTGTTCTGCTTATTGGCCAAACTTTGCTGCGTTTGAAAAAATTCTCGTAATTGTTTTTCTGAACAACCTGCGGCTCGTTGAGAACTTCAATTACTGAAGTTCCATCCCATATTCCGATGTGCCCGGCACCTTCAATAACTGGCCAATCTAGATTTCTCGCGACTATGTCTCCGACATAATATGGACGCTCTTTAATTCCGTCGCCAGGGAATTTGATTTTTACAGGTGAGTTGTTCAATTGCTCGACGAAACCATTACGTCCTATGGAGTAAACTAGAATTCTGTGTTCCTGTCCGTCTTTCAAGTCTTCAGTAAGATTTATTGGTATGGAGAAGCCATGCGCACTGTGGCTGCCAAGGCAAGCCGATCCTACAGCGGGTTCCCTGACTATATTTGCGCTGCTCCCCCCAAGAAATTGGTTGTCATCGCGCCAAATGTGTACAGCCACTATGTCATTAGGAAATCTGACATCACACGCCCAGCCAGTAACCATTGCGACCGAGTAGTTGTCAACGTATCCTTTTGAAAATACATTGTTTGCATAGATGAGAAATACAAGAAGGAAATAGTATTTTATATTGCGCATGGAATTTCATTTCAATTGTCGGTTGATATATGAATACGGCGGCAATAGATGTCGGAGATTGCCTAAAAACTCAAGATGCTTGGATTTTCATACGCGAGGAATCCATGCTATTCCGTATGCGTCTCGTTGAAAATAAGACAGCTCCTATTTTTCCTTGGTTTTTGAAGGAAAAAATAGGAGTATTCCTAATTCGGATGCACGGAGCTACGCGGTGAAGCCATATCGCGGCATCGCGTTAATGCCGCAGACAAGGCTCTGCTGAAACCAATTTGGCAGTTTGGGCCGTTCACGGCTGTGATCAGCAAATGCCAGCAGGCTAAGCAAGCCCCAATTTCGAGAGACGAACCAAAAGTCGACGCCATGCCATTGATAGCCCGACTACACACGCGTGCCCGGCTGAATGCGATGTCGCCCAGCATCTGATGGCAAAGTCCAGACAGGCCAAGCAGGCTAGGCCGATGTGGCTGTCAAACGCAATGGTGTGCGGCCAGTCCTGGGCGAACAGATACAGCATGGCAGTCACCGCCGGGGCGGTCACCAAAGGCCGGGCGGCAGACCCGGCCTTTTCTTTTCTTGCTTTCGCTTTTCAGCGCTCGGCCTCTTCAATCCATATCCGGATCCTCGTCGCAACCCGAGCCATTGACGGAGCACATGGAGCCTATCTTGATTTTCCGCATGGGCTGCTTGGCCAGCCTTTCACAGCGCGACATTTGCTCAGCATACATATCGTCCATGTGCGTGCCGTCAATCATGATCACCCCATTGCGAATGATGGGCTTTGCCTGACCATCGGCAAGGGCGAAGGCCATTTTCCTGAGAAGAAAACCGGCATGGTGGCAAGGGCCCAGGGCCATGGCAATCCTGGTCATTTCAGGATCAGGAACCCGATTTTTGGCCTGCGTCAGGCTGTCCATCTTTTCCATGAAAGCCCCATCGTTCTGCGCGATCTGCCCCACCAGCTTGGTCATGCCCGCCTGATTGCGCTTTTTCACAAGATCCGCGATCTGGTCCTCCAGGCGTCTTGCCGCAGCGGCATCACCGAATGCAGCCAGAGAGGCAGATAGTGCATCGTTCTCGGCCGCCGATGCTACGTTCGGCACACACAGTACAGCGCTCGCAGCCAGCAAGGCGGCCATGATCCGGCGAATCCGTATTGCGCCTTGCGGCCGCAGGCGTTCTCCCAATGCAATGGTGTTCATGTTCTTTGAAGTTGGATTGAAATGAAAATCTCCATTGCACAGGTGCAGTGGAGAAGAAGGGCTTGGGCGGGAATGGCCAAGCCGCCGAACTCTATCTCAATATGCGAATGGATAGCCAGGCATCAGCCAGTCAATTGCTTTGTCGCACCACCAGCTCATGACCCAGATCCAGGCTTGGCGATTCCCCGGCCTCTGCGCGCATCCATTGCAGCAGCATGCGCGCACCTTCGGTGCCCACGCGGCCAAGCGTGCGGGCAAGGGGCGGATTGTGGTGGCAGGTGGGGATGGCTATGGAGGCCGTGGTGCCGGGGCAAGTGGGGCCGTGGGCTCAACAAGGCAAGACCTCGAATGCCGAACCAAAAGACGACGCAAGGCCGTTGATGGCCCGTGTGCACACGCGTGCCCGGTTGAATGCGATGTCGCACAGCAGCGCGATGGCAAAGGCCAGATAGGCCATGTAGGCCAGGCCGATGTAGCTGCCAAACACAATGGTGTGCAGCCAGTCCTGTGCGAACAGATACAACATGGCAGTCACCGCCGAGGCGGTCACCAGCACGATGGCGGGCAGGGCCAGCTGCAGCCCCGCCCGCCTGCGTCGCGCCGTCACGCCGACCAGGGCCAGAAACACCAGCGCATTGGACGCAGTGAAGATCCTGAACTCCCGCACCAGGCTGGCCGTGGTCTGGTGGTAGGCCGACTCGATGAATTCCACCAGCCGGGCGCGCATCTGGATCAGCGATGCCAACTGGGTGGCTTGGCGCTGCTGCGTGTAGACGGCATTGCGCTTGCGGCATTCGCAGTCGGCGCGGCGCATGTCGGTCATGACCGAAGCCAGCTTGTCGGGGATGCCTGCCTCGATCTCGCGCCGCACTGCGGCGATCTCGCTATCTGTCCTGCCCAGCGCCTTCTGGGCCAGGCCCGCCATGCGCGAGCCTGAAAGCGCATCCAGCTGGGTGCCCAGCCTGTGCTCGATCTCGATGCGGATGATCTCCTTGCCCAGGCTCTCGACCAGCAATGGCGAGGAAAACGACAGGGCGAAGGCTGCGCCGAACACAAGCGTGCCCAGGATGCCGAAGCAAAGAATGAGGGTTCGCATGCGCAAGCGGTGCCGTGGCTTGTCAACCCTTGCGCGGCGCCATGCCCAGCGTGGCCAGCAGCCCCGCGCAGGCGTCTTCCACCAGGTCCAGCACGTCCTCGAAACCCCGGTCGCCGCCGTAGTAGGGGTCGGGCACTTCGCGCGCGGAGTGCTCGGTGCAGAAGTCCGTCAGCCGCTGTACGCGGTGCCATTCGGACTCGGGGCAGATCCTGCGCGCTGCAGATTCGTTGGCGCCATCCATCACCAGCACCTGATCGAATGCCGTGAAGTCCTCGGCCCGCAGTTGCCGCGCGCGCTGCTGCGAAAGGTCATAGCCGCGCCGCGCGGCATGGGCCTGGGAGCGGCGGTCGGGGGCCTCGCCCACGTGGTAGCCGTGCGTGCCTGCGGAGTCCACTTCGATGCGGCCAGCCAGGCCCGCGTCGGCCACCATTTTTTCAAGCACGCCGTGGGCCGTGGGGCTGCGGCAGATGTTGCCGGTGCAGACCACGAGGATTCTTTTTCTCTTTGTGGCTGGCCTGCTGCCAGCTGACTGTTCCCGAATCTGTTCCATAAACCTCCCTGTGGGTAACGGGCTTCACGACATCTCGATGGCCTGCGATGCCCAGGTGATCGCCGGCATTTTCCACGCCCCGCACCTGATCTGCCGTGCCGCTTATGCTGCGCCCATGGTGGAACTGCTTTGTTTCTGGATGGCCCGGGTGGGCGCGGCCCTGCTGGAGTTGCGGTTGCTGCGCAGCAGCGACGGTGGCTTCAGGGTGATGCTCATCACGGCGGCCATCGTGGTCATCGTGTGCCTGGCGTTGCTGTCCTTCTACGCCTGAGCCCGCAGGGCGGGCGTTTTCGGGCGCCCTGTCAGGCGGATTTGATGGTGCTGCGCGGCCGGCATGGGACGTGGCTGAACTCAATGCAGCGCCATCTTGCATGCCAGTGCGGATTCTTCGATCACGGCGGAATCGATGCATCAATCATGTGCGGCCCGGTGATCTTCTGCGACGGGATCCAGACCAGATAGGACCTCCACATGCCCCGATCATTGCAGTACACAAGGTACTCGCCTGGGTCCAGGCGGCTCTCCCGGTATTGGAATTGCACGCAGCCGATAGCTTGGTTCTTGCCCAGCGCGATGGCGATGTCTCGGCTGAAATCAGTTTTCCACGGACCGGGATAGCGCTCGGTGAGCGGCACACTTTTCGGCGCAGGCACAAGGAAGGCAACGGCCAAAAACGCTGCGGCGATCACTGCCGCTGCTCTCAGTTTGTTGTTCATCTCTGTCTTGATCGGGCCTCTGCAGTCAAACAATGCGCAAGGACATGCCCGCCTTTTTGGGCAGCAGGGAGGGTTCGAACCCATAGCGGCGATAGAACTTCGGCGTGCCGTGGTCGGCCATGAGGCTGACATAGGCCGTGGGCAGGGCATTGCCGTGGATGTACTGCATCAGGCGCTGCATGATGAGGTGGCCCAGGCCCTTTTTCTGGTGCTCGGGGATGACGGCGATGTCCACGATTTCGAAGAAGCACCCGCCGTCTCCGATCACGCGGCCTATGCCAACCGGCGTTGCATCGGCATAGACGACCACGCTGAACAGGCCGTTTTTCAGGCCGATGGCGGCCGCCTCGGGCGACTTGCGGCTCAGGCCGGCAGCCAGCCGGATCTGGATGTAGTCCTGGACGGCGGGGACGTGGTCTTCAATGCGGTAGTTCATGGATGGTGAGGGCGCCAGGGGCATATCGGAGGACCGGCAGAGCGCCATCATAGGCAGGCGTCTGCCCGATGCCCAAGGCAGAGCTTTCGGCCAGGCCGGCCCTGGTGACTGCGTTGGAGTGCGCTTGCACCGTATCCAGCGCACGCCGCGCAGCTCGGCGCGCAGCAGGCTGGTGAACAGCGTTGCGCCTACGTTGCGGGTCTCGCGCGCATCTTGTCGCAGCAGCCGCTGCATGGCGGGGGACATGTGAGCCGATGCGCCACAAGACAAACAGCCGCCTGGTCTGCGCACTGGCGCAATCGGTCCAGCAGAATGAAGCCATCGCAACAATCAACGGATACCGTCCAAATGGAGTATGGAATGCAAGAGGTGAGGTGTTCCAGCTGCAATCGCAAACTTGCAATGGGCATCTTCCAGAAACTGAGCATCAAGTGCCCGCGCTGCGGGACGCTGAATTCCTTGAGGGTCGAGAGCCCCCAATATGAGTGCCATCGAGCGCCTGTCAACTTAGATGAAAGGCAATCGCCATGACAACTCTTGCAAAGCCCACCCCCATCGGCGCCCTGTACGCGAACCTGGGTGTCAATACCTCCGTCGTGCAGGTGGTCGCGCCTGGCAACAATCTCCATGGCCTGGTGATCCGCACGCTGTACGTCAATTCCTATGCTGGCACGATCGGTGTGCAGGTGTACGCTGACACAGCCGCCCCATCGGCATATGGCGATGGTACGAAGCGCTTGATCTTCATCGGCACTCCCATTCCGACGATCAGCGCGCAGTACTCTTTGTATGTGCCGCCTGGCCAGGGGATTTGGGCTGTTGCCAATGGAAACGGCAGCGTCAACATGACCTATGACCTGTTGACAGAACCCCTTGTCTAAGGGGTTGTGACGGAAAGCCCGCTGACACAGCCAGCGGGCTTTTCTGTTTGCTGTGTGCGTGACCTTTGGCGCCTTAGCTCGCCTCCTCGAAGGTGCGAAGTGAATGCGCTTGGAGCCTGTTTTTTGTGAGGCCGAAGTCTGGCTTCAGGATGAAGTGCAACCTGATGGCTTGCGTATGTTGAACGACGCGCTTTTCGATATGCGTCAAGCAGCCCGGTCTGACGTCCATATCAACGCTGGAAATTGCCAACTTCGAAGGCCGTGAATCGCCTTTCGTGAAGACCTTGCTCAAACCAGCTCTCGGCGCCATGCCCAGTTTTGCTGATCTGACCGAGACCTCAGTGCAGCGCCACCATCAACTGCCCATTCTCATTGCGCACCGCATGCGCGCGCACGGAGTGCTCGGGCGCTTCCAGGCATTCGCCGGTGGACAGGTCGAAGTGGTGCTTGTAGATGGGCGAGGCGACGACGACGCGCTCGCCCAGGCTGCCGACCAGGCCGCGCGCGAGCACGCTGGCGCCGCAGCGCGGGTCCACGTTGTCTATGGCGTAGAAGCGGTCGTCGCCGATGCGAAAGACCGCCACATGGCGGCCCTGGACGAGGGCGCAGACGCCCGTGTCGGGGACGATGTCCTGGGTGGCGCAAACGGGCAGCCAGTGTTCTTGGGAGGCATGTGCCATGGCGGGTCCTTGTCGCGGGTCTCTAGGGGGTGTCAGGCCGTGGCCTCGCTGCGTTCCTCGGCGCGCGCCGGGCGGATCTGGCCGCGCTCCTGCACGAAGACGATGTGCTCGTCGGGCTGGTCGCTGTTGATGAAGCTGCGAAAGCGCTGGCGCACTTCGGGCGTGGTGATGGCGGTCTTCCACTCGCACTGGTAGGTGTCCACCACATGCTGCATCTGGGCCTCCAGTTCGGCGCCCAGGCCCAGGCTGTCGTTGACCACCACGTCCTTGAGGTAGTCCAGGCCGCCTTCCAGGTTTTCGCGCCAGGTGCTGGTGCGCTGCAGGCGGTCGGCCGTGCGCACGTAGAACATCAGGAAGCGGTCGATGAGCTGCAGCAGCCTGTCCTTGGACAGGTCGGAGGCGATCAGCTCGGCATGGCGCGGCTTCATGCCGCCGTTGCCGCAGACGTAGAGGTTCCAGCCCTTGTCGGTGGCGATCACGCCCACGTCCTTGCCCTGGGCCTCGGCGCATTCGCGCGTGCAGCCCGAGACGCCGAACTTGATCTTGTGCGGCGCGCGCAGGCCCTTGTAGCGGTTTTCCAGCTGCACGGCCAGGCCCACGCTGTCGTCCACGCCGTAGCGGCACCAAGTGGAGCCCACGCAGCTTTTGACGGTGCGCAGCGATTTGCCGTAGGCATGGCCGGACTCGAAGCCGGCCGCGATCAGCTCCTCCCAGATCAGCGGCAGCTGCTCCACGCGCGCGCCGAACAGGTCCACGCGGGCACCGCCCGTGAGCTTGGTGTACAGGCCGTATTTCTTGGCCACCTGGCCGACGGCGATCAGGCCGTCCGGCGTGACTTCGCCGCCGGGCATGCGCGGCACCACGGAGTAGCTGCCGTCCTTCTGGATGTTGCCCAGGTAGTAGTCGTTGCTGTCCTGCAGGCTGGCGAGCTGCGGCTGCAGCACGAACTCGTTCCAGCACGAGGCCAGGATGCTGGCCGCCAGCGGCTTGCAGACATCGCAGCCCAGGCCCTTGCCGTGGCGGTGCAGCAGCTCGTCGAAGGTCTTGATGCCGCCCACGCGCACCAGGTGGTACAGCTCCTGGCGCGAGTGCGGGAAATGCTCGCAGACATGGTTGTTGACGGCCATGCCGCGCCGGGCCATCTCGGCCTTCATGACTTGGGTGGCCAGGGGCACGCAGCCGCCGCAGGTGGCGCCGGCCTGGGTGCAGGACTTGAGCTCGGCCATGGTGCAGGCGCCTTCGCCCACGGCCGCGCAGATCTGCGCCTTGGTGACGTTGTTGCACGAGCAGATCTGCGCCGTGTCGGGCAGGGCGTCCACGCCCAGGCCGGGCTTGGCCTTGCCGTCGCTGGAGGGCAGGATGAGGAACTCGGGCTCTTCGGGCAGCGCGATGCTGTTGAGCGTCATCTGCAGCAGCGTGCCGTACTCGTCGGCATTGCCCACCAGCACGGCGCCCAGCAGCTGGCGGCCGTCCTCGCTGACCACGATCTTCTTGTAGACCTGCTTGCGCTCGTCGATGAACTGGTAGTTGCGGCTGCGCGGCGTCTTGCCCTGGGCGTCGCCGATGCTGGCCACATCCACGCCCATGAGCTTGAGCTTGGTGCTGAGATCGGCCCCGCCGAAGGCGGCCTCGGCCTCGCCCGCAATGTGGCGGGCCGCCACGCGCGCCATGTCGTAGCCGGGTGCCACCAGGCCGAAGGTCTGCTCGCGCCAGGAGGCGCATTCGCCAATGGCGTAGACGCTGCGGTCGCTGGTGCGGCAATGGTCGTCCACGGCCACGCCGCCGCGCGGGCCTATCGCCAGGGCGCATTGGCGGGCGATCTCGTCGCGCGGGCGGATGCCGGCGGAGAAGACGATCATGTCGGTTTCCAGGTGCGTGCCGTCGGCAAACACCATGCGGTGGCGTGCCGTGGCGCCGTCGGTGATCTCCAGCGTATTGCGGCCCGTGTGCACCTGCACGCCCAGGTCCTCGATCTTGCTGCGCAGCACGCGGCCGCCGCCGTCGTCCACCTGCACGGCCATCAGGCGCGGGGCGAACTCGACCACATGGGTCTCCAGGCCCAGGTCGCGCAGGGCCTTGGCGCATTCCAGGCCCAGCAGGCCGCCGCCCACCACCACGCCGGTCCTGGAGCGCGCGGCCGATGCCTGCATGGCCTCCAGGTCCTCGATGGTGCGGTAGACAAAGCAGTGCGGCCGGTCGCGCCCCGGCACGGGCGGCACGAAGGGCGCCGAGCCTGTGGCCAGCACCAGCCGGTCGTAGGGGATGATTTCGCCATCGGCCGTGGTCACGGTGCGCTCGCGCCGCTCCACGGCTGCCGCCCTGGCCGCCAGGCGCAGCGTGAAGCCGCTGGCCTCGAAGAAGCCGGGCTCGACCAGGCTCAGGTCTTCGGCGCTCTTGCCGGAGAAGAATTCCGACAGGTGAACACGGTCGTAGGCGGCGCGCGGCTCCTCGCACAGCACGGTGACGTTCGCGTCTGCCACGCCCAGGGCATGCAGCTGCTCGAGAAATTTGTGGCCCACCATGCCGTGGCCGATCACAACGATGTTCATCTGGCGTCCTGCGTTGCGCATCCAGTGTTTTGCGGGCCGCAGGCCAGGGCCGGCGGGTCAGGGCAGCCAATGCAAGTGCCGTGCCAGCACCGCGGCGCGGTGCCTGCCCGTGGTGCACGCTGTCTGGTGCGCAGACAGCGTGCACCGCAATGCGCCCGCCGCACCGTGCAGGGGCGGGGTGCGCCGTGGTGGTGCGTCAAGTGCGATCAAGTGCGCCAGGTCCGCCAGGAACGCCCGGTGCGTCAGGCGCGAGGCAGTCCCTGCGCGCGGCTGCGCCAGGCCTCGGGCGCGCAACCGAATTGCGCAGCGAACCAGCGCGTGAAGGCGCTGTGGCTGGCATAGCCGAGCATGGACGCGACCTGGCCCACGCTGTAATGGGGGTGGTCCAGGTAGCGCAGGGCCAGCTCGTGGCGCACTTCGGTCAGCAGCTCGCTGAAGCTCAGGCCCTCGCGGTCCAGTTCGCGCTGCAGCGTGCGCAGGCTGCGCCCCATGCCCTGCGCCACGCCCGCGCAGGTGGCGTTGCCCGAGGGCAGCAGCAGGTAGATGACCCTGCGCGCCTGGTGGCCCACGGAGGCGGCACGGTGGGCCGGCATGGCCTCCACCAGCCGCAGCGCATAGCGCGCCAGCGCGGGGTCGGCCAGCGGGTTGGGCTCATCCAGGTCGGCGGCGCGGCAGGCGATGCCGTTGAACTCGGCGCCGAACGTGATGCGGCAGCGGAACATGCGGCGGTGCTCGGACAGGTCGGCCGGTGGCGCGTGGCTGAAGCTGACGCCCTGCGGCCGCCAGCGCTCGCGCAGCAATGCCTCGCACATGCGCCACAGCACGCCCATGGCCAGTTCCACGGACTGGCGCATGGCGCCGTGCAGGACGAAGTCCTCGCGCAGGATGACGATGTCCCCTGCATCCTCCAGGTGGATCAGCAGCGATTCGTTGACCAGGTGCATGTGCGCGACCAGCGTGTCCAGCGCATGGCGCAGCGTGGGCTGGTGCAGCAGCAGCAGGCTCACGGCGCCGAAGCTCGACAGCTGGCGGTGCCGGGCCATGCGCAGGCCCAGGGACTCGCAGCCCGTGGACTGGGCCGCGTCTTCCAGCAGGCGCGCGACGATGGCCACGTCGATCAGCTGGTCCTGCTCGCGCAGCAGCGCGGGCCGCAGGCCGGCCTGGCGCAGTGCCTTGTCGGGGTCGCCGCCCAGTTCGCGCATGACGTCCGAAAAATGGGTCAAGGCCGCCGCGCGCACCATGGTGACCATGCTTGCCCTCCTGTCAGTCCGTGGCCTGGTGGCACGAAATGCAAAGAGGATGGCATGGCTTGCATAGTCCGCGGAACCGGGTTTTCCTACATTGCAGAGACCGGCCACACGCCGGGCGGACCGTGCCGCCACGGGCCTTTACAACAATGACAGGAGACAGGCATGCGCATAGAGCCCATGACATGCGCCATCGGCGCCGAATTGCTCGGCGTGCGGCTGGCCGACGCGGTGCGCGACGACGCGCTTTTCTCGGAGATCCGGGCAGCGCTGCTGCGCCACAAGGTGCTGTTCCTGCGCGACCAGGGCCTGGCGCGCGCCGAGCACGTGGCCTTTGCGCGGCGCTTCGGCGAGCTGGAGGACCATCCTGTGGCCGGCAGCGATCCCGAGCATCCGGGCCTGGTGCGTATCTACAGGACGCCCGAGCAGCCCAACGACCGCTACGAGAATTCCTGGCACTGCGACGCCACCTGGCGCGAGGCGCCGCCCATGGGCTGCGTGCTGCACTGCGTGGAATGCCCGCCCGTGGGCGGCGACACCCTGTGGGCCAACATGGCGCTGGCCTACGAACGCCTGCCGGACGCCGTCAAGGCGCTGATCGCGCCGCTGCGCGCGCGCCACAGCATCGAATGCACGTTCGGCGCGGCCATGCCCATCGAAAGGCGGCTGGCGCTCAAGGCCCAGTACCCCGATGCCGAGCATCCCGTGGTCCGCACCCATCCCGAGACCGGCGAGAAGGTGCTGTTCGTGAACGGCTTCACCACGCATTTCACCAATTTCCATACGCCCGCCAATGTGCGCGTGGGCCAGGACTTCACGCAGGGCGCCTCCGGCCTGCTGCAGTACCTGATCGGCCAGGCTGCCATTCCCGAGTACCAGGTGCGCTGGCGCTGGCGGGCGGGCAGCGTGGCGATCTGGGACAACCGCGCCACCCAGCACTACGCGGCCATGGACTACCCGCCCAGCCACCGGAAGATGGAGCGCGCGGGCATCGTCGGCACGCCGACCTTTTGAACCACGATCACGACACAAGGAGACATGCCATGAACTTTCTCGACGGCCACCTGTTCCCCGAAAACCAGCAGCCCCTGATCATCACGGCCGCGCCCTATGCGCCCTCGTGGCTGCCCTCGGACTTTCCCGGCGAGATCGCCGTGACCATGGACGAGCAGATCCAGAAGGCCGTGGACTGCTACAACGCCGGCGCCACCGTGCTGCACCTGCATGTGCGCGAGCTGGATGGCAAAGGCAGCAAGCGTTTGTCGAAGTTCAACGAGCTGATCGCCGGCGTGCGTGCGCGTGTGCCCGAGATGATCATCCAGGTGGGCGGCTCCATCAGCTTCGCGCCGGAGACCGAAGGCGCGGCCGCCAAGTGGCTGTCCGACGACACGCGCCACATGCTGGCCGAGCTGGAGCCCGTGCCCGACCAGGTCACGGTGACCATCAATACCTCGCAGATGAATTTCCTGGAGCAGTTCGATGCGCGCGACATACGCGGCACCTCCATGGAGGACCCGGCCGTCTTCAATGCCTACAGGGAGATGACCGTGCCCGCCCAGCCCGGCTGGGCCGAGGAGCACATCCGGCGCCTGTCCGCCGCCGGCATCCAGAGCGCCTTCCAGTGCTACAACATCAACAGCTTCGAGTCGGTGGAGCGGCTCATGCGCCGCGGCATCTACAAGGGCCCGCTGGTGATGAACTGGGTGGCTATTGGCGGCGGCATGGACGCGCCCAGCATCTACAGTCTGGCCAATTTCGTGCGTGCCGTGCCCGACGGCGCCGTGCTCACCGTGGAAAGCTCGGTGCTCAACGTGCTGCCCGTGAACATGATGGGCATTGCCATGGGCCTGCATGTGCGCTGCGGCACCGAGGACAACCTCTGGAACCAGCGCCGCACGGCCAAGATGGGCACGGTAGCGCAGATCGAGCAGCTGGTGCGCATCGCAGGCGAGTTCGGCCGCCCCATCGCCACGGCGCAACAGGCGCGGGAGATCTGCCGGATCGGCCAGTTCTACGGCACCGTGGACGAGACGCTGGCGGCCAACGGCTTCGCACCCAACCGCAACGGCGCCCAGCAGGGATTTCTGCGCAAGGCCGCCTGAACCGGGAGCCCATGATGCAACGCATGCCCCCCTGGACTGCCATCGCCCTGGCCGCCTCGCTGCTGGCCGGTGGCGCCCACGCCTTCGGCGACAAGCCGGTCCGGCTCATCGTGCCGGCGCCGCCCGGCGGCACCATCGATGTGTTCGCGCGCATCATCAGCGACCAGCTGGCGCAGGAGATACGCCAGCCCGTCATCGTCGAGAACCGGCCCGGCGCCGGTGGCGCCATCGCCGTCAAGCACATGCTGTCCCAGTCGGCCGACGGCAGCACGCTGCTGGTGACGGTGACCAACATCCTCACCGAGGTGCCCCATGTGCTCAAGGTCGGCTTCGACCCCATGAAGGACGTGCGGCCCGTGGCGCAGATGGCGCGCTCGGTGATGCTGTTCATCGCCTCGCCGCAGTTTCCCGCGCGCGACGGGGCCGAGGCCATCGCCTACGTGAAGGCCCACCCGGGCACGCTGTCGTTCGCCTCGTACAGCCAGGGCACGGCCTCGCAGTACGCGGGCGCCATCCTCAACAGAAGGGCCCACCTGGACATGGAGCATGTGGCCTTCCCGGGCTCGGCGCCCGCGCTGGCCCAGGTCATGGGCAACCAGATCCCGCTCATGTTCGACGGATCGGTCACCTCCAAGCCGCTGATCGCGGGCGGCAAGGTCAGGCTGCTGGCCGTGGCCTACAAGAGCCGGCTGCCCGACTACCCGCAGGTGCCCACGCTGGCCGAGCTGGGCTATCCCGAGGTGGATTTCAGCAACTGGAGCGGCGTGTTCGCCTCGGCGCAGACGCCGCGCCCGCTGCTGGAGAAGATCCACGGCGCGCTGGCCCGGGTCAACGCCCGCAAGGCCGTGCGCGAACGCTATGTGGGCACGGGCTTCGAACCCGTCGAAGGCGATCGCTCGCTGGAGCAGATGTCCACCGACCTGCGCGCCGAGTTCGAGCGCAATGCCGAGATCGTCCGGAACTTCGACATCCGGCTCAACTGATGCAGGGCGCCTCACGCAGGCGCTACACAAGGAGACTCCATGGCAAAGGCCATACGCTTTCATACCACCGGCGGCCCCGAGGTGCTCAGGCTGGAGCATGCCGAGGCCGGCGCGCCCGGACCCGGCCAGGCGCGCGTGCGCCACAGCTTCATCGCCGTCAACTTCATCGACATCTATTTCCGCACGGGCCGCTATCCGCTGGCCCTGCCCAACGGCCTGGGCTCGGACGCCGTGGGCGTGGTCGAGGCCGTGGGGGAGGGCGTGACCGAAGTGCGGCCCGGCGACCGCGTGGGCTACCTCATGGGCCCGCAGGGCGCCTACAGCGATGTGCGCGTAATGCCGGCCGAGGTGCTGATCCCGCTGCCCGACGGCATCAGCGACCGCACGGCGGCCACGCTGATGATGAAGGGCATGACGGCGCAGTACCTGTTCCGCCAGGTCCATCCGCTGCAGGGTGGGGAAACCATCCTCTACCACGCGGCGGCCGGCGGCGTGGGGCTGATCGCCTGCCAATGGGCGCGTGCCCTGGGCGTGACCATGATCGGCACGGTGAGCACCGACGAGAAGGCCGCCGCCGCGCGCGCCAACGGCTGCGCCCACGTCATCGTGACCTCGCGCGAGAACACCGTCGCTCGCGTGATGGAGATCACGGGCGGCAAGGGCGTGCCCGTGGTCTATGACTCGGTGGGCAAGGACACGCTCATGGATTCGCTGGACTGCCTGCAGCCGCGCGGCCGGCTGATCAGCAACGGCACCTCGTCGGGCTCGGTGGTGGTGGACTCCCAGCTGCTGGCCTCCAAGGGATCGATCTGGATGACGCGGCCCGCGATGGTGCACTACATCCAGCCGCGCGCCCACATGCTGGAGATGGCGCGCGAGCTGTTCGACCATGTGCTGGCCGGGCGCATCGCCAGCGAGCCCCAGCAAAGCTTTGCGCTGGCCGATGCGGCCCAGGCGCACCAGGCGCTGGAGTCGCGCCGCACCACGGGCGCGACGGTGCTGATTCCCTGAAATGGACCTGCCATGCAGACCCCTGCGCTCCATGCCATCGGCACCGTGGCCGCAGGCCGCAGGCCCGTCACCTGCGGCCTTATCCGCAGTGCCAGCCTGCATGGCTATGCCGACCTGGTGAAAAGCCTGGGCCATGATCCCGCCGTCCTTGTGCGCGCGGCGGGACTGTCGGCGCGCCTGCTCGACGACCCGGAAACGCTGATTCCCATCCATGCCGTGCGCGAGCTGCTGGAGGTGGCCGCGCGCACCACGGGAACGCAGGATTTCGCGCTGCGCCTGGCGGCGCGGCGCAGCCTGTCCCACCTGGGCCCCATCAGCCTTGTGCTGCAGCAAGAGCCCACGCCGCGCCAGGCGCTGGACACCCTGTGCCGCTACCTCAAGCTGCTGAGTGCGGGCATGTTCGTACGCATCGAGGACGCGGGCTCCGGGGTGCTGGTGCGCCAGGACCTGGTGCCCATCGCGGGCATGGCCATGCGCCAGTCCATGGAGCTGGCGGTGGGCGTGATGTTTCGCGTGCTGCGCGAGCTGATCGGCGCCCAGTGGCGCCCGCAGCAGGTCAGCTTCGTACACCGCGCACCGGCCGATGCATCGGCACACCGTGCCTTCTTCGGCGTGACCCCTTTGTTTGACCAGCCTTTCAACGGCATGGTCTGCCGCCTGGCGGATCTGCAACTGCTGCGCGAATGCGGTCAGGGGCAGGGCTCGGGCGTTGCGCGCTTTGCGCGAAGCCATCTGGAGCAGGCGCTGCGCAGCCGGGGCGAAGGCATGCAGGCGGCCTGCAGGGAGCTGATCATTGCACTGCTGCCGGGCGGCCGCTGTACGGCCCAGCAGGTGGCACGCCAGCTGGGAATGGACCGCCGCACGCTGCACCGCCGCCTGCTTGCGGAGGGGCAGACTTTCTCGGCGCTGCTCGACACCATCCGCAGGGAACTGGTACTGCGCCATCTGCAAGACGGTGGCCAGCCCCTGGGCGAGGTGGCGGGCCTGCTGGGGTTTGCCGCGCCCAGCGGCTTTTGCCACTGGTTCCGGGCCGCTTTCGGCGCCAGCGTCTCGGACTGGCGCAGGCGGGGGCAGGGACGGGTTGGCGAGGCCTAGTGCGTCAGGCGGTCTTGCGCAGAAATCCCTGGTTGCCGCCGTTGCGGTTGGGCGCGAAGCCGTTGGCCGCCAATGTCTCTTCGGCGGTGTCGTAGAACACGCCAATCTTGCTGATGGCGCGCGCCTGTTGCGCCGTGGCGATGGGGCGGCCGAACTCGCGCGCGATGCGTACCAGTTGCTCGATCTGGGAGACGGTGCTGGCCTTGGCGCTGCGCGACTGGTTCCACAGGCAGTCCTCGGTGCCGCAGCGCACATGCAGGCCCATGGCGATGCCCATCATGTTCACGGGCAGCACGTTGCGCACATTGCTTTCCACGGTGAGCACGGCGCCGTCGGGCACGGCGCGCACGAAGTTGGCCAGACTGTAGATGCTGGGCGCGTCCATGCCGCCGCCAATCGCCACCCAGTTCATCACCAGCGGGCCCTTGTAGATGCCGCGGCGCATGAGCCGCTCCACGGACTCGAAGCTGTTGATGTTGTAGCACTGGAAGGCGCTCTGGATGCCGGCGGCCGACAGGCGCCGGATGTGCTCCTCGGCCCAGCCGGGCTGGGCGGGCACGGTCATCTCCTTGTAGGCGTCGAAGATGGCGGGCTTCTCGCGCGAAGTGCCCCTGAAGTCCGCGTCCTCGGCCTGCTCCGTCACGTTCATCTGCGAGGTATTGACGGTCACCGTGACCTGGTCGGGCACGGGCTCCAGCTCGGCCAGCATGTGGCGCGTGTCATCGGACAGCCACTTGGCTGCCGCGCCTTCGGTCTCCGGCGCGAAGCTGATGGAGCCGCCCACCTGGATGATCATCTCGGGCACACGCGCACGCACGCCGGCGATCAGCGTGTTGAATTGGGACAGGCGCTTGCTGCCTTTGCCATCCAGCTCGCGCACATGCAGGTGCAGCACGGTGGCGCCGGCGTTGTAGCAGTCCACGGCCTTCTGGATCTGCTCGTCCATGGTCACGGGAATGTCTTCGGGGAAATCGCCGGGCAGCCAGCCCGGCGCATAGGGGGCCGCCGTGATGATCAGGGGCTGCTGGTTTTCGGGGAACAGGTGGCCGTCGAGAAAATTCATGGGACGCTCCGGTGGGTGGGGATGAGGGGAGGAAAGAGTCTGTGCAGGGCCTCAGCGCGGGATGTCGCCGACGATGCCCGCGCGCTCCATGCGGCGGGGCGCCGGGTAGTAGTCGTTGAGTGCGTAGTGCTGGGTGCTGCGGTTGTCCCAGACGGCCACGTCGCCTGGCTTCCAAGACCAGCGCACCTGGTATTCGGGAATCGTGGCGCGGCTGATCAGGTAGTTCATCAGCAGCGCGGCGCCGGGCGCCTTGTCTATGCCGTGGCGCACGTTCTCGGGCGTGCTGTAGTTGACGAAGTGGGTGCTGAAGCCCGCGCCCACGAACAGCAGCTTCTCGCCGGTCTCGGGGTGGGTGCGCACCACGGGATGCTCCACGGGCGGGTGCTCGCTGGCCAGCCGCGCGCGTGCCTCGGGCGCCATCACGGCGCCGAAGGTGTGCTCTATGCCGGCCTTGGCGCGCAGGCCGTCGATGCTGCGCTTGATGCTCTCGGGCAGCTCCTCGTAGGCCTTGACCATGTTGACCCAGATGGTGTCGCCGCCGATCGGCGGGCACTCTATGCAGCGCAGCACCGCGCCCATGGCCGGGTTGGGGCGCCACAGGCCATCGCAGTGCCAGGTGTTTTCGTAGCTGTGCGGATCGTCGCTGCGGTAGATGCGCACCAGGCCAGGGTGCTCGGGATCGCTGCCTGCCACGGGATGGTCCTCCAGTGGGCCGAAGCGGCTGGCAAAGGCCACATGTTGGGCACGCGTGATGTCCTGGTCCCGGAAGAACAGCACGCGATGGGTCAGCAGCGCGGCGCGGATGTCCGCGAACAGTGCGGCGTCGCGTGCGGCATCGCCGAGATGGATGCCGGAGATTTCGGCGCCGATGGCGGGGGTGATCTGTCGGATCTGCATGGTCGGTGTTTCCCTGGAAGTCAGTTCGCGGTGATCTGGTATTTCTTCACGATGCCGGCGTTGCGCTCGGACATCTGGCGTGTCTCGCGCTGCAGCGCGGCAGTGTCGTTGAGCACCTCGGGCTCCAGCCCCACGTCGGAGAGTTTTTGCTGCACGGCCGGCGCGCTGGCCGCTTTCCCGATGGCGGCGCGCAGGCGTTCCATGGTTTCGGGCGGCAGGCGGGCCGGCGCGATCAGGCCCACCCAGCCGCGAAACTGCAGCTCGGGGTAGCCGAGTTCGGCGGTGGTCGGCACCTGGGGCAGGTGGCGCGAACGCCGGGGGCCGGAGAACGCGTAGGCACGCAGCTTGCCGGCCCTGATCAGGGGCACCGAGGTCAGCATGCCGTCGAACATCACGTCCACCTGGCCGCCCAGCAGGGCCTGCACGGCCGGGGGCGAGCCCGCGTAGCCCACGTGCTGCAGGTCCAGGCCGGCCTTGTCGCTGAGGATCAGGCCGGCGTAGTGCGACACGGTGCCGGGGCTGTAGCTGGCAAAGCTGGTCTGGCCTTTGCGTGCCTTGAGCTGCGCGAGCAGCTCCTGCAAGTCCTGGGCGGGCTGGCTGGCCGCGGCCACCAGCACCACGCCCGAGCGGGCCAGCGAGGCCAGGGGCACCAGGTCCTTGAGCGGATCGAAGGGCATCTTGATCACATGGGGGATCTCGGCCAGCAGATTGCTTGCACCCACCAGCAGCGTCTGCCCATCGGCGGGCGCCTGCAGCAGGGTCTGCATGCCCAGCAGGCCGCCTGCGCCCGGGCGGTTGTCTATCACCACGGCCTGGCCTGTTTCAGACGCGAGCTGCTGGCCCACGACGCGCGCCACGATGTCCATGGTGCCGCCCGGCGGTGCGGGCACGATGAGCCTGAGCGGCTGGCGGCTCCAGGCCGTACCGCCGATGGCGATGGTGATGGCGCAGCCCGCGAGCAGCGTGGCGATGGCGTGGGGCAGTCTCATGTCCGTGTCTCCTTGTTCCGTGTTCTGGCATCCAGTATCGAAAGCCCGCTTTCCCGGGACTTGCCATTGGGGGACAGGCATTTGCCTTGTTGGGACAAATCCATGGCAACCCTGACCAGGGCAACCCGCGCATGTCGTGAATTGCAAAGCCGTTGGCATGAACTGCCAAGAAGCGGCGCGATGGCTTTCCTAGAGTCGATTCGTGGCGCAGGACCGCGCCAGCCCCACGACGAACAGGAGACCTCCATGCCCCGACTTCACCCCCATCCCTGCGGCCTGCACGCGCTGGGCCTGCTGTGTCTGGCAGGCGCGGCCGCCGCCCAGGCGCCCACCTCGGTCACGCTGTTCGGCGTGATGGACGCCGGCGTCAGCCGCTACAGCGTGCGCAGCGAATCCTGGGACGCGGGCCCCGCGCGCTCGGCGCGGCACAGCACCTGGGCACTGTCGCCCTCGGGCAACCTGGCCAGCCGCATCGGCATACGCGCCAGCGAGGACCTGGGCGGCGGCCTCATGGCCGGCCTGTGGCTGGAGGCGCCGGTGGCCAATGACACGGGCGGCGGCGCGCTCAACTTCGGGCGGCGCGCCACCATCAGCCTGTCCGGGCGCCTGGGCGAGCTGCGCATGGGGCGCGACCACACGCCTTCGTTTCTGAACGACTGGGCCTTCGACCCCTTCACCGTCAACGGCGTGGGCACCAACCTGATCGCCGTGGTCAACAGCAACCTGGCCATCGCCCGCGCGCTGGCCACGGGCGGCCTGCTGGGCGGCGGGCTGTCGGCGGGCACGGACACCTATCTGCGCGCAGGCAACTCCATCGGTTATTTCCTGCCGCCGGGCCTGGGCGGCGTCTACGGGCAGGCCATGTACGCCTTCCCCGAGAACAGCTCCAAGCGGGGGCGCTACGCGGGTGCCCGCATCGGCTGGGCCATGGGGGCGGCCGATGTGGCGCTGGGCTATGGCGAGAACACCCTGGGCACCTCGGGCGCCGGCGCGGAAAAGATCCGCTCGCTGAACCTGGGCGGCTCCTATGACTTCGGCCCGGTCAAGCTGTTTGGCGAATGGTCCGGCGTGCGCAACGAGCGGCGCGACGCCGGCACGCTGGCCGCGATCAACGACCGCTACCTGGGCGTGCTGGCCGGCGTGAACATCCCCGTGGGCCAGGGGGCGCTGCGCGCCTCCTATGCACGTGTGCAGTTCAGGAATGGCCAGGGCCTGGCCGACGGCGATTCCTCGGTGAACAAGCTCGCCCTGGGCTATGTGCACCCGCTGTCCAAACGCACGGCGCTGTACGCCACGGTGTCGCGCATCAGCGTGGGCAACGGGCGCAACAACCCGGGCGTGATGGGCGTGACGCCGCTGGTGGTCAGCAACCCGGCCATCCTGCCCCAGCCCGGCTACCTGACCACGGGCGGCATGCAGCCGGCCGGCGCGCTCGGGCTGGACCTGGGCCTGCGGCTGATGTTCTGAACGGCTGGGCCCATAGTCCTGAACGGCCGTGCCAATAGCCGTGCCAATAGCCGTGGCGCCCGGGTGCCCATCTTCGCCTGCGCTAATCTGCGCGGCATGAATGGATCTTCTGCATGGACCCTGGGTTGGCGCACCCTGTGGCGCGACCTGCGCGCGGGCGAGTTGCGCCTGTTGATCGTCGCCGTGATGCTGGCCGTGGCCGCGCTCAGTTCGGTGGGCTTTTTTGCCGACCGGCTGCAGGCGGGGCTGCAGCGCGATGCGCGCCAGCTGCTGGGCGGCGACGTGGTCGTGGTCGGCGACAACCCCACGGCGCCGGCCTTTGCCGAGCGCGCACGCGCCGAAGGGCTGCAGGCCCTGGAGACATCCAGCTTCCCGACCATGGCGCGCGCCAGCGATGCGCAAGGCGGCATGAGCCGCCTGGTGGCGCTCAAGAGCGTGCCCGAAGGCTATCCGCTGCGCGGCAGCCTGCGCGTGGCCGATGCCCCCGGCGCGGCCGACCGGGCCACGCGCGAGATACCGGCGCGGGGCGAGGCCTGGGTCGATGCGCCGCTGCTGGAGTCGCTGGGCATAGGCGTGGGGGACATGCTGCTGCTGGGCGACGCCCAACTGCGCGTGGCGCGCATCATCTCCATCGAGCCCGACCGGGGCGCGGGCTTCATGAACTTTGCGCCGCGCGTGATGATCACCTCCGCCGACCTTGCCGCCACAGGCCTGGTGCAGCCGGCCAGCCGCATCACCTACCGCCTGGCCGTGGCCGGCGCGGGTGATGGCTCCGAGCCGGCCGTGCAGCGCTACCGCGTCTGGGCCGAGCAGCAGGCCAAGGCGCCCGGCGTGCATGGCGTGCGCGTGGAGTCGCTGGACAGCGGCCGCCCCGAGATGCGCCAGACGCTGGACCGCGCCGAGAAATTCCTGAGCCTGGTCGCCCTGCTGGCGGCGCTGCTGTCGGCCGTGGCCGTGGCCCTGGCTGCGCGCGGCTTTGCCAACAGCCACCTCGACGCCTCGGCCATGCTGCGCGTGCTGGGCCAGAGCCAGCGGCGCATTGCGGGCGCCTACACCGTGGAGTTCGTGCTGGTCGGCCTGGCCTCCAGCGCCGCTGGCGTGCTGCTGGGCTGGGCCATTCACCATGTCTTCGTGCTGCTGCTGGCCGGTCTGGTGGAAACCGCCTTGCCCGCACCGGGCCTGTGGCCTGCGGCCTTCGGCGTGGGCATGGGGCTGACCCTGCTGCTGGCCTTTGGCCTGCCGCCCGTGCTGCAACTGGCGCGCGTGCCGCCGCTGCGCGTCATGCGCCGCGACCTGGGCGCGCTCAAGCCAGCCTCGGTGGTGGTGCTGGCCGTGGGCGTGGCAGGCTTTGCGGCCTTGCTGCTGGCGGCCAGCCGCGACATCAAGCTGGGCCTGATCGCCGTGGGCGGCTTTGCCGTGGCCGTGCTGCTGTTCGCGGCCCTGGGCTGGTTGGCCGTGCAGGTGCTGCGCCGCCTGGTGCACGAGAGCACGGCGCCGCGCTGGCTGGTGCTGGCCACGCGCCAGATCGCCGCGCGCCCCGCCTATGCCGTGGTGCAGATCAGCAGCCTGGCCGTGGGGCTGCTGGCGCTCATGCTGCTGGTGCTGCTGCGCACCGACCTCATCGGCAGCTGGCGCCAGGCCACTCCGGCCAATGCGCCCAACCGCTTCGTCATCAACGTGCAGCCCGAGCAGGCCGACGGTTTCCGCGCGGCGCTGGACAAGGCTGGCGTCACCTCCTATGACTGGTTCCCCATGATCCGGGGGCGTCTGGTCACCGTCAACGGCAAGCCGGTCAGCCCCGACGACTTCAGCGAAGACCGCGCCAAGCGCCTGGTGGACCGGGAGTTCAACCTCTCCACCACGGCGCAGGCGCCCGCACACAACCTGATCACGGCGGGCACCTGGACGCCTGGCGCCAAGGGCGAGATCAGCGTGGAGGACGGCATTGCCGAGACCCTGGGCCTCAAGCTCGGCGACACGCTGGGCTTCGACGTGGGCGGCGTGCCCAGCGAGGCGCGCATCACCAGCCTGCGCAAGGTGGACTGGGGATCGATGCGGGCCAACTTCTTCGTGATCTATCCCGTGGACCACCTGGACGACGTGGCCGTCAGCTACCTGGCCGCCTACCGCGCGCCCGACGCGGCGGGCTTCGACAACGCCCTGGTGCGCGAGTTTCCCAACATCACCAACGTGGACCTGAGCACCACGCTGGCCCAGGTGCAGCGCGTGCTGGACCAGGTGATACGCGCGGTGGAATTCCTCTTCGGCTTCACCCTGGCCGCCGGCCTGGTCGTGCTCTTCGCCGCCGTCACCGCCACGCGCGAGGAGCGTGCGCGCGAGTACGCCATCATGCGCGCCGTCGGTGCCCAGGCCCGGCTGCTGGCGCAGGTGCAGCGCGCCGAGCTGGCGGGCGTGGGCCTGCTGGCGGGTTTCCTGGCCAGCTGCGCGGCCGGTGCCGTGGGCTGGGCCCTGGCGCGCTGGGTGTTCGAGTTCAACTGGACCGTACCCTGGTGGGCTCCGCTGGCGGGGGCCGTTGCCGGGGCCTTGCTGGCCTGGATGGCGGGGTGGTGGGCGTTGCGGGAGGTGTTGAGGAGGCCTGTGATGGATACGTTGAGGCAGGTGGCTGAGTAGGTCTTTGGGTTCTGTTTTTTGCCCCTGCCGGGTGGTTGTTTTTCGAGGCCGGGGTTCGGCCCGGCGGCCGACCTACTTTCTTGCCGCGCGGCAAGAAAGTAGGCAAAGAAGCGCGCCCCAAACTGCCCACGACCCTTCGCTTCGCTGCGGGCGACCTGCGTTGGGCGGGATGCGGGGTGTGCCGCAGAACTCGCTGCGCGCTGGCGCGCTTCGCTCAAACAACTGCGGCAAGTCAGATGACGAAGCAGCCCTGTCCTTCGGCAGGGCTGCCACCCCGCATCCCGCCCAACGCAGGCGTGGGCAGAAGGGGGGAGGCTGGGGAACAGCCAATAGCCAACAGCCGACTGCCGGAAATGCAAAACAGCCGATGCGCCATTGTTGCGCTCAGCTGTTTTTCGTGCGCTGAGGCTGATGCTTCAGGCCTCGGGCTTGGCGGTGTTGCGCAGGAGATAGATCTCGTCTTCCACGTAGGTGGCCAGCCGCTCGGCGCTGTGCTGGATGGTGCGCAAGGCGTTGGTCACCACGTCCGTATCGCGCAGGCCTTCGGGAGATAGCAGCCATGCCTGGGCGAGCTGGGAGATGGAGGAGATCTCGTTGCAGCCCATCTGGACCATTCGGTTCACCTCGGTGATGGAGAAGTTCAGCTGCGTGGCTCTGGCGCTGGTGGATCGTGTTTCCTGCTTCATGGCCTGGCCCTGCAGGTGACGGTAACCAGGATGGGACATATGGCGTGCATGGTTTCGCTCTCCTCTGTGAGATGGAAGCCACCCGCTCCACGTTTTGAAGCGCGAAGAAGGTGGACGGGATGTTCAAAACACGTACAGAGCCGTGCGGACGCCCTTGCGGGTAGCCCCATCCCGTCCGTAACCGCAGGGACGTGGGCAGGCACCCACGGTCCGATGATCCAGACGTGACAAGGCCTCGCTGACGGGGAGGCCGCACCGCTCTATAAAGGTGTTTTGAAGCACCAGCCCCTGAACAGGGGGCCGGTCGAAATGATAGAGGCTTTGGACGACGAGCGCGCCCAAAAAATGGCCGAGCGAAGCAAAGGCCCGCACCAACTTCCCGTATGTCAGCGCCTGCGGCGCGGC
>NZ_JADDRN010000050.1:0-19781 GCF_017355445.1 Delftia sp. SD018
TGGCCGGCGGAAACTTGGCGAAATACGTATTGGGCTCGATGGTCAGGTGATAGACCGACAGGTGCGGCGGGGCGAAGGACATGGCCACGTCCAGGTCCCGCGCCAGGTCCAGTTCGGTCTGGCCGGGCAGCGCGTACATCAGGTCGATGTTGAAGGTCTCGAAGCTGTCGGCCGCCTCGCGCACGGCCGCACGCGCCTGGGCGCCGTCGTGCACGCGGCCCACGGCCTGCAGCAGGCGGTCGTCAAAGCTCTGCACGCCAATGGACAGCCGCGTGACACCGGCCGCGCGGAAGGCGCGGAAGCGGTCGGTCTCGAAGGTGCCGGGGTTGGCCTCCATGGTGATCTCGCAGTCGGCCTCCATGCGCAGGCGCGCGCGGATGGCGGCCAGCAGCCGGTCGATGGACTCGGGCGCGAACAGGCTGGGCGTGCCGCCGCCGATGAAGATGCTGTGCACGGTGCGGCCCCAGATCAGCGGCAGCGCGCTCTCCAGGTCGGCGACCAGGGCGTCGATGTAGCGGTCTTCGGGCAGCTTGGGGCCGTCGCGGCCATGCTCGTGCGAGTTGAAGTCGCAGTACGGGCACTTGCGAATGCACCAGGGCAGGTGCACATACAGCGACAGCGGCGGCAGGCTGCCCAGCTGCAGCGTGCCGGGGCGCATGTAGTGCTGGATGTCGCGCTGCACGGCGGCCTGGGCGCCGGAGGCCGAATCCTGGGGCTGGATGGGAATCATCGCACCCAGCGCTCGCGCACGAGTTCGATCATCTGCAGCGTGGCGCGGCCGCGGTGGCTGTGCGCGTGCTTCACGGCCGGGTCCATCTCGGCAAAGGTCTGGCCCAGCTCGGGGATGTACATCACGGGGTCGAAGCCGAAGCCCTGCGTGCCACGGCGCTCGGTGGTGATCTCGCCCTGCACGCGGCCCATGGCGATCAGCGGCTCGGGGTCCCTGGCGCTGCGCACGCCCACCAGGGTGCTGACCATGGCGGCGCGGCGGTCGGCCACGCCCTGCATCTGCTCCAGCAGGGCGCGCACGTTGTTGTCGTCGCTTTTCTCGTAGCCGAACTGCGTGCAGTAGTAGGCCGTGTCCACGCCCGGCAGGCCGCCGAAGTGCGAGACGCACATGCCGGCGTCGTCGGCAATGGCGGGCAGGCCCGTGCGCTCGGCCGCGAAGCGGGCCTTGGACAGCGCGTTCTCCACGAAGGTGCAATGCGGCTCGGGCGCCTCGCCCTCGAACAGGTCGCCCTGGCGAATCAGTTCAACGCCCAGCGGGGCGAACATGGCTTGCAGCTCGGCGAGCTTGCCGCGGTTGTTGGAGGCCAACACAATCTTCATCGTAGAAATCCAGTCGGGCGCCCGTGCGCCCTTTGTCGTCAATAGGTTGGTAGTCCATGCGCGCCACCGGCACCGCTGCTGCGGGCCGGCAGCGGCGTTCAGCGCTTGAACTGGCGCTCGGCCGAGCGGCGTATCGCCTCGTTGATCTCGGCGATGGAGCGCTCGATGGCGGCGTCATCCAGCTCATCTTCCAGGTCTTCGATTGGCCCCCCCTGGATCGTGGATTCAAACGCGTCGTTCTCGATGTCCTGGGTGGAAATGCCCATGGTGGACTCGAAGGCGTCGGGCGTCTCCCACTCCATGGCGATGGCCGTGACGTTGTCGCTGGCATCGCCCGCGTTGCGCAGCGCCGTTTCCACCAGCTGGGGGATGGCCTGGGACACGGTGCGGCCATGCAGGGTGCGCAGCAGGTGCCCTTCGTCCACGCTGCCCCACAGGCCGTCGGAGCACAGCAGCAGCTTGTCGCCCTGCTCCAGCCGGCGCGGCTCGGTCACGTCGTAGATGGGCTTGGACGGCGAGCCCAGGCAGGTGAACAGCACATTGCGGCTGGATGTCTTGAGCTGCGCGGCGATCTCGCCCATCTCCAGATAGGAGTGGTCACGCGTGCGCACCAGCAGCTCGCCACCGCGCACCAGGTACAGGCGCGAGTCGCCGCAGTGGATCCAGGTGATCTTGCCCTTCTGGATGACGGCCGCCACCAGCGTGGTGCGCGGCGTATCGATCATGCCCTTGGCGCTGGCGTAGCGCAGGATCTGCCGGTGCGCATGCAGCAGCGCATCGACCAGAAAGCCCTGCGGATCGTCCAGCAGCGGCTTGGCCTGGCGCTGGAAATGCACGGACATCACCTGCAGCGCCAGCTGCGCGGCGACCTCGCCTTCGGGATGGCCGCCCATGCCGTCGGCCAGCACGAAGAGCACGGCCTCCCGCGTGTAGCAGTAGCCCATGCGGTCTTCATTGAGCGCCCGGCCGCCGCGACGGCTCAGCTGAAATACCGAAAACCTCATGGCTTGCGCTCCTGGCCGACGGCCGGCAGGCCTGCCGCGCCGCTGATCTTCTGCATGTTCTTCTTGGCGTCGGTCACCAGCGTGTCCAGTTGCAGGCGCATGCGCTCGGAGACACTGAGCTTGGTGTAGCGGCGCTCACCCTCGCGGCTCAACTCCTTTTGCAGCGCAAACACCGACTGCGGGCGCGAGCCCGGGTCCATGGCCATGCACCACTCGACGACTTCGATGAGGTTGTCCGAGTACACGCCGCGCAGCTTGGTCAGCGCCAGCGTGAGCCGGTCCTTGTCCTGGCGCTGCGGCGCCTCGTTGGGCGGAAAGCCCTGCATGCAGGCATAGATGCAGGCGCCAATCGCGTAGATGTCGGTCCAGGGGCCGAGCGACGCATCGCGGCGGTACATCTCGGGCGCAGCAAAGCCCGGCGTGTACATGGGGCGGATGAAGTTGCCTTCCTTGGACAGCACCTCGCGCGCCGCGCCGAAGTCGATCATCACGGCACGGTCATCATTGGTGATGAAGATGTTGGCCGGCTTGATGTCCAGGTGCAGCATCTTGTGCTGGTGCACGATGCGCAGGCCGCGCAGCACCTCGTCGAACAGCGAGCGGATGGTCGATTCGCGGAACACCTTCTCGGCCTTGAGCTCGCGCGCGGTGACAACGAAGTCCTGCAGGGTGGCACCCTCCAGGTAGTTCATCACCATGTAGACGGTTTCGTTCTCGCGAAAGAAATTGAGCACGCTGACCACGGAAGCGTGGGAGATCTGTGCAAGGGAACGCCCTTCCTCGAAGAAGCTCTTGAGGCCCAGGCGGTACAGTGAAAGCTTTTCGGGAGCCACGGCGGGCTGCAACTCTCCGGGGGCACGGGTGGCCAGCGATGCGGGCAGGTATTCCTTGATCGCAACCTGCTTGCCCTCTGCATCCAAGGCCAGGTAAACGACGCCGAAACCGCCGGAAGCAAGCCTGCGCACCACCCGATAGCCGCCGATCGTGCTGCCTGGCGGCAATGGCGCCGGCTTGATCTTGGAAGACATTTTTCTCCGGTGAGTCTCAGGGATGAGGCGAAACCCGGATAATCGGGCAATTGCAAGCATCCATCAAAAGTCCAATGCCAGTTTACAGCATGACCGGATACGCCAGTGCCCAGCACGGCGCGTCCGCAGAAGATGGTGGAGCGTCGGGCCGCAACAGCCGGCTCGGTCTGGAGATCCGCTCGGTCAACAGCCGCTTCCTGGATCTTTCGTTCCGCCTGCCCGACGAGTTGCGCGCCCATGAGCCGGCCCTGCGGGCCCTTCTGACCGCCCGCCTCAAGCGCGGCAAGGTCGAAGTGCGCGCCGCCATCGACAACGACGACGGCAACTCCCTGCCCGATCCCTCCACCGCCATGCTGCAGCGCCTGGCCATGCTCCAGGACACCGTCCAGTCATGGCTGCCCGACGCTCGCAGCCTGTCCGTCTCCGACGCACTGCGCCTGGCCAGCGGCGGCGCCAACTCGGCCATCGACTGGAGCAGCATGCTGCCCACGCTGGCAGAGCAGGCCCTGACCGAACTGCTGGAGGCCCGCGCCCGCGAAGGCAAGCGCCTGGCCACCATGCTGCTGGACCGCATCGCCCAGCTGCGCAAGCTCGCGGCAGACGCCACGCCCCTGGTGCCCCAGCTCGTGGAGCAGCAGCGCCTGCGCTTCATGGAGCGCTGGAAGGAAGCGATGGCCCTGGCCGAAGGCGCCGTGGCGCCCGAAGCCGCACAGGACCGCGCCTTGACCGAGGCCACGGCCTTTGCCATCCGCATCGACGTGGCGGAAGAAGTCACCCGCCTGGACTCGCACCTGGACGAGATCCAGAGCCTGCTCAAGAAGGGCGGCGAGATCGGCAAGCGCCTGGATTTCCTGATCCAGGAACTGCACCGCGAAGCCAACACGCTGGGCTCCAAGTCCGCCACGCTGGAGCTGACCCGCATCAGCGTGGACATGAAGGTGCTGATCGAGCAGATGCGCGAGCAGGTGCAGAACATCGAATAAGCCCATCACAGATGCCCATGCGTAACCAAACTGCGCACAAATCCATGGATTACCCCGGAAACCTCTTTGTCGTCTCGGCCCCCAGCGGGGCCGGCAAGTCCAGCCTGGTGCGAGCCTTGCGCGAGTTCGATGCGCGCGTCTCGCCCTCCGTCTCCCACACCACCCGCGCGCCGCGTGGCCAGGAAAAGCACGGCCGCGAGTACTACTTCGTCTCCGACCAGGAATTCGACACCATGGTGTCGAACAACGCCTTCGTCGAATGGGCGAATGTGCACAGCCGCCGCTACGGCACGGCCAAGAAGGCGCTGGAAGAGCGCATCCAGGTCGGCACCGACGTGCTGCTGGAGATCGACTACCAGGGCGCGCTGCAGGTCAAGGAAGCGTTTCCGAACGCCGTTCTGATCTTCATCCTGCCGCCCAGCTGGGACGAGCTTCGCGCACGCCTGGAAAACCGGGGCGAGGATGCGCCCGAGGTGATCGAACTGCGCCTGACGAACGCGGCCGAGGAGATGGCCCAGGTGGCGAAATTCGACTTCGTTATAATCAACGAATTGTTCGAGAGCGCACTGTTTGATCTCAAGACGATCATCCACGCCCAGCGCCTCAAGTATGCGGCTCAGCGCAGCCGCCGCGCAGAGACCTTCGAGTCTCTCAATATTTCTGTACCCAACTGACGTTTCCCGGAGATCCTGATGGCACGCATCACTGTTGAAGACTGCCTGGAGCAGATCCCTAACCGCTTCCAGCTCGTGTTGGCCGCCACCTACCGCGCCCGCATGCTGAGCCAGGGCCACACGCCCAGGATCGAAACCAAGAACAAGCCCGGTGTCACCGCCCTGCGCGAGATCGCCGAAGGCAAGGTCGGCCTGGAGATGCTGAAGAAGGTTCCGGGCTGATTTGCTGCAAAGCAACACAATGGCCCCACAAAGAGCACCGCACAGCGGTGCTTTTTTTACATGAAGCCTGCACAAACCCGCATGCACGCTACATTTAAGTCATGAAAGCGGCCTTGACTTCGTTCACAGCCCCCTCTGATCCCGTACCGACACCCCGGCCCGAGCGCATGTCTGCAGAGCAGGCAGCGAGCGTGTCGGCCAATGCCTTTGCCGGACTGATGGAGCACCTGGGTTACCTGGATGCCACCAGCATCGAGCAGGTGCGCGAAGCCTATGCCTTTGCCGACCTGGCCCACAGCGACCAGTGGCGCAGCAGCGGCGAACCCTACATCACCCATCCCATTGCCGTCACCGCGCTGTGCGCGAGCTGGAAGCTCGACGCCCCGGCCCTGATGGCCGCGCTGCTGCACGATGCGATGGAAGACTGCGGCGTCACCAAGGCGGACCTCGCCCAGCGCTTCGGCCAGGACGTGGCCGAGCTGGTCGACGGCCTCACCAAGCTGGACAAGCTGCAGTTCAACACGCGTGAGGAAAACCAGGCCGAGTCCTTCCGCAAGATGCTTCTGGCCATGGCGCGCGATGTGCGCGTCATCCTGATCAAGCTGGCCGACCGCACCCACAACATGCGCACCATGGGCGACATGCCGCGCAACAAGTGGGGCCGCATCTCGTCGGAGACGCTGGAGATCTACGCACCCATCGCCCACCGCCTGGGCCTGAACCAGACCTACCGCGAGCTGCAGGACCTGGCCTTCCGCCACCTGCATCCCTGGCGCTATGCCACGCTGGAAAAGGCCATCGCCCGCTCGCGCAAGCGCCGCCGCGACCTGGTCCAGCGCGTGCAGGACGAGGTCAATGCGGAGTTCGCCGGCGCAGGCCTGCAGGCACGCCTGGCCGGGCGCGAAAGCACGCTGTATTCGCTCTATCTGCGCATGGAGAAGAACCAGCTGAGCTTTGCCAAGGTGACGGACGTCTACGGGTTTCGCGTCATCCTGCCGCGCGTGATCGACTGCTACACCGCGCTGGGCGTGCTGCACCAGATGTACAAGCCCATGCCGGGCCGCTTCAAGGACTACATCGCCATTGCCAAGAACAATGGCTACCAGTCGCTGCACACCACGCTGGTGGGCCCCTCGGGCGTGAACATCGAGTTCCAGATCCGCACCGAGGAAATGCACATCGTCGCCGAGGCCGGCGTCGCCGCGCACTGGCTGTACAAGGCCCAGCCCGGCCACGATTCCGAACAGCTGGGCACGCAGTGGCTGCAGTCGCTGCTGGACATCCAGAACGAGACGCGCGATGCGGCCGAGTTCTGGGACCACGTCAAGGTGGACCTGTTCCCCGACGCCGTCTACGTGTTCACGCCCAAGAGCGAGATCATGGCCATGCCGCGCGGCGCCACCGTGGTGGACTTCGCCTATGCCATCCACAGCAAGGTCGGCAACCACATGACGGCCGCCCGGATCAACAACGAGGAAGTGCCGCTGCGCACCGAACTCAAGAGCGGCGACGTGGTGCAGATCGTCACCTCCGAGGACGCCACGCCCAACCCGGCCTGGCTGGGCTTCGTGAAGACGGGCCGCGCGCGCTCCAAGATCCGCCACTACCTGAAGTCGGCCGCGCAAAGCGAATCGGCCCGCCTGGGCGAGAACCTGCTGGCCCAGGCCATGCGTGCCGAAGGCATGGATGCCGTGCCGCCGGCCGACGAGGCCAACCAGGCACTGTGGGACGAGGTGCTGCGCATGGCCGGCAGCCGCAGCCGCGCCGACCTGATGGTGGACATCGGCATGGGCCGGCGCATTGCGTCGCTGGTGGCCTCGCGCCTGACGGCGCTGATGGCGCGCCACGGCCACCGGCCCGACGCCCTGCTGCTCACACGCGAACGCTTCAACTCCAGCAACCGTCCCTTCCAGGGCGCCGTGCTGCTGGACGGCTCCAACCAGGGCTCCATCCACTACGCGCAATGCTGCCGCCCCGTGCCGGGCGACCCCATCGTGGGCTACCTGGGCAGCGGCGAAGGCTTGATCGTCCACCATGCGCAGTGCAAGATCGCGCAGCGCCTGCAGGAAAAGGACAGGGACCGCTTCATCGTGGTCGAGTGGGCCGATGAGATGGATGCCGCGCGCCTGTTCGAGGCACGCATCGTGGTCACCGTCAACAACGGCAAGGGCGTGCTCGCGCGCGTGGCGGCCGAGCTGGCGGGCGCCGAGGTGGACATCCTGCGCGTGGACATGGCCGACGAGGCCGCCATGAGCACCACGGACCTGTGCTTCGTGATCTCGGTGCACGACAACCAGCAGGTGGAGTCCGCGCTGCGCAACCTGCGCCGCGTGCACTCGGTGGTGCGCGCATCGCGCGTCATCCCCTGAACACTGCCCCGCTCCTGCGGGGCTTTTTCATTGCTCCAGGTCCAGGGCCAGCTGCTGCAGCAACGGGCCGCAGTCCTGCTCGATCTTGAGGGCCAGCAAATCCTCGGAGCGCATGCGGCCCTGGTTGATGGCGGCCACCGGCTTGCCCTGGGCCACGGCCTCATGCACGAAGCGCAGGCCTGAATACACCATCAGCGACGAACCGGCGACCAGCAGCCCGCCGGCCTGCTGCAGCATGGCGCGCACGGCCTGCACCCGCTGGCTGGGCACGCCTTCCCCGTAGAACACCACATCGGGCTTGAGCACGCCGCCGCAGTGCGGGCAGGCCGGCACGTCGAAGCGGCTGAAGTCGCGCCCCTCCAGATCGGCATCGCCGTCGGGCGCGGCCTGGGCGCTCAGGCCGGCCCAGCCGGGGTTGCGCTCCAGCAGCATGGCCTGCAGCACGGCGCGCTCCATGCCGGCGCCGCAGCCCATGCAGCGAACGGCGGCGATGCGGCCGTGCAGGTCGATGACGCCATCGCTGCCCGCGGCCGTATGCAGGCCGTCCACATTCTGGGTGACCAGGCCTTCGATCCATCCGTGCCGCTGCAACTGCGCCAGTGCCGCGTGGGCCTGGCCGGGTCTGGCCTGCGCCATCACGGGCCAGCCCAGCAGGCTGCGCGCCCAATAGCGCTGGCGCGTGGCATGGCTGCCCATGAAGGCCTGCAGCGTCACCGGCTGGGGGCGCTTCCATTGCCCCTCCAGATCCCGATAGTCCGGAATGCCGGAGCCCGTGCTGCAGCCCGCGCCCGTCAGCACCAGCCAGCGCCGGCCGGGCGGCAGCAAGGCGCGCAGGGCCAGCGCGGCATCGTGCAGAACCAGGGATGGTGATGGCGGCGGAGCGATGGCAGTCATGGCCGCACAGCATAGCGGCCCCGCACGCCCAATGCAGAAACACCGTGTTGCACTCCGAGCCGGGGTGCAGCGGAGACAATGGCCGGATGCACCACGCACACGCCACCGCCCAAGCCGCCGCCCAAGCCACCGCCCACGCCTTTCCCACCGCCCGCCATCCCGCCGCGCTCAACCGTGCCGCCCTGGCCACCGCCCTGGCCGCCGTGCTGCTGGCCGGCTGCGCGTCCCGGCCGGCGCCTGCGCCGGTCACGGTGCCGCCCTCCATGCCCGCCCCCACGGCGCCTGCCGCGCCCGTGCAGCCCGAACCGGCCACCGCGCCGGATGCCGCCCAGCAGGCCGAGGCCACCAGCTTCGAAGCATGGAAGCGGGATTTCGCGCGCAAGGCGCTGGACGCCGGCATCTCGGAGAAAACCGTGCGCAGCGCACTGGAGCCTGCCCGGCTGCAGCGCCGCGCGGTGCAGCTGGACCGCTCGCAGCCTGAATTCACGCGCACGCCCTGGCAGTACCTGGACAGCGCCGTATCGGCCCAGCGCATTGCCCAGGGCCGCGCCAAGCTGCGCGAAGCGGCTGCACCGCTGCAGTCGGCCAGCCAGCGCTATGGCGTGCCGGCCGAGGTGATCGCCGCCATCTGGGGCATGGAAAGCAATTTCGGCAGCAACTTCGGCAACTTCCCAACGGTCGATGCGCTGGCCACGCTGGCCTTTGACGGCCGGCGCGCCGCCTGGGCGCAAAAGGAGCTGCTCGCAGCCCTGTGCATCATCGACAACGGCGATATCGATGCGGCCCACATGATCGGCTCCTGGGCGGGTGCCATGGGCCACACGCAATTCCTTCCCTCCGTGTTCCTGGCCTATGCGGTGGATGCCGATGGCGACGGCCGCCGCGACATCTGGGGCAGTCTGCCCGATGTGACGGCCTCCACGGCGAACTACCTGGCCCATTCGGGCTGGAAGACGGGCGAGCCCTGGGGCGTGGAAGTGCGCCTGCCGGCAGGCTTTGACCATGCACGCGCCGAGACCAGCGTGCGCCAGGACAGCGCGCAATGGGCAGCCGAAGGCGTGCAGGCCGTGGACGGATCCGCCCTGCCCGCCATGGCCGATGCCAGCGTGATCGCGCCGGCCGGCGCGCGTGGGCCGGCCTTCATGGTGGGTGCCAATTTCCGCACCATCCTGCGCTACAACAACTCCGTGAATTACGCGTTGGGCGTGGGCCTGCTGTCGCAGCAACTGGCCGGCGGCCCGGGCGTGCAGGCGGCCTGGCCGCGCGATCTGGCACCGCTGTCGCGCGAGCAGTTGCGCGCCTTGCAGGCTGCGCTCAACGAACGGGGATTTTCAGCCGGGACGGCCGATGGCGTGATGGGCCCGGCCACGCGCGCGGGCCTGCGCCAGTTCCAGCAAAGCCAGGGCCTGGTGGCCGACGGCTATCCCACGCTGGAGCTGCTGCAGAAACTGCAGCCCTGAACGCTCACCCGGCGGCGCTGCCCGGCTCCGGGTAGGTGACTTCCAGCACTTCCAGCGTGCGCACACCTGCGGGTGTGGGCAGGGCCACCTCGTCGCCCACACGGGCCTTGAGCAGGGCGCGCGAGACGGGTGCGATCCAGCTGACCTGCTGGCGTGCGCTGTCGGCCTCGTCGATGCCCATGATGGTGATGGTGCGCTCCTCGCCTTCGTCATCGACATAGGTGACGGTGGCGCCGAAGTAGATCTGCTCGCTGCCGGCATGCACGGAGGGATCGACCACCTCGGCGATCTCCAGCCGCTTGGTCAGAAAGCGGATGCGCCTATCGATCTCGCGCAGGCGCTTCTTGCCGTAGAGATAGTCGCCGTTCTCGGAGCGGTCGCCATTGCTGGCCGCCCAGTGCACGATCTCCACGATGCGCGGACGCTCGTTGTCGATCAGGTCCAGCAGCTCCGTCTTCAGCCGCGCGAAGCCCTGGGGCGTGATGTAGTTCTTGCCGCCCGGCGGCAAGGGCGGCAGGCCGACTTCATCATCGTCGTCGCCGTCGGATTCCTTGGTGAAAGCCTTGCTCATAGGGAGCCGATCTTCACACAGATCACCGCAGCAGGCGAAGACGCCGAACAAACCTCGACACCAACGGCGGCACCAACTGAGCACAAACGAAAAAGCCTCAGAACTTTGCAGTTCTGAGGCTTGTCGTTTTGGTGCGGCTGGCAGGAATCGAACCCACGACCCCTTGGTTCGTAGCCAAGTACTCTATCCAGCTGAGCTACAGCCGCCAAGCTTCGAATTATAGCGTGCTTTTTGAACGCTTACGGAAAACCATGAAAATATCGAAAAACAACCGTTGACCAGCGCCTGAACCATTGCCACGGCCTCTGTGCGGGCCTGTGCGGGCGCCTGAAACGAAAAAGCCTCAGAACTTTGCAGTTCTGAGGCTTGTCGTTTTGGTGCGGCTGGCAGGAATCGAACCCACGACCCCTTGGTTCGTAGCCAAGTACTCTATCCAGCTGAGCTACAGCCGCCAAGACAACGATTGTATATCAATTTCCGGCCTCTCCGCAAAAATTGCAACCATCGCAAACTCCGGGCCCCGTGGCGCACCGGCTGGCCTATATTGGCCGGTCGCGGATGCAGGCCCTGCCCTGCACCTGCGCGGGAGACAAACACAGCGAGCGGCCCGCCGCAGCGGCGGGAACGACAAGACATGACAGACAAGCGCGCGGCCACGCAGCCGCAACCGCCCGAGGGCGCCATGTGGGGGCAGCTGTTTCGCCGCAGCGCCCGCCCCTCCCTGAGCCTGCAGGGCCAGATCCGCGAGATGCTGGTCGATGCCATCCTCTCGGGCATCCTCGCACCCGGCGAATCCATTCCCTCCAGCCGCGAGCTGGCGCGCCACCTGGGCGTGGCACGCATCACCGTCGTGCTGGCCTACCAGCAGCTGGCCGAGGAAGCCTTTTTGCTGAGCCGCCAGCGCAAGGGCCACTTCATCCATCCCGACGTACTCAAGGGGCGCACGCCGGGCGGCGCTGCGGCCAGCACCACCCCTGGCGAAGGCCGCCGCACCGACTGGTCGCGGCGCCTGTGGCTGCTGCCCAGCCAGCAGCGCAGCATCGTCAAGGAAGAGGACTGGCAGCGCTACCCCTATCCCTTTCTGTACGGCCAGTTCGACAAGGAGCTGTTTCCCACGGCCGCCTGGCGCGAATGCTGCCTCAAGGCCCTGGGCGTGCTGGACATACGCCAGTGGGCGCCCGACCAGATCGCGCGCGACGACGAGATGCTGATCCAGCAGGTGCAGACCAAGATCCTGCCCAGGCGCGGCGTCTGGGCCTCGGCCGACGAGCTGATCATCACCGTGGGTGCGCAGCACGCCCTCTACATGGTGGCCGACCTGCTGATGCGCGAGGGCACGGCCGTGGGCATCGAGGAGCCCGGCTACCCCGACGCGCGCAACATCTTCAGCAGCCGTACCTCCCAGGTCATCCCGCTGCCGGTGGACGGCCAGGGCCTGCCGGTCACGCCGCTGCTGCGCCAGCTCGACTACCTCTACGTGACCCCCAGCCACCAATGCCCCACGGGCGTGACCATGCCGCTGGCGCGGCGTGAGGCGCTGCTGGAGATGGCCGAGGCGCACGACATCATCCTCATCGAGGACGACTACGAGAGCGAGAGCAGCTTCGACGGCCAGCCCATTCCGGCACTCAAGAGCCTGGACCGCAGCAACCGCGTGATCTACGTGGGCAGCCTGTCCAAGAGCCTGGCGCCGGGCCTGCGCGTGGGCTACATCGTGGCTGCGCCCGAGCTGATCCGCGAGCTGCGCGCGCTGCGCCGGCTCATGATCCGCCACCCCGCCACCTTCGTGCAGCGCACGCTGGCCATGTTCATCTCCCTGGGCCACTACGAGGCCCAGCAGCGGCGCCTGGCCCAGGCGCAGAAGGAGCGGCACGCAGCCCTCACGGCCGCCATGGCCGAGCATGCCCCCGGCTGCCGCATCACGCCCGTGCGCGGCGGCGGCTCGTGCTGGGTGCAGTTGCCCGACCACATGCCTGTCGAAGCCCTGGCGCAGCGCGCCGCGGCGCACGGCGTGCTCATCGAGCCCGGCGATGTGTTCTTCGCCCGCCCGGGCACGCCCGGCAGCTTCATGCGCATGGGCTACCAGTCCATACCCGCCAACGACATCGGCCAGGGCGTGAAGGCCCTGGCCGATGCGATCCGTGAGGAGCAGCCCGAGAAGTAACGCAAGGAGTGGCCGGGACCGGCCCTGCCGGTCCCGTCGCCCCTGGGTCAGTACTTCTGCGGCTCGGGCTGCGCGGCCTCGGACAGCGAGGACACCACCGGCGACACGCCACGCTGCAGGAACTGCCGCACGCCATAGGCCAGCAGCAGGATGCACAGGCTGGCCACGCCCAGCGCCAGCGGTGTGCGCTGCTCGGGAATGAAGGCCATGGCGATGACGATGGACAGCATGCCGAAGATGGCGAACCAGGTCAGGTACGGATAGCACCACATGCGCACCTTGAGCAGGTGCGGCGCCTCACGCTCCAGGCGGGAGCGCAGGCGCAGCTGCGAGATGGCGATCAGGATGTAGACGAAGATCGCCACCGTGCCGTAGGAATTGACCAGGAAGGCGAACACCTTGTCGGGCGACACATAGGACATCACCACGGCGCCGTAGCCGAACACCGTGGCCACCAGGATGGCGCGCGTGGGCACGCCATTGCGGCTGACCTTGGCCAGCGCCTGGGGCGCATCGCCGCGCCGCGTCAGCGCGAACAGCATGCGCGAGGATGCATACAGCCCCGAGTTGAGCGCCGACAGCACGGCCGTCAGCACGATGGCGTTCATGATCTGCGCGGCAGCGGGCACGCCCATGGTGTTCAGTGCGCTCACATACGGCGTGGCGATGCCAACCGCATTCCAGGGCACCAGGCAGGCCACCAGGAAGATGGAGCCCACATAGAACACCAGCACGCGCGTGATCACCGAGCTGGTGGCCTTGGCCACGGCCTTCTGCGGCTCGGCAGTTTCAGCCGCCGCGATGGTCACGATTTCGGCGCCGAAGTAAAAGCCCGTGGCCGCCACGGCCCCGGTCAGCACCGGCACGATGCCGTTGGGCATGAAGCCGCCATTGCCGGTGAGGTTGCCGAAGTGCATGCCCTGCGACGCAGGCGTCAGGCCCAGCACGTAGACGCCGGCCACGAACAGGAAGACCACGATGGCCGCCACCTTGATGGAGGCGAACCAGAACTCGAACTCGCCAAAGGACTTCACCGAGACCAGGTTGGTCAGCGTCAGCATCACCAGCAGCACCAGGCTGATGCTCCAGTTGGGGACATCGGGCAGCCAGTAGCGCACCAGGTCGGCACCGGCCACGGCCTCCAGCGCCACGACGATGACCCAGAAGTACCAGTACATCCAGCCCGTCAGAAAGCCTGCCAGCCGGCCCACGCCGGGGCGGTCGCGCCAGGCCTCTCGCGCATATTCGTAGAAGGACCCTCCGCCGGGCATGGAGCAGGCCAGCTCGCCCAGCATGCGCATGACCAGCACCACGAGCAGGCCCGTGATGAGGAAGGAAAGAATCGCGGCCGGCCCGGCCGACTTGATGACCACGCCGCTGCCCACGAACAGCCCGGCGCCGATGACGCCGCCCAGGGCGATCATGGTCATGTGCCGCTGTTTGAGCCCGTGTGAAAGCCCCGGCGAAGAGGCTTGCTGATGTCCGATCATGTCTTGTCTCCTGTTGCGTTCAGGCGCCACGGCTGATGCTCTGTTGTGGTGGCTGCGCAGGTGCGCGCCTTGCCGTGGCGTATCCGGTGTTCCCGGTGGCACGGGGCCGCAAGGCCCCGCGCCGTCAGGCGGCCGCCACCGGCGGGCGGTCCTTGCGGAAGGCGTTCTTCACGGCGATCTTTCCGTCCTTGAAGGTGAAGACATCCACCATGCGCGCTTCCACGCGCAGGCCGTCGGCCTTGGTGCCCTTGAAGGTGCTCTCGGACACGCCACGGTCGCCCTGCACGAAATGGTCTCCATCGAGCCAGGCCGCATCGGGGAAGGCCTGCCAGGCCATCTGGAAACCCTCGCGCACCGCCTGGCGGCCGACGAAGCTGCGGCCCATGAGATCGGGCCCGGCCACGGCGTGGAACTCGCACTCATCGGCCATGAAGCCCATCAGGGCCTCGATGTCGTGGCGGTTCCAGGCCTCGGCGAAGCGGGCCAGGAACTGGGCATCCGGAGGGTTGGTGTCTGCGCTCATGCTGTCTCCTTGTCTGTGGTGGGTACCACGGCGCCGGGCCCCGGGCAGGGCCGCCGCGCCGCGTCATCGAAATGTCGATGGACCATGGTAGGTAGCAGGCACACGGACCCGTTAGAACCAGATGCCATCAATCGTTAGGTCCAGGCGCGCGCACCGGCCGCCACTGGCTCTATCGAAAGCTGGGCTGTGGCGCTAACTGGCTCCATGGCCTGCTGGCTATGCTGATTCCATCGTCGGCGCACCGCCTTGCAGGGCTTGCCGGCATTGGCCCCATTCCACCGAATCCATAGCAAAAAGCGGCAGATCCCAAGCCGCCGCACCAGGAGACATCCGCCATGAAAGCCGAGGACATCCGCCCCAGCCACCTGCGTCCCTACGACCCTCAGTACGACCCGCTGGTGGCCGCCAACCCGGGCCACGGCACGGGCTATGCGCCCACCTACTGGGTCGGCACGGCGGGACGCCCGCCAGACGATGACGGCCCGGTCACCGGCGACATGGACGTGGACGTGGCCATCGTCGGCTCGGGCTTCACGGGCCTGGCCACGGCCCTGTTCCTGGCGCGCGAGCACGGCATACGCGCCGTGGTGCTGGACGCCAACCAGACCGCCTGGGGCTGCACCAGCCGCAACGGCGGCCAGGGGCAGAACGCCAGCGGGCGCCTGTACCGCTCGCAGTGGATTGCGCGCTGGGGCAAGGACGTGGCGCTCAAGCTCGACGCCGAGATCCGCGAGGGCTTCCAGACCTTCAAGGACCTGGTGGCCGAATTCCCCGAGTGCGAGCCCCAGCCCGGCGGCCACCTCTACATCGCCCACCGCGAAAAGAAACTCGACTTCCTGCGCAACGAGACCCAGATCATGCGCGAGGTCTTCGGCTACGACGCCCGCATGCTCAGCCCCGAGGAGCTGCGCCGCGACTATGTGAACGACGCCGACAGCCACGGCGCCATGCACGAGCCCGACGGCATCGGCGTGCACCCGCTCAAGCTGGCCTTCGGCTACCTGCGCAAGGCGCGGGAGCTGGGCGTCAAGGTGCACCCGGCCAGCCCGGTGCTGGGCGTCGAGACGCGCAACGGCGTGCACCACCTGCGCACGCCCGGCGGCACCGTGCGGGCGCGCGCCGTGGGCTTTGCCACGGGCGGCTACACCAGCAACGCCCTGCATGGCAGCCTGCGCTCCAAGATCATGCCCATCCTCTCGAACTCGCTGGTCACGCGGCCGCTGACCGAGCAGGAACTGGAGGCCACGGGCTTCAAGACCACCCAGGTCATCACCGACACGCGCACGCTGCGCTTTTACTACCGCCGCCTGCCCGACAACCGCGTGCAGATCGGCAGCCGCAGCGCCGTCACGGGTGCCGATGCGCCCAACCCCATCCACATGGCCAAGCTGGTGGACGGCCTGCACCGCAAGTTCCCGGCGCTCAAGGGCATCACCATCGACTACTCCTGGTGGGGCTGGGTCGATGTGAGCCACGACATGATGCCGCGCGTCTTCCAGCCCGACCCGGCCCAGAGCATCTTCTACGCCGTGGGCTATGGCGGCAACGGCGTCTCCTTCTCGGCCCACGCGGGCCGTCGCATGGCCGAGCGCATCGCGGGGCGCCAGAGCAAGACCTTCGAGCTGCCCATCTACAACTCGGAGCTGGAGTACCCGAACGTCTTCAACATGGTGCGTTCGCCCGCGTTTGCGCCGTTTCGCCGGCTGGGGCAGCGGTTCCTGTACCACTGGTACTACATGCGCGACGAAAAGCTCTGAACCCCAACCGATTGCTGCTTGGGCCGGCCTCCTGCAGGGGGCCGGCCCTTTTTTTTCAGCAGCGCCGGGGGCAGCCAGCTGCTACCGGTTCCGCATCCAGTCGGCCGTGTTCATGAAGCTGGCCTTGAGGCGCACGCGCAAATCCTCAGGCACGCCGGTCTCGCCCATGGCCTGGTCCATGCAGGCCACCCACTGGTCGCGTTCCAGGATGCCGATGGAAAACGGCATGTGGCGCATGCGCAGGCGCGGGTGGCCGAAGCGGTCCTGGTAATGGTCCGGGCCGCCCAGCCAGCCGCACAGGAACCAGAACAGCTTCTGGCGCGCATCGGCCAGCGTGCTGCCGTGGGCGGCACGCAGTTCGGCATAGCCGGGCTCCAGGTCCATCAGATCGTAGAAACGGTCCACCAGGGCCTGCACCCTGGGCTCGCCGCCGATCCATTCATAGGGGGTCTGGGGGGCGTTGTTCTGGGATTCCTCTGACATGGCGAAAAGCGGCTGGCGGCTGAGTGAAACCCGCGATTGTCAGGCATGTGCCATGTCCGTGCCCGTACCGGTATCCGTGGGGGCCCCGGCACGCAGGAACCCGTACACCGCCAGCGCCGTGAGCACCGTGATGCCCGCCAGCACATCCAGCAAGATGCCAAAGGCTTGGCCATAGGCCGCCAGCACGGCGGGTGCAGACAGGCCGGGCAGCAGGGCCATGGCCTCGGCGATGTTCCCCGTCACCAGCAACTGCGCCGCGCGGCCGGTGGCATGCACCGCGTGGGGCGCCTGCACTGCCTGGGGCGCCTGAGCTGCCAGGGCCGACAGACGCCATACCAGCAATGCGGCCAGCACCGCGCCCACCAGCGCCAGCGCCATGCCTTCGCCCGCCACGCGCACCGTGCTGAAAATTCCCGTGGCCATGCCGGCGCGCTCGCTGGGCACCACGCTCACGGCCAGGCCATCCATCAAACCCCAGGGCAGCCCGATGCCCAGGCCTATCAGCAGCAGCGGAGGCGCCATCTGCGCAAAGGCCGTGCCCGGCGCGCACCCGCCCAGCCACAGCAGGCCCGCCGCGCAAACCAGCAACCCCGCCAGGCACAGCAGCGCGGCCGAAACCCAGCGCGTGAGCCAGCCCGCCAGCAACGGCACGAACAGCATGGGCAGGGACAGCACAAACATCAGCTGCCCCGCCTGCAGCGACGCCATGCCCTCCACGCCGATGAAGCGCACCGGCAGCAGCACCAGCAGCACCACGAAGGCATAGGCCGGCGCACCCGCCAGCAACTGCACGCCCACGAAACGCGGATAGCGAAACAGCGACAGGTCCAGCATGGGCTGCCCCGTGCGCTGCTGCACGCGCCGCTCCACGGCCACAAAGGCCGCCAGCGCCAGCGCGGCACCGGCCAGCGGCAGCAGCGCCGCCCCGCTGGACCAGCCCGCCTCCGGCCCCTGCAGCACGCCCCAGGTCAGCAGCGCCAGGGCTGCGGTGAACAGCAGCGCACCGGCCCGGTCCAGCCGCTGCGCCTTCGGATTGCGCGACTCCGGCATGCAGCGCAGCCCCAGCACCAGCGCGGCCAGCGCCACGGCGGCCACGCAAAGCACCACGCCGCGCCAGCCCGCCACGCCCAGCAACCAGCCCGACAGCAACGGCCCGAAGGCCAGGCCCACGCCGAACGACGTGCCCACGCCACTGAAGGCACGCATGCGCGCCGTCCCGTCGAACACCTGGGCCAGCGCCGCCGTGCCGCCCGCCAGCGCGGCCGCCGCGCCCAGGCCCTGCAGCGCACGCAGCAGGTTGAACACGACAATGGCTCCCTGCCCGCCCAGGCAGGCCTGGGCCAGCGCACTGGCCAGCACCACGCCCAGCCCGGTCAGGAAAACGCGCCGCCGCCCGTGCAGATCGGCCAGCGCGCCGGCCGCCATCAGCGTGGCGCCAAAGCTCAGCATGAAGGCATTCGTCACCCAGTTCAGCGCCAGCGGCCCGCCGCCCAGCGCCTCGCGCAGCGCAGACAGGGCCACGGCCGGCCCGGTAAAGCTCAGCGGCATCGCCAGCGCCGCAAGGCACACCGACAACAGCACCCAGACCGGGGATGCACGCGGTCGCGCTGTACCGTGGAGCGCACCCGGTGCGCGGGAAGAAGTCAGGCAGGAGGACATGGTTGGCAAGGCTTTCGCAATTTCCCGGCCGCACATGGCCAGGCATGCATGAACGATAAAAGCGCTGCAATGCCGTGAAAATGGGCGCCAGACTCCCCACACTCCCAACCCCAGGTTGGCAATCGACATGGACAGCTTCAGCGGACTCGAATCCTTTGTGCGTGCAGCCGACCTGCTGAGCTTTGCCGAGGCCGGGCGCGCCCTGGGCATCTCGGCCTCGGCCGTAGGCAAGAACGTGGCGCGGCTGGAACAGCAACTGGGCCTGCGCCTGTTCCAGCGCACCACGCGCCAGGTACGCCTCACGCAGGAAGGCGCGCTGTTCCATGAGCGCTGCCGCCGCATCCTGGATGAACTGCACGATGCGCGCGCCACCATGCAGGCCGCCGCCGAGGCGCCGCGCGGACGGCTGCGCGTGAGCCTGCCCACCATCGGCTACCGCTTCCTGCTGCCCGTGCTGCCCGAGTTCCAGGCCCTGTACCCGGAGGTTGACCTGGACCTGGACTTCAACGATCACCTGGTGGACGTGGTCGAAGCCGGCCTGGACGTGGTCATCCGCAGCGGCGAACTGGCCGACTCACGCCTGGTGGCGCGCCGGCTGGGGCCGTTCCGCTTCATCCTGGCAGGCTCGCCCGACTACCTGGCGGCACGGGGCATACCGCAATCCCCCGCCGAACTGGCACAGCACAGCTGCCTGCGCTACCGCTTCCTGAGCAGCGGCAAGCTGGAGGAATGGGTGCTGCCCGGCATGCCGCCCCACCTGCCCGCCGCCCTGGTCTGCAACAACATGGAAGCCATGCTGGGCGCGGCCGTGGCGGGCATGGGGCTGGCCTATATGCCCGACTTCCTGGCGCGCGATGCACTGGGGCGTGGCGAACTGCAGCGGGTGCTGGCGGAGGACCTGACGCACACGGGGCAGTTTTCGGCGCTGTGGGCGTCGAGTCGGCAGTTGTCGCCTAAGGTGAGGGCGTTTGTGGATTTTGTGGGGGGGAGGTTGTTCAAGGAGGGCTGAGTTGTGTCTCTGCTCGCCGGAGTCGCCTTTTTTTGCCCCGGCCGGGTGGTTGTTTTTCGAGGCCGGGTCTCGGCCCGGCGGCCGACTGCCCTTTCTTGATTCGCCAAGAAAGGTCAGATCAAAGAAGGCGACCCGAATGTCCGCGACCCTCCGCTTCGCTGC
>NZ_JADDRN010000051.1:0-19388 GCF_017355445.1 Delftia sp. SD018
GCCGCGAGCGTAGAATTCGCAGCTTAAGAACATCTGAACCCCGCGTTCAGACTCCGTTCAGCTTGAACCCCTCCCGTCCCCTCTGTTGCGCCCGTACCCGGTGCACACCCTGATGTGCGAAGGCCCAGCCTCCCATGCGAATCCTGCTGGTCGAAGACGATGAGGCACTGGCCCAGGCGGTGGGCAGCTATCTGCGCTCCAAGGCCTTTCTGATCGACAGCGTGCCTTCTCTGGCCCAGGCGCGCGCCTGCCTGGCCGGTGCCAGCTACGCGGCCGTGCTGCTGGACCTGCACCTGTCCGACGGCGACGGCCTGGCGCTCATGCCCACGCTGCGCCGGCTGGAGCAGCCTCCCGTCACCATCGTGCTG
This sequence comes from Delftia sp. SD018, assembly GCF_017355445.1. Classification (NCBI taxonomy): domain Bacteria; kingdom Pseudomonadati; phylum Pseudomonadota; class Betaproteobacteria; order Burkholderiales; family Comamonadaceae; genus Delftia; species Delftia sp. SD018. The sequence continues at coordinate 369 of NZ_JADDRN010000051.1, forward strand.
ACGGCACGCGACCAGGTCAGCGACCGCATCCGCGGGCTGGACGCGGGGGCCGACGACTATCTGGTCAAGCCCTACGACCCCGAGGAACTGCTGGCCCGCCTGCGCGCCGTGAGCCGGCGCGGCGGCGGCATGCAGGCCGGACAGGACGCCGTGCTGCGCATGGGCACGCTGGAGATCGACCTGGCCCGCGAAATGGTGCGCGATGCCGGCCGCACCCTGCTGCTCACGCCCAAGGAATGGGCGCTGCTGCGCGTGCTCACGGCCCAGCCGCAGCGTGTGCACGCGCGCGAGCATCTGCTCGATGCGCTCTACGGCTTCGATGCCGAGGCCGACAGCAACACGCTGGAAGTGTTCATCAGCCGGCTGCGCCGCAAGCTCGGGCGCGACCGCATCCTGACCGTGCGCGGCACCGGCTACCGCCTGGCCCTTGAGCATGGATGAGCCGCAGCGCTACAGCCTGGCGCTGCCGCCCCGTCTGGCCGACCAGCTGGCCCGCGAGCTGACACTGGCCCTGGCCGCCGTCTGGCTGGCCTGCGTGCTGGCGCTGGCCTGGTATGTCAGCCACATCGTGCACCACAACTTCGACCAGGAAATGATCGACAGCGGCCACCGCCTGCTGGAGGTGGCCGTGCACCAGCTGGAACAGGAAGACCACTCGCGCGAGGGCGTGCAGCGCCCGCATGTGGCCTCGCAGCCGGGCGACGAGGCCGAGGATCTGGTCTACCAGCTGCAGGACGGCCGCGGCAACGTGCTGCTGCGTACCCAGGCCGCCCCCGTGGCGGCCTTTGCCGTGCCCATGCGCGAGGGCTTCTACGAGCGCGAGGGCTGGCGCATCTATGTGGTGGCCCATCCCCGGCAGCCGCTGTTCCTGATGCTGGCCGATCCCATGGTCGAGCGCAGCGAGGCGCTGCAGCGGGCGCTGCTAGCGCTGGGCGCGGTGATGCTGGTCATGCTCGCCCTCATGGGCTGGGCGCTGCGCGTGACCGCGCGGCGGCGCCTGCGCGTGCTGCGCGACATGCAACTGCAGCTGAGCGAGCGCGGCGGCTCCAACCTGGAGCCGCTGGACCTGGACGCCATGCCGCGCGAGCTGTGGCGGCTGGGCCGGGGCATCAACCACCTGATGCAGCGCCTGTCGCATGCGCTGCAGGTGGAGCGCTCCATGGCTGCCAATGCGGCCCACGAGCTGCGCACTCCGCTGGCCGTGGCCACGCTGCGCCTGCAGACGGCCCTGGACAGGGGCGTGGACAACACCGATGTGCGCGCGGCCTATGAGGCGCTGGAGCGGCTGCGCCAGCGCACGGAAAAGCTGCTGCAGCTGTCGCGCGCGGCCTCGGGCTCGGCGCTGGCGCAGGACGAGGTGCGGCTGGACGCGCTGGCCAGCATGGTGGCCTCCGAGTTCTGGCAGCAGGACGAATCCACCCAGCTGCGGCTGGACGTGGTGCTGCCCGAGCAGCCCTGCGGTCCGGTGGCGGGCGATGTGGACACGCTGGCCATCGCCTTGCGCAACCTGGTGGAGAACGCGCTGCGCTACAGCGATGGCTCGGAGGTGCTGCTCGAAGTCTGCGACAGCCACACCGTCCAGGTGCGCGACGAGGGGCCGGGCATGGATGCGGCGGCGCTGAGCACCGCGCGCGAGCGCCATGTGCGCCATGTGGACGACCTGCGCCTGCCCCAGGGCACCGTGCGGGAGCTGGCGTCGCCGGGCTACGGCCTGGGCCTGTCCATCGTGTCCATGATCGTGGCCCAGCATGGCGGCAGCCTGGAGCTGCAGTCGCCGCTGCCTGGCAGCTCCAGCGGCCTGCTGGCCCGCATTCAGTTGCCGGGATGCGACCCGTCCGTGGATACCGACGCACGGTCCTGATCCGGGGCGCAGGCAGGCGGCAGGGGCGCATCGGCGGGCATGAGCCCGCACAGCCTTGTGTTGCGCTGCAAGGCAGGCAGGGCGGCCAGTTTCTCTACCTCGGCATAGAAACGCTGCCAGCCCTGGGCGGCCTCGCCGCCGGCCTGGGCCGACGCCTGGGTCTGCGTCTGCTTCCACAGCGCGGTGAAGGCCGGCACCCAGTCGTCGTAGGCGGCCAGCGCGCCAAAGCTGGCGTTGTTGGCATCGGCCACCCACTGGTCCAGCCGCGCCTGGTTGCGGTCGTAGAGCTGGCGCTGTGCATCGGTGGTCAGCAGGGCCGCATCGGCGCTGCGCCATTGCGCACGCAGCGCAGCGTAGTCGCTGCGGAACTGCTGGTAGATCTGCGCCTTGGCCTGCGGCATGGTGGGGCCGCGCTGCTGCGGGTCCTGGTAGAGCTGCTGCAGCGCCTGGCGCGTGTGGCCGGTCAGCGCCCGCCACTGCGCGCGCCGCAGCTGGCCTGCATCCCAGCGTGCGCGGGCGGCGGGGCCGGCCTCGGTGGCCAGCCACAGCGGCGTGCCCAGGCGCTCCACGGTGGTGGCAAAGGATTCGTTGAAGGCCGTGTCGCCCGCCACATAGACCACCTGGTGGGCCAGTTCGTGGAACAGCAGGCCGGCGAACTCGCCCTCGCCCCAGCCGATGAAAGTGTTGAGCAGCGGATCGCCGCCCAGCCAGTTCAGGTAGCCCAGCGTGGAATAGGCGGGCACGCCGTAGCTGCCGGACTCCAGGCCCTGGTTGGCCAGTTGCCTTGCCTGGGCCATGGCGTCGGCCTCGGCAAAGTAGCCCCGGTAGCCCACGCAGCCGGCCACGGGAAAGCACCAGCGGTGCAGCTCCAGGCTGTCGGGCGGCGCGGCCACCACGTTCCATACGGCAAACGGCCGCTGCAGATCGGCATAGCGGCGGTAGCTCGCGTTATCGGGCAGGCCCAGGCGCTCCACGGCAAAGGCGCGCATGCGCCGGGCCGACAGCAGGCGCTCGCGCAGTGCGGGCGCAAGGCTCTCGTCCTGCAGCCAGTCGTCAATCGGGCGGCTGGCCTGCAGCAGGTGCATTTGCCCGCGCAGGCTTTGCCAGTAATAGCCCAGCCCGTCGCCACCGGCCCCCCGGCTGGCACAGCCGCCCAGAAGCAGGCCTATGCCCACCAAAATCGCGGGCAGGCCGCGCCTGACTACACTCAAGCCTTCTCGCACCCTTGGCCCCCTTGCTGCTTTCATGGACTTCTTCACGCTGGCGATCATTGTCTTCATCGCAATCTACCTGCTCAAGACGCAGCAACAGCGCCGGCATACCCTGCTGCTGGCCCAGTATCTGGGACGATTCCAGATCGAGAAGCTGATGGGCGGCCTGATCGAAGGCTATCTGCGCGCCCTGGGTGAGAACGACGAGCAGCGCCGTGCCCAGATCTGGACCGTGCTGGACAACACCGAGGCCAACCTGGCCGAGCAGTTCCAGCGCTTTGCCAAGGAGATGGCCACGGCCGATCCGCAGCTCACGCGCGTGAGCACGCTGCCCGTGGCGCTGCCCTATCTGGACCGGCTCTTTCCCTCGTCGTCCTTCGATCTGCGCGACGCCATGCAGCTGCATGCGCGCGGCATTGCCTCCGTGCGCGTGGCCGACAGCCGCAACGAGGACGAACGCCGTGCGCGCGCCTTCACGATGACGGCCGAGCTGTTGCTCATGCAGTACACCTGTCATTGGTTTTGCAAATCGCGCGCCGTGGCATCCCTGCGGCTGGTCGCACGGCACAAGACGCCCTTCGAGCAAGTGCTTGCTTCGGTGACGGATCAGACACGGCGCGACTACAGGCAGCTGATCGCCTGATTCCCCCCGCTGTGGCGGGGCGCCATGCCCCGCCATGCACAGCCCAGGCTGCGATTGACGCAGTGCGCCTTGCTGTCAAAAATGAACGCCATGACACAAGTGCTGAGCTCCATCGAGGCGCGGCTGGCGTCTCTCCCTGTCCCCGTGGCCGTGATCCTGCCGTCCGGCCAGCGCGCTGGTCCTGCGGATGCGCAGGTGGTGCTGCATTTCCAGACCATGTCGGCCATGGCCAGCCTGGCGGCCGGGCAGATAGGGACACTGGGCAGTGCCATCGTGGAAGGGCTGGTGCGCATCGACGGCCGCATGCGCGACGTGATGGCGGTGGCCGCCAGCCTGCTGCAGTCCGATCCGGTGCGCGGCACATCGCACTGGTGGGGGCATGCCATGGCCCGCATGCGCTCCATGGCCGCGCACACGCTGGCGCGCGACGCCCAGCAGATCCAGTTCCACTACGACATCTCCGACGACTTCTACGGCCTGTGGCTGGACCCGCGCCGCGTCTATTCCTGCGCCTATTTCCGCGATCCGCAGATGACGCTGGCCCAGGCCCAGGAGGCCAAGCTGGAGCACATCTGCCGCAAGCTGGACCTGCGGCCCGGCGAGCGCTTCCTGGACATCGGCGCGGGCTGGGGCGCGCTGCTGCTGTGGGCGGCCGAGCACTACGGCGTCACGGCCACGGGCATCACGCTCTCGCACAACCAGCACCGCTACGTGCAGCAGCTGATTGCCGAGCGCGGCCTGCAGGGCAAGGTGGACATGCAGCTGCTGGACTACCGCGCGCTGGCGCCCGGCCAGCCTTTCGACAAGATAGGCTCGGTGGGCATGTTCGAGCATGTGGGCCAGGCCCAGCTGCCCGAGTACTTCCAGACCGTGCACCGCCTGCTGCGCCCGGGCGGCATGGCGCTGATCCACGGCATCACGGCGGGCGGCGTGGACAACACCGAGCTGGGCGCGGGCATGGGCGAGTTCATCGACCGCTACATCTTCCCCGGCGGCGAGCTGATGCATGTGAGCCGCGTGCTGCACGACATGGGCCACAGCGGGCTGGAAATGGTGGACACGGAGAACCTGCGGCCCCACTACGCACGCACGCTGTGGAACTGGTCCGACGCACTGGAAGCCCGGCTGCCGCAGGCGCAGCGTATCCTTGAGCAGCATGCCGATGCCGAAGGTGCCGCCAAGGTGCTGCGCGCCTACCGGCTCTATCTGGCGGGTTGCGCCATGGGATTCGAGCGCGGCTGGATCGCCCTGCACCAGATGCTGTGCACGCATCCCGATGGACGGCTCCAGTCGGGACCCATGGTGGGGGCTCAATCGGACTATGCTTTCAACCGCGAGTACATGTACCGCTGAGTGCATGACACGCCACACAGAAAAAGGATAGCCATGCTCTACAAGTTCAAGTCCCGTGCCACGGCCGACGTCATCATGCTGGAATCCAACGGCCGCCAGGTCCTGGAGATCGTCGGCAAGACGCCCGGCGCCAGCGGCATCATCACGGTGCAGCAGATTCCCGCCGCCATAGAGGCGCTGGAGGCCGCCGTCGCCGACGACGACGCCCGCCGCAAGGCCAGCCATGAAGACGAGTCCCAGGACGGCGAGCAGGACAGCGCCGCAGCGGGCGCGCGCGACGCCGTCAGCCTGCGCCAGCGCGCCGCGCCCATGATCGACATGCTGCGACGCAGCGCCGCCGAGAACAGCGACGTCACCTGGTAAGCCGGCGGCCCCACCGGCCCCTTCAGGCGTTGATGCCCTTCATGCCTTCCTCCGTATAGCGCTGCCCGGCCACGGGCAGCTCGTCGCTGGCGCGCCGCAGCTCGTCCAGCTCGGCGGGGGTCAGTGCCACGGACAGCGCGCCCAGGTTGTCCTGCAGATGGGCGATGCGCCGGGTGCCCGGAATGGGCACCACGTCCGGCCCCTGGGCCAGCAGCCAGGCCAGGGCGATCTGCGCGGGCGTGCTGCCCTTGCGCTGCGCCAGGGCCGATACGGCGCCCACCAGGGCCTGGTTGGTGTCGATGTTGCCAGGCTGAAAGCGCGGCAGGCTGGCGCGGAAATCGCCCTGCTCGAAGGCCGTGCCTGCATGAAAGCGCCCCGTGAGAAAGCCGCGCCCCAGCGGCGAATAGGCCACCAGCCCCACGCCCAGCTCGCGGCAGACGGGCAGCACCTCTTCCTCCACCTCGCGCGTCCACAGCGAATACTCGGTCTGCACCGCCGCCACCGGGTGCACGGCATGGGCGCGGCGCAGTGTGGCCGCGCTGACTTCGCACAGGCCGATGCGGTCGATCTTGCCCTCCTGCACCAGCTGCGCCAGGCCTTGCATGGTCTCTTCGATGGGGCGCATGGCATCGACGCGGTGCACGTAGTACAGGTCGATGCGCTCCACGCCCAGGCGCCGCAGCGAGTCCTCGCAGCTTTGCCGTGCGTACTGCGCGCTGTTGTCGATGCTGCGCCGGTACTCCCCGGCCTTGCGCACGATGCCGAACTTGGTGGCGATCTTCACGCGCGGGCGGCGCGTGGCCAGGAAGCGGCCGATCAGCTCCTCGTTGTGGTGCGGCCCGTAGACATCGGCCGTGTCCAGGAAGTCGATACCGGACTCCACGGCATGGTCCAGCGCCTGCAGCGCCAGGGCGTCGTCGCGCGGACCATAGAACTCGCTCATGCCCATGCAGCCCAGGCCCAGGGCGGATACCTGCAGATCGTGGCCGAGTTTGCGTTGTTGCATTGCATATCCTCTTGCTGAAACAAGGGGCCAGTATGGTTTTCCGAAGCGGCCTTGCCTACTGACAAAATCGCGCTTTGATCTTCCATTTTCGGAAAAAATTCCCGAAAACAAAGGAGCATTTCATTGCAGTGGGACGACGCCCGCATCTTCCTGGCCATTGCCCGCGCCGGCAGCCTGAGCGGTGCCTCGGCCGCGCTGGGGCTGGGCGTGGCCACGGTCTCGCGCCGGCTGGACCGGCTGGAGTCCGCGCTGTCCATGCCGCTGTTCAGCCGCCACCAGAGCGGCTATCGGCTCACGGCCGACGGCCAGGCGCTGCTGGCCCCGGCCGAGGCGCTGGAGCAGGCGGCCCAGGCCCTGGGCGATGCCGCGCAAAGCCAGGCACAGGTCGCGGGCGTGGTGCGGCTGGCCACGGCCGAGAACCTGGCCAACCCGCTGATCGCGCCCTCGCTGGTCCCTCTGTTCGCCCGCCACCCGGGTCTGCGCGTGCAGCTGGTCAGCGGCGTGCAGACGCTGAACCTGCACCGGCGCGACGCCGACCTGGCCGTGCGCATGACCCAGCCCGAGGCCGGCCACCTCACGATACGGCGCCTGGGCACGCTGGGCTTCGGCCTGTATGGATCGGCCGGCTATGTGCAAGGCCGCGCAGGCGGAAACGGAAGCGCGGGCACCCACGGCTCGGACCCGTTCGAGGGCGATGCCTTCATTGGCTGGGACGACAGCCATGCCCACCTGCCCGCCGCACGCTGGATGGCGCGCGCCCTGCACGGGCGGCCCTGCCGGCTGGAGACCAATACCCTGTCCGCGCAGCTGGCCGCGGCCCAGGCCGGCCTGGGCCTGGCCGTGCTGCCGCATTTCCTGGCGCGGCAGGCGGGGCTGGTCTGCGTGGAGCCGCAGCTGGGCGCCGACCAGCCGATCTGGCTTGCCATGCATGCCGACCTGGCCCATTCGCGGCGCGTGCGTGCCGTGGCCGACCACCTCATTGAACTGTTCGAGCGGCGGCATGCCGAACTCGAAGGCCCGGCCTGAGCCGCAGCAGAGGCCGCGCGCCGTGTTAAACACGCACGCAGATTGCGAGAAAGAAAGGACTTCCATGCACCGCCTCCGTCATTCCTCCCGATTCCTGCCCTGGCTGGGCGCGCTGGCCGCCACGCTGGCACTGGCCGCCTGTGCCGACAGGCCCAAGGCGCCCACCGGCCCGCAGGCGCCCCCGGGAGCGGCGGCTGCCGTGTATTCGCTGCTGTTTCTGGACAACGCCTCCAACCTCGGCCCCAAGGCGGCGGCCTACTGCATAGGCAACGGCCGGGGCTGGGCGCTGCTGGACCCCGATGCCGGCACGCTGGCCCTGCTCAGCGGCCAGAGCCAGGTGCGGCCGGCTTCGGCCTGCGATGTGGGCAAGGGCGGCGAGCAGGTGCTGGACCGGGCCAGCGGCCGGCCGGCGCTGATGTTCGGCGTCGAACTCGTGCACTGCACGGCCTCGGGAGCGCAATGCCTGATGCGCGGCAGCTACTACGAAGGTCCCGGCAACACGCAGAGCAACCTCTACAACGCAAGCCAGCGCGGCGGCAGCTGGCAGGCCGTGATGGCGCTGCGCGGGCCGGCGCCCTGAGCCTGCACCGCTGCTGTCGCGCGGCTCCCAGCAACGAAAAAGCCCGGCCGAAGCCGGGCTTGATCGTGGTTGCAACCGGGCGATCCGTCGCGGTGGTGGTCCTCGGGATCAGTCGGCGTAGGTGCCGGCTGCCTTGATGACCTTGCCCCACTTCTCGATCTCGGCCTGGACGAACTTCTTGTGGCCTTCGGGCTCAATGCGGCCGTCGCTGGCGATCACGGCGCCCAGGGCTTCCTGGCGCTTGATGAACTCGGGGTCCTTCAGGGCGGCCTTCATGGCCTCGTTGACCTTCTTGACGATGTCGGCCGGCGTGCCCTTGGGTGCGTACAGGCCGTGCCAGATGGTGACCTGGAAGTCGGGCACGCCCACTTCGGCCAGCGTCGGCAGGTCCTTGAGCGCGGGCATGGTCAGGCGCTTCGGCGTGGTCACGGCATAGGCCTGCACCTTCTTGGCCGTGATCTGGCCCGTGGTGTTGGTGGTCTGGTCGCAAAGCAGGTCCACCTGGTTGCCGATCAGGTCGGCAATCGCGGGGGCGGCGCCCTTGTAGGGCACGGGCGTCATTTCCGTCTTCATGGACGCCTGCAGCATCAGGCCGCACAGGTGGGAGGCGGAACCGATGCCGGCATTGGCCAGGTTGACCTTGCCCTGGTTCTTGCCGATCCAGTCCTTGACCTCGGCGAAGTTCTTGGCCGGCAGGCTGGGGCGGCCGATCAGGGTCATGGGCACGTCGTTGATGATGCCGGCGTACTCGAAGTCGTTGAGCACGTTGAACGACAGCTTGCGGTACAGCGACGGGATCGTGGACATGCCGATGTGGTTGATCAGCAGCGTGTAGCCGTCAGGACGGGCACGTGCGGCCTTGGCCGTGCCGATGGTGCTGCCGGCGCCGTCGGCGTTGTCCACCACGATGGTGGCATTGTTCAACTGCTTGCGCATGGACTCGGCCAGATCGCGGGCCACCTTGTCGGTCGGGCCGCCTGCGGTGAACGGCACGATGAGGGTGATCGTCTTGCCTGCGGCAGGATAGTCCTGCGCGTGGGCGCCAAGGGCTGCACCGGCTGCCAGCGCAATGGCTGCGATCTTGAACAATGCTTTCATAGTGTCTCCAAGTAAATAGCGTGCAAATGATAGGGGGCGATGCGCATTTGCCTTCGAGGGCAAACACGCAAGAGAAACCGAATGCGCGAGGAGACGGATTTTAAGAATTGTTTCTATTGCGCCGCAGCAGATTCCCTTGCCATTGATCTAGTGCAAACCCTGGGAGTCTTGACAGGCGTCATGTTTTCAGGGTCTGCGAATGCTGCTCGGCGGCGAGGCCGCCGTCCCCGCGCCTCGGTGGCTACTTGTACGACCTCGCGTCTTCAATGACCTTCCCGTCATTGGGCAGGGTGCCCGGCAGCACCATCTGCACATCGCCGCGCAGCTTGGTGACTTCGCGCACGGCATCGGACAGTTGCTGGGCCAGGCCCGGTGAGGTTTCGCGGGTCTCGACCAGCAGCTGCATCTGGTCGTTGGCCATCTCGCCCGTGACCACCAGCCGCGCGCGCCCCACCTGGGGGAAGCGGCGCACGACGTCGGCAATCTGGCCCGGGTGCACGAACATGCCGCGCACCTTGGTGGTCTGGTCGGCGCGTCCCATCCAGCCCTTGATGCGTGCGTTGGTGCGGCCCGTGGGGCACTGGCCGGGCAGCACGGCAGAGAGGTCGCCCGTGCCGAAGCGGATCAGCGGGTAGTCGGGATTGAACGTGGTGATCACTAGCTCGCCCACCTCGCCGGGGGCCACCGGGTCGCCCGTGCCGGGGCGCACGATCTCGACGATGACCTGCTCGTCCAGCACCAGGCCTTCGCGGGCCTCGGTCTCGTAGGCGATCAGGCCCAGGTCGGCCGTGGCGTAGCACTGGTAGCCCGCGATGCCGCGCTCGGCCAGCCAGTCGCGCAGCGAGGGCGGGAAGGCCTCGCCCGAGACCATGGCCTTGGTCACGGAGGGGATGGGCAGGCCCATCTCCAGGGACTTTTCCACAATGATCTTGAGGAAGCTGGGCGTGCCCACGTAGCCGGCGGGCCGCAGGTCGGCCATGGCCTGCACCTGCTGCTCGGTCTGGCCCGTGCCGCCTGCGAACACCGTGCAGCCCAGCGCATGGGCGCCGCTTTCCATCATCGAGCCCGCGGGCACGAAGTGGTAGCTGAAGCAGTTGTGCACCAGCTCGCCGGGCCGAAAGCCCGAGGCATGCAGCGCGCGCGCCATGCGCCAGTAGTCGGGGCGGCGGCTTTCGGGCTCGTAGATGGGGCCGGGGCTGCAGAACAGGCGCGGCATGGGCTGGCCCAGGCCAATGGCGTTGAAGCCGCCGAAGATCTGCGCGGGCCGCTGCTCGGCCTGGCGCTGCAGCAGCTCGTACTTGCGCGTCACCGGCAGGCGGGCCAGGGCCTCGCGGCTGGTGATCTGCGCGGCATCGACGCCGGCCAGGATCTGGGCGAAGGCGGCAGAGTGTTGCTGCGCATGGGCGATCTGCCGGGGCAGGGCGGACAGCAGCGCCGCTTCGCGTTCGTCAGGGGTGCGCGTCTCCAGCGCGTCGTAGAAGGCACTCATGGCTAGTCCTGTGGAAGAAGGGTCTGGGGCAGGGGCTGGGAAATGTCCGCCGGTCAGGCCAGCCAGCGTTTTCTGCGCTTGTAGCTTTTCACGTCCTTGAAACTCTTGCGCTCGCCGCCGCCCACGCCCAGGTAGAACTCCTTGACGTCCTCGTTGCTGGCCAGGTCCGAGGCCGCGCCGTCCATGACGATGCGGCCGCTTTCCATGATGTAGCCGTAGTCCGAGTATTTGAGGGCCATGTTGGTGTTCTGCTCGGCCAGCAGGAAGGTGACCTTCTCCTTGCTGTTGAGGTCGCGGACGATGTTGAACACCTCCTCGACGATCTGCGGGGCCAGGCCCATCGAGGGTTCGTCCAGGAGCACCATGCGCGGATTGGCCATCAGCGCGCGGCCGATGGCGCACATCTGCTGCTCGCCGCCCGAGGTGTAGGCGGCCTGCGAGGTGCGGCGCGTCTTCAGGCGCGGAAAGTAGTTGTAGACCTTCTCGAGGTTGGCTGCTATCTCGCCCTTGTCAGTGCGCGTGTAGCTGCCGGTCATGAGGTTTTCCTCGATGGTCAGGTGGGCGAAGCAGTGCCGCCCCTCCATGACCTGGACCACGCCGCGCTGCACCAGCTCGGAGGGCGTGAGGCTTTCGATGCGCTCGCCCTCCAGCTCGATCGTGCCCTTGGTCACCTCGCCGCGCTCGCCCTTGAGCAGGTTGGAGATGGCGCGCAGCGTCGTGGTCTTGCCCGCGCCGTTGCCGCCCAGAATGGCCACGATGCTCTCGCGCGGCACCTGGAGCGAAACGCCCTTGAGCACCAGGATCACATGGTTGTAGATGACTTCGATGCCATTGACCACGAGCAGCGGATCGCTGGCGGCCGGGGCGGAGGTGGGTGCGGTGGTCATGGCGTCGTCCATGGGCGTTGATACGAAAGCGGAGTGCGGGGCCGCAACTCTCGAAGCATCTCTGCGCGGGGCATGCCCCAACTCAGGGACACCGAGGAAGGGCCGCCCCGCACCGAGGGTGTCGTCCCCCTCCCCCGCGAAGCGGGTAGAGAGGGGGAAGGCGCGCAAGCGCCTCAGGGGGTGCAAGTTCTAGCTTTTACGTTCTTTTCCTTGGCGTACTTGTCCGCGTACTCCTTGACCAGCGGTTCGACCATGGACTTGTCGGCCTGGTACCAGTCGGAGACCACCTTCCACTTGGCTCCATCCCACTGGGCGATGCGCGACCAGTCGGTGCCCAGGTGGTTGTCGCAGCTGGTCTTGACGGGGCGGATGATCTTGCCGAAGCCCAGCTCGTTGAGGCGCTCCTGCGTGAGGTTCAGGTTCTCCAGGCCCCAGCGCACCTGCTCGGAGGTCATGACCTTGCCCTTGCCGTACTTTTCCTGTGCCGTGCGGATGGCCTCCACCTGCAGCATGGAGATCACCATGCCGCGCGTGTGGGCCATGGCGCCCAGTTCCTTGGCGTCGGTGGCCGTGCCCTGGCCCTTGTCGTAGACCATGGCCTTGACCTCGTCGTGCACCTTGTCGTGCTCGGCCGTGTTGTGGATGGTCACGGTGTTGTAGCCCTTGGCGCCGGCGCCGATGTCCTTCACGTCATGGTCCGAGCCGGCCCACCAGATGGCGTACATCTTCTCGCGCGGGTAGCCGGTGGCCTGCGCCTCGCGCACGGCCGTGGGTGTCATCACGCCGGCCGACCACAGCAGCACGTAGTCGGGGCGCTGCTGGCGGATCTGCAGCCAGGTGGACTTCTGCTCCACGCCGGGCGCCGTCACGGGCAGCAGCGTCAGGTCGAAGCCTTCCTTGGCGGCGCGCTTTTGCAGCAGCGGAATGGGTTCCTTGCCATAGGGCGAGTCGTGGTAGACCAGGGCGATCTTCTTGCCCTTGAGGCTGCCCTTTTCCTTCTTGAGGATGTCCTGGATGATGGAATCGGCCGCTGTCCAGTAGTTGCCCAGCAGCGGGAAGTTCCACTCGAAGACCTTGCCGTCGGCCGACTGCGACAGGCCATAGCCCGTGGTGATGATGGGCATCTTGTCGCCCGGCGCCTTGTCCGTCACGGCGAACGTGATGCCGGTGGACTGCGGATCGAAACCGGCAGCGCCGCCGCCCTTGCCCTTCAGGCGCTCATAGCATTCCACGCCCTTGGCCGTGTCGTAGGCCGTCTCGCATTCCTCGTAGGCGATCTTCACGCCATTGATGCCGCCCTTGGCGTTGACCAGCTTGATGTAGTCCTGCTTGCCATCGGCCCATGGAATGCCCAGCGGCGCGAACTGGCCCGTGCGGTAGACCAGCAGCGGCACGAACTGGTCCTGGGCCTGTGCGGCAGGGGCGGCCACGAGAGCGCCGATTCCAGCAGCGACCGTGGCGGCGGCGATGGCGACTTTCTTGAACATCATGACGTTGTCTCCTAGTTGGCTGGGGAAGATTCCCCGGTTATCCGGCACTCTGTGGCGCCCTGTCTCGATACAGATCAACTCAATGCGGGAAGGGCCAGACACGCAGTTTTTGTCTTGCGGTCGCCCACAGTTTTGCCAGGCCATGCGGCTCCACGATCAGGAAGAACACGATCAGCGCACCGAAGATCATGTGCTCCAGGTAGGTCGCCGTGGCCGTGGACAGCGGCAGGCCCATCCAGTGCGGCACCTGGGTGAGCAGCAGTGGCAGCAGCACGAAGAAGGCCGCGCCGAAGATGCTTCCCACCACCGAACCCAGGCCGCCGATGATGATCATGAACAGCAGCTGCAGCGAGCGGTCCAGGCTGAAGGCCGCGGGCTCCCAGGCGCCCAGGTGAACGAAGCCCCACAGCGCGCCGGCCACGCCGACGATGAAGCTGCTCACGGCAAAGGCGCTGAGCTTGGCGTAGGTCGGGCGGATGCCGATCACGCTGGCGGCCACGTCCATGTCGCGCATGGCCATCCACTCGCGGCCGATGGCGCCGCGCACCAGGTTCTTGGCGGCCAGGCCCAGCACGCACAGGATGCCCAGGCACAGCAGGTACTTCTCCATGGGCGTGTCGATCTTCCAGCCCATGATGGACAGCGGACCCGCGCTCACCGAGCCCGAGGAAGAGTTGTTCGTCACCCAGGCCGCGCGGCTGGCCAGCCAGTCCACGAAGAACTGGGCGGCCAGCGTGGCCACGGCCAGGTACAGGCCGCGGATGCGCAGGCTGGGCAGGCCGAAGATCACGCCGAAGACCATGGCCAGCACGCCGCCGCCGATCAGGGCCACCAGCAGCGGCATGCCCTCGAAGCGCACCTGCAGGTTGTAGGCCGCATAGGCGCCCACGGCCATGAAGGCGCCGGTGCCCAGAGAGATCTGGCCGCAGTAGCCGACCAGGATGTTCAGCCCCAGCGCCGCCAGCGACATGATCAGGAAGGGGATCAGCACGGCCTGGAAGGTGTAGTCGCTGACGCTGAAGGGAATCACCAGGAAGGCGACGGCCAGCAGCGCCACGATGGCCCAGCGGTCCTGGGCGACGCCGAAGATCTGCTGGTCGGATGCGTAGGTCGTCTTGAATTGACCGTTCTCACGATAAAACATGGTGCAAGTTCTCCGTAACGGTCAAACGCGATCAATGATTTTGTCGCCGAACAGCCCTTGGGGCCGCACGAGCAGGAAGCACAGGGCCAGACCGTAGGCGAACCAGGTCTCGATGCCGCCGCCGACCATGGGGCCCAGGTAGACCTCGGAGAGCTTCTCGCCCACGCCGATGATCAGGCCGCCGATGATGGCGCCGGGCAGCGAGGTCAGGCCGCCCAGGATCACCACGGGCAGGGCCTTCAGGGCCACCAGCGACAGCGAGTACTGCACGCCCAGCTTGGAGCCCCAGATGATGCCCACCACCAGGGCCACGCCGCCGGCCACCGACCAGACGATGACCCAGATGCGCGACAGCGGAATGCCGATGGACTGCGCCGCCTGGTGGTCGTCGGCCACGGCGCGCAGCGCGCGGCCGGTCTTGGTCTTCTGGAAGAACACGCTGAGCGCGGCCACCAGCAGCGCGGCGATGCAGGCCGCGTACAGGTCTTCCTGGCTCAGCAGCACGCCGCCCTGGAACAGGCCCTCGAGGATGAACATGGGGTCCTTGGGCATGCCCACGTTGATGCTGTAGACGGCGCTGCCGAAGATCATCGGGCCCAGGCCGTCGAGCAGGTAGGCGATGCCCAGCGTGGCCATCAAGAGCGTGATGGGCTCCTGGTTGACCAGGTGGCGCAGCGCCAGCCGCTCGATCACCCAGGCCACGACCACCATGATGGCCAGCGACACGCAGATGGCCAGCAGGTTGGTGAACCAGCCCGGCTCCATGCCGATCCACTTCGGGATCCACTCGGAAAAGCGCGCCATGGCCAGGGCCGAGAACAGCACCATCGCGCCCTGGGCGAAGTTGAACACGCCCGAGGCCTTGAAGATCAGCACGAAGCCGATGGCGATCAGCGCGTACAGCGTGCCCACCATGAGGCCGCCGAACAAGGTTTCCAGAAAAAATCCCATGTCAGTCCCCTCAATGGCCTGTGCCAAGGTAAGCGCGGATCACGTCTTCGTTCTGGCGCACCTCGTCGGGTGCGCCGTCGCCGATCTTCTTGCCGTAGTCCAGCACCACGACGCGGTCGCTGATGTCCATGACCACGCCCATGTCGTGCTCGATCAGCACGATGGTGGAGCCGAACTCGTCGTTGACATCGAGGATGAAGCGGCACATGTCCTGCTTTTCCTCCACGTTCATGCCGGCCATGGGCTCGTCCAGCAGCAGCACCTGCGGCTGCATGGCCAGGGCGCGGCCCAGGTCCACGCGCTTTTGCAGGCCGTAGGGCAGCTGGCCCACGGGGGTCTTGCGGTAGGCCTGGATCTCCAGGAAGTCGATGATGTGCTCGACGAACTCGCGGTGGCGGATCTCCTCGCGCTGGGCCGGGCCCAGGCGCAGGGCCTGCATCAGGATGCCGCTTTTGATCTGCAGGTTGCGGCCGGTCATGATGTTGTCGATCACGCTCATGCCCTTGAACAGCGCCAGGTTCTGGAAGGTGCGCGCCACGCCCATCTCGGCCACCTGGCGGCTGTTCATGTGGCTGAAGGTCTTGCCCCGGAAGGTGATCGATCCTTCGGACGGGGTGTACACGCCGTTGATGCAGTTGAGCATGGAGCTCTTGCCCGCGCCGTTGGGGCCGATGATGGAGCGGATCTCGTGCTCGCGCACATCGAACGAGATGTCCGTCAGCGCCTTCACGCCGCCGAAGCGCAGGCTGATGTTCTTGATGTCGAGGATGACATCGCCGATCTTCTTGTGGGTCATGTCAGCGGCTCCGGTCAGGCCCTGGCGGTGGCAGCCACCGAATGGGTTTTGGCATCGATGATGGACAGCGTGGCGCTGACGCTGCCGGTGCGGCCGTCCTCGAACTTGACCTGGGTCTCGATGAACTGCTCACGCTTGCCCGTGTACAGCGCATCGACCAGCACGCCGTACTTGTCGGCAATGAAGCCGCGGCGCACCTTGCGCGTGCGGGTCAGCTCGTCGTCGTCGGGGTCCAGCTCCTTGTGCAGCACCAGGAAGCGCGCCACCTGCGTGTCGGCCATGCCGGCTTCGGCGGCCAGGTCGGCGTTCACCTGGGCCACGCAGTCGGCCACCATCTCCAGTACCTTGGCCTTCGATGCCAGGTCCACATAGCCGCCATAGGGCAGGCCCTGGCGCTCGGCCCAGTTGCCCACGGCCTCGTAGTCGATGTTGATGAAGGCGCAGACCTGGTCGCGGCCGTGGCCGAAGCACACGGCCTCCTTGATCTGGGGGAAGAACTTGAGCTTGTTCTCGATGTAGTTGGGCGCGAACATGGCGCCCCGGCTGGTCTTGCCCACGTCCTTGGCGCGGTCGATGATGCGCAGCTGGCCGCTGGCGTCGATCACGCCGGCATCTCCCGTGTGGAACCAGCCGTCGGCATCCACCACCTCGGCCGTGGCGTCGGGGCGCTTGTAGTACTCCTTGAGCACGGACACGCCCTTGAGCAGCACCTCGCCGTTGTCGGCGATCTTCAGCTCGATGCCCGGTGCGGCCTGGCCCACGCTGCTCAGCTCCACCTGCCCGTCGCGCTGTATGCACACATAGGCGCAGGTCTCGGTCTGGCCGTAGAGCTGCTTGAGGTTGATGCCGATGGAGCGGAAGAAGCGGAACAGCTCGGGCCCGATGGCCGCACCCGCCGTATAGGCCACGCGGATGCGCGACAGGCCCATGGCATTGCGCAGCGGCCCGTAGATGCACAGGTCGCCCAGCGCGTACTTCAGGCGGTCCAGCGTGCCCACCTTCTTGCCGTCCAGGATGTCCGAGCCCACGCGGCGCGCCACGGCCATGGCGCGGCCGTACATCCATTGCTTGAAGGGCGCGGCATCCTCCATGCGGATGGACACCGAGGTCAGCATGCCCTCGAAGATGCGCGGTGGCGCGAAGTAGTAGCTGGGGCCGATCTCGCGCAGGTCGATGGACACGGTCGAGGCCGACTCCGGGCAGTTGATGGTGAAGCCCGCCACCAGCCACTGCGCGAAGGAAAACAGATGGTCGCCCACCCAGGCCGGAGGCAGGTAGGAGATCACGTTGTCGCCGGGGCCCAGGCGGTCCACCTGCACGCCGCCGCGTGCCGACTCGCCAAAGCTGCGGTGCGTCTGGCACACTCCCTTGGGCTTGCCGGTCGTGCCCGAGGTGTAGAGGATGACCGAGACATCGTCGGGCGACAGCGCGGCCAGCATCGCGTCCCAGGCGCCCGGGTGTGCGGCATCCCACTCCTGGCCCTTTTGCAGCAGCGCCTCGGTGCTGATCAGCCCCGGCTGGTCGTAGTGGCGCAGGCCGCGCGGGTCGTCATAGATGATGTGGCCGAGGCCGGAGACGCTCTCGCGCACCTCCAGCAGCTTGTCGACCTGCTCCTGGTTCTCGGCAAAGGCGAAGTCGATCTCGGCATCCTCGATGACGAAGCGCATCTCGGCGGCCACGGCATCCTGGTACAGCGGGATCGGTACGCCGCCCAGCGCCTGCACGGCAATGAAGCCCATGTAGACATGGGGCCGGTTGTCGCTGATGAAGGCCAGATTCTGGCCGCGTGCCAGGCCCAGCGCCGCCAGGCCGCAGGCCATGTGGCGCACGGTCTCGGCGGCCTCGCTCCAGCTCCAGGTCTGCCAGATGCCGTATTCCTTCTCGCGCAGCGCCGGCGCCTGGGGGCACTGGGCGGCATGCTGGAGCAGCAGGTGCGGGAACGTGGTCGTCATTCCATGTCCTTGGATGTTCGTGAATGGTGGCCGCATGGTGCAGATGCCCAGGCTGTGACCTACCGGCTTGGACTGCATCCTAGGACTGGCTTTGACGCCGTGGTGTCTGTTTGACGACAATCCGCGGGAAACTCATCATCGGGAAAACGCGCCGTAACAAAAGGTGCCAAAACGGTCTCATGTCCCGCTTGGGGGCTTGCGCATCCGGGAATGTGCGCGCGCCGCGGTCCTTCTGGAAATCCCGCTCACGCCAGCCACCGGGCTCGGGCAATGCTTGGGTGGTTTTGATGATTGATCCGCGCACCCTCGCCGCGACTCCATGAGCCAAGAACTGTCACTGCACCAGCGCCGCCGCGCGCCCCGGCCCGAGGAACTCGAAGGCATTCCCTGGCTGGCCGTACTCCAGCCCGCCGAGCGCGAACGGGCCCAGAAGGCGCTGGTCGTCGGCGACGCCCAGCCCGGCGACTATGTCTGCCGCACCGGCCGCGCGCCCACCTACTGGTTCGGCGTGGTCGAAGGCCTGCTCAAGATGAACACCGACGGCGCCGATGGCGCCAGCATGACCCTGGCCGGCCTGCCCCCGGGCGGCTGGTTCGGCGAAGGCACGGCCGTCAAGCGCGAGCCCTACCGCTACAACGTGCAGGCCATACGCCGCAGCGTGGTCGGTGGCCTGCCCATAGAAACCTTCCACTGGCTGCTGGACCACTCCATCGGCTTCAACCGCTTCGTCATGAGCCAGCTCAACGAGCGCCTGGGCCAGTTCATCTCGGCCCGCGAAATCGACCGCCTCACCAACCCCGACCTGCGCGTGGCCCGCAGCCTGGCCGCGCTCTTTCACCCGCTGCTTTACCCGGGCGTGGGCGAGGTGCTGCGCATCACCCAGCAGGAGCTTGCCTACCTGGTGGGCCTGTCACGCCAGCGCGTCAACGAGGCGCTTTCCGTGCTGCAGCGCGAAAACGCCATCGTCGTGGAGTACGGCGGCCTGCGCGTGCTCGACCTGGAAGCGCTGCGCAGCGGTCTGTTTGCGGCGGCGCGGCGGGCGGCCTGACGCCGCCCACTGCCAACCACTTGCGGCCTCAGATCACGCCTTCGCGCCGCAGCCTCTCCTGCTGCTGCGCATCCAGCCCCAACGCCGCATAGATGCGTGCATTGTCCTGGCCAGTGGCCGGG
>NZ_JADDRN010000052.1:0-18907 GCF_017355445.1 Delftia sp. SD018
AACACCGGACCGGACTCTTCGCCATGCCATCCAAGCCCTTCATCCGCGCATCCCTGGCCCTGGCGGCCATGGCCGCATGCGCCACCTTCAACGCCCACGCCGTCGATATCGATGCGGGCGACTACACCGCCCTGCCTCCGGGCACCACGCTGGGCATGGTCTATTACCAGCACGCCACGCGCGACAGCCTCTATGCCAATGGCGACCAGGCGCCGATACGGCCGAGGCTGACCTCGGACATCGGCATAGCGCGCGGCGTGCACTTCATGAAGCTGGGCGACTATGTGATCGACCCGCAGTTCCTGCTGCCCTTCGGGCGCCTGTCGGCCTCGCGCGATATCGCGGCCATGGGCAGCAATACCGGCGTGGGCGACCTGATGCTGGCCGCCACCCTGTGGCTGACGAAGCCCGGCGACAAGGAGCACTTCGGCATCACCCCCTTTGTCTGGCTGCCCACGGGCCAGTACAACCGCAACGACCCGCTGAGCCTGGGCGAGAACCGCTGGAAGGCCGCCCTGCAGGCCGGCTGGATCAAGCCGCTGGGCAAGAGCGTGACCATGGACCTGGCGGCCGATGTCACCGTCTTCGGCAAGAACGACGACTTCGGCGCCCACAGCGCCACGCTCAAGCAAAAGGCGCAGTTCCAGTTCCAGGGCCTGCTGCGCTACCACCTGTCGGACACCTCGGACCTGCGCCTGGGCCTGTCGCACCTGACGGGCGGCGAGACACAGGTCAACGGCGTGGCGCAAAGCGACCGCCAGTCCACCACCAAGGTCTCATTCGGCGGCGCGGTCTTTGTCGCGCCCAAGACGCAGTTGCTGGCCACCGTGGGCCGCGATCTGCATGTGCGCCAGGGCTTCAAGGAGAACGCCCGCATCAACCTGCGCCTGCTGCAGGTTTTCTGAATCCACACCCCCTGTCCCCTGTCCACCACCAAGGAGCACACCATGAACCTCAGCGACATCCAGCACCAGATCACCGAGCGCGCCAGCGCCTTCCTCAACCGGGGTACGCACGACCTCTTCATCGACGGCCAATGGGTGGCAGCCCAGACCGGCCAGCGCCTGTCCACCGTCAACCCGGCCACCGAGGCCGTGATCGCCGAAGTCGCCAGCGCCGGCCCGGCCGACGTGGACCTGGCCGTGCGCGCCGCCCACCGCGCGCTGCACCTGGGCCCCTGGGGCCGCATGCGCCCCGTGGAGCGCGAGCGCCTGATGCTGCGCCTGGCCGACCTCATGGAGACCCATGCCCAGGCCCTGGCCGAGGTCGAATCGCTGGACAACGGCAAGTCCGCCGCCATTGCGCGCGCCGTGGACATCGCCATGGCCATCGACTCCATCCGCTACATGGCCGGCTGGGCCACCAAGATCGAGGGCATGACGCACGAGCACTCCGTGCCTTTCGCGCCCGAGGCCCAGATGTTCACCTACACCCGGCGCGAGCCCGTGGGCGTGGTCGCCGCCGTCGTGCCCTGGAACTTCCCCCTGCTCATGGCCACCTGGAAGCTGGCGCCCGCGCTGGCCGCCGGCTGCACCCTGGTGCTCAAGCCCGCCGAGCAGACGCCGCTGACCGCGCTGATGCTGGCCGAGCTGATCCAGGAAGCGGGCTTTCCGCCCGGCGTGTTCAACGTGGTCACGGGCGACGGCCCCGGCACGGGTGCGCCCCTGGTCTCGCACCCGCTGGTCAACAAGGTCAGCTTCACGGGCTCGACCGAGGTAGGCAAGCTCATCGGCCATGCCTGCATGGACAACATGACGCGCATCACGCTGGAGCTGGGCGGCAAGTCCCCCGTCATCGTGCTGGACGACTGCGATCCCGCCACGGCGGCGGCGGGTGCAGCCAATGCCATCTTCTTCAACCACGGCCAGGTCTGCTGCGCGGGCTCGCGCCTGTACGTGCACAAGAGCATGTTCGACCGCGTGGTGGCCGACGTGGCCGACCAGGCCGCCCAGCTCACCCTGGGCCATGGCCTGGACCCCAGCGCGCAGATGGGCCCGCTGGTCTCGCAGGAGCAGATGGAGCGTGTCTGCAGCTACATCGACATAGGCCGCAGCCAGGGCGCCGAGGTGGTGACGGGCGGCGCCCGCGCAGGCCAGCGCGGCTACTTCGTGCAGCCCACGGTGATGACCGGCGTGCAGCACGACCACCGCGTGGCCCGCGAGGAAATCTTCGGCCCCGTGCTCGTGGCCATGCCCTATGACGACCTCGACGAAGTCGCCGCCTGGGCCAACGACACGCCCTACGGCCTGGGCGCCAGCATCTGGTCCAACAACCTGTCCAAGGTCCACCGGCTGATCCCCAAGATCCAGTCCGGCACGGTCTGGGTCAACTGCCACAGCACCCTGGACCCGGGCATGCCCTTCGGCGGCTACAAGCAGTCCGGCATGGGCCGCGACATGGGCCGCACGGCGCTGGATGCCTATCTGGAGACCAAGTCGGTGTTCATCAATCTGTGAGTCGGATGCGGCGGGCCGCTCCCTGGCCCGCCTGCACCTGGCTTCAGGAGGCCTCCGAATACCCCTTGGGCCATCCCCCCGGCCGGTCGCAACACTCCTCCCAGCCCAGCTTGCGCGAGGTGTGGCCTATGCCGGGGTTGAAGGTGTTGGTCGGGTCCAGTTCGCGGTAAAAGCCCGCCAGCGCGGGCTTGGCCACGTAGAGGTGGCCCACGTTGTGCTCGGCCGGGTACTCGGCGCGGCGCGCGTCCAGCAGTTCCCACATGCGGTGCTCCATGGCCAGCGGGTCCACGCCCTTCTTGACGATGTAGTCCTGGTGGAAGACATGGCAGAAGAAGTGGCCGTAGTAGAGCTTGTGGACCATGTCGCGCTCGACGTCGGCGGGCAGTTGCTCCACCCATTCGCGGTCGTTGCGGCGCAGGGCCACGTCCAGGGCCACGATGTCCTCGACCTGGGCGCGATGCACCTCGCGGTAGCGGATGGCCGCGCCCGCGATGGCGAAGCGGTGCAGGAAGGCCTTGCGCCCCTCGTCGGCATCGCACTCGAACCAGCCGCCCGTGGTGCTGCCGCTGAAGTGCCGCGTGAGGAATTCACGCGTGGCCTCGGCCGTGTCGTTGGACACGCGCACCAGCAGGTGGTGCTCGTAGCGGTCGCGCCACTGGCGCATGCGCGCGGGCAGGTGGCTGGGCAGCAGGTTGGTCAGCACCTGGATCACGCAGTCGGTGACGCCGCGCAGGCCGAAGCGCTCGAAGAAGCCGTCCATGCGGCTCTTGAGGGCGAAGGCGGCCGGCACCCTGGCCGTGCCGAAGCGGTCGATCAGCAGGAAGGTGTCCTTGCCGTATTTCTCGCCGATGTCGTAGGCCGTGCGGTGGATGTACTCACCCGCGATCGGCAGGCGCGGCAGCGCGGTCAGCAGCTCGCGGCGCACGGCCGTGAGGTCGTCGGGCGCATTGCTGCCTATATAGAAGACGGTGCTGGGCTCCTTGGGAAAGGTGTCCAGCCGCACGGCGAACAGGCACAGCTTGCCGGCCGAGCCCGAGGCCTCGAACAGGCGCGAAGGGTCGGCGTTGAAGCGCGCGGGCGTGTCCTCGTCCACGGCGCGCACGGCCTCGGCATAGCGCGGGTCGGAGGCGGCGCGCTGCGCATCGTGGGCGATGTCGGCTTCGGTGTAGTCGCCGTTTTGCAGCCGCGTGAGGATTTCCTCGGGCGTGCGGCCCAGGGCGATGCCCAGGTGGTTGACGAGTTCCAGCGAGCCGTCGTCGCAGACGCGCGCGTACAGCGCCAGCTCGGTGTAAGCCGGGCCGCGCCGCACCAGGGCGCCGCCCGAGTTGTTGCAGATGCCGCCCAGCACCGAGGCGCCGATGCACGACGAGCCGATCACCGAATGCGGCTCGCGCCCCAGCGGTGCCAGCGCCTGCTCCAGCCGGTCCAGCGTGGCGCCGGGCAGGCAGACCACCTGGGCGCCGCCGCCAATGACCTGCACGCCGGTGATGCGCAAGGTGTTGATGAGCACGATCTCGCGGTCGTAGTCCGCGCCGTCGGGCGTGGAGCCGCCCGTCAGGCCCGTGTTGGCGGCCTGCATGATGACGATGCGCCCGGCCGCCACGGCGGCCTGCACCACCTTCCACTGCTCCAGCAGCGTCGCGGGCCGCACTACGGCCAGCACCGGGCCCTCGCCCGTGCGGTGGCCCTTGCGAAAGCGGCGCGTGGCCTGGTCGTCGGTGAGCACATGGGCGGCGCCCACGGCTTTGCGCAACTGCAGCAGCAGGGCCTCGCGGGAGACGACCGGAGTCTGCAGCGCGCTCATGGCTGGCGCACCAGCAGGTCGCCGGTGATGTCGGATACCTTGCTCACGCTGGTCAGCGTCATGGCCACGCGCATTTCCTTCTCCAATAGTTCCAGCAGGTGCTTGACGCCCGCCTCGCCGGAGGTGGCCAGGGCGTAGATGAAGGCGCGGCCGATCATGGCGCAGTCGGCGCCCAGGGCGATGGCGCGCACCACGTCCAGGCCGTTGCGGATGCCGGAGTCGGCCAGGATCTTGATCTGGCCCTTGACCGCATCGGCAATGGCCGGCAGCGCGCGGGCCGAGGACAGCACGCCGTCGAGCTGGCGGCCGCCATGGTTGGAGACGATGATGCCGTCGGCGCCAAAGCGCACCGCGTCCTTGGCGTCCTCAGGGTCCAGGATGCCCTTGATGACCATGGGCCCCTTCCAGAAGGCGCGTATCCATTCGAGGTCCTTCCAGGAGATGGAGGGATCGAAGTTGGCGCCCAGCCAGCCGATGTAGTCGGCCAGGCCCGTGGGGCTGCCCCGGTAGGCCGAGATGTTGCCCAGGTCATGCGGGCGGCCGAGCAGGCCCACGTCCATGGACCAGGCCGGGTGCGTGACCGACTGCCAGTAGCGGCGCATGGCGGCATTCGGGCCGCTCATGCCCGAATGCGCATCGCGGTAGCGCGCGCCGGGCACGGGCATGTCAACGGTGAAGACCAGGGTGGAGCAGCCGGCCGCCTGGGCACGCTCCAGCGCGTTCTGCATGAAGCCCCGGTCCTTGAGCACATAGAGCTGGAACCACATGGGGCGCTTGATCTTGGGCGCCACCTCTTCGATGGGGCAGACCGAGACCGTGGACATGGTGAAAGGAATGCCATGGGCGTCGGCCGCGCGTGCGGCCTGAACCTCGCCGCGGCGGCGGTACATGCCCGTCAGGCCCACGGGCGACAGCGCCACGGGAATGGACAGCTTCTCGCCGAACAGCTCGATGCTGGTGTCCAGCCGGCTCATGTCCTTGAGCACGCGCTGGCGCAGCGCCACGGCGGCCAGGTCTTCCACATTGCGGCGCAGCGTCTGCTCGGCATAGGCGCCACCGTCGATGTAGTGGAACAGGAAAGGCGGCAAGCGCTTTTGCGCCGCCGCACGGTAGTCGGAGGTGGAGGAGATGATCATGATGGGTGTCTCATGTCTTTCGTATCAGGTCTGAAGTGGGCAGCAGCGCGGGCGCGGCGTCCAGAGGCAGCCGCATGGAGCGCTCGCGCCGCGCGCGGTCCTCGTCCAGGCGCTGGATGGTGGTGCGCACATGCTCCAGGTGCTCGCCGATGCATTCGCGGGCGCGCTGCGGGTCGCCGTCCAGGATGGCCTGCATCAGGCTCTGGTGCTGCACGGTCAGCTCCTGCAGGGTCTGGGGCGCGCTGAGGCGGAACATGTCATGGCGGTTGCGCTCCACCGTGGACAGCACCACGGTGAACAGGCTGTGCATGACCTGCACCAGCACCAGGTTGTGCGAGGCCTCGGCAATGGCCAGGTGGAACTGCGCATCGGCACGCGCCGCCAGCTCGGCGTGGCCGCTTTGCTGGTGCTGGATCATCACCTCGAAGCAGCGCTGGATATGGTCCTTGTCGCGCTCCGTGGCGCGCTGGGCGGCCAGCCAGGCCGTGCTGGTCTCCAGCGCATGGCGGGTTTCCAGCACGTCGTAGCGGTAGTGGGAGTCGGACTCCATCAGGCCGGCCAGCGGCCGCATGGCGTCCTTGAGCCAGTCCGCAGGCTCGGCAGCCGGCGCCGGCTCCTGCAGGTAAGTGCCATCGCCGCGCCGCGCCACCAGCACGCCCTGGCTGGTGAGTTTCTGTATGGCCTCGCGCACCGAGGTGCGCGAGACACCCAGCTCGGCCGCCAGTTGCCGTTCCGCGGGCAGCCGCTGTCCGGGCTGCACTCCGCTGGCCTGCACCAGGGCAAGCAATTTCTCGACAACTTGATCGGCAACGCGCATGGGGATTCTCAGAATTGGTTTTCAGTGATTCACGGCGCTATGCGCCAGCCTCATCGCATGAAACCCGCACTGCCCAAGCCAGGGACACCGAGCAAGGGCCGCCCCGCCGCGAGGGTGTCGCCCCCCTCCCCCGCGAAGCGGGTAGAGAGGGGGAAGGCGCGCAGCGACTCAGGGGGTGTTTCATGTCAATACCCAGGAATCATCCACGTAAACACATAGGCTTGCAGCGTCGTGATCACCCCGATGATCACGGCGAACATCAGGCTGTGCTTGACCGTGAAGCGGAACAGGTCCGACTCGCGGCCTGCCAGGCCCACGGCCGCGCAGGCAATGGCGATGGACTGGGGCGAGATCATCTTGCCCGTCACGCCGCCCGTGGTGTTGGCCGCCACCGTGAGCACCTGGGGCAGGCCCAGCTGCTGCGCCGTGGTGGCCTGCAGCGCGGCGAACAGCGCGTTGGCCGAGGTGTCCGAGCCCGTGAGGAACACGCCGATCCAGCCCAGGAAGGGCGAGAAGAATGTGAACGCCTGGCCCGTATGCGCCAGCGCCAGGGCCAGCGTTGCCGACAGGCCCGAGTAGTTGGCCACGAAGGCGAAGGCCAGCACCATGCCGATGGAGTAGATCGGCACGGCCAGTTCCCTGAAGGTCTCGCCCAGCGTGGCCACGGCCTTGGCGGGCGACAGGCGCGTGAAGGTGATGGTGATCAGCGCCGCGATCAGGATGGCCGTGCCGGTGGCCAGCAGCCAGTTGAAGGTGTAGACCGCGCCGTAGGGCGCAGCGGCGGCCACGACGGGCGGCGTCTTCTCCACCAGGTTGTGCAGGAAGGGCACGGGGATGTTGATGACGGTGGAGGCCAGCGGGCCGCCTGCGGCGAACAGCGCCTTGAAGGGCTTGATGCTCCAGATCGTCACCATGGCCGTGAGGATGATGAAGGGCGACCAGGCCTTGATGACGGCGCCTGCTGTCAGCGGCGCACCGGAGGTGATGGCCGGTGCTGCAACTGCCGCAGCCTTGCCGCCCTCGCCTTCCGTGTCGAAACGGAAGATGCGCTTGGGTTGCCAGACCTTGAGGAACAGCGTCAGCGCCACCAGGGAGACGATGGCCGAGGTGATGTCCGGCAGCTCGGGGCCGATGTAGTTGGCCGTGAGGAACTGCACCACGGCGAAGGAGCCGCCGCCCACCAGCACCGCAGGCCAGGTTTCCTTGACGCCGCGCCAGCCGTCCATGATGGCCATCAGCCAGAACAGCACGAGCACGGTCATGAAGGGCAGCTGGCGGCCGGCCATCTGGCCGATGGCGAATGCATCCACGCCCGAGACCTGCCCCGCCACGATGATGGGAATGCCCATGGCGCCAAAGGCCACGGGCGCCGTGTTGGCGATCAGGCACAGGCCCGCTGCATAGAGCGGCTTGAAGCCCAGGCCCACCAGCAGCGCGGCCGTGATGGCCACGGGCGCGCCGAAGCCGGCCGCGCCCTCCAGGAAGGCGCCGAAGCAAAAGCCCACCAGGATGAGCTGCAGCCGCTGGTCAGGCGTGACCGACAGGATGGACGAGCGGATCACGTCGAACTGCCCCGTCTTGACCGAAATCTTGTAGAGGAACACGGCCGCCACGATGATCCAGGCGATGGGCCACAGGCCGTAGAAGAAGCCGTACACGGCCGAGGCCAGTGCCGCGCTCACGGGCATCTTGTAGAACAGCAGCGCCACGCCCAGCGCCAGCGCCACGGTGACGGTGCCGGCCTGGTAGCCCTTGAGACGGAACCTGGTCAGCGCCAGGAAGAAAAAGATGATGGGAATCAGCGCGATCAGCGCCGAGATCCAGATGTTCCCGGCGGGATCGTAGTTCTGCTGCCAGATGGTTTGCATGACCGTGTCTCTAGATGATGGGGAGGGCGCGGTAAGCGCCCCTTGTCGGCCACTCCCTCTCGTTGCAGCGTTGGCATGCGGTGCGATCCGCACAGGATGTCTGCTGGCTGGCTGCAACGGTGACCGGGAGTGTTCCCCGCGCTGGCGCCTTGTGGGCCATTGGCAAATTGGTCCAACCAATTAAACCAAAATTCAGACCATTGCGCGAAGTGGTGCGATTCTCAGAGCTTTCAAGTGGGCAGATGAACAGGGTAAACACCTAAAAGAGTGCAGATAATGCACCACGATGTTTATTGGTCAGACCAATCATGGATGTTTTGGTGCAACGCATGCTCAAGTCCCCGGCCAGACAAGGCCCCAGGCGGTGCACAAAACCAGCGCTCGCGGGGAAAAGATCGGCGGCAGCGCTGTACCCGCAGGTCCGGCGCTCATGCCTGACGTCCCCAACGGAAAAGCCCGCTCCCTACAATGCAGCCTCAGCGGTCGGTGTACCGCCCTTGTACCTTCGGCGCCCGGTCATCCCGGGCGCCCATTAAATCGCCGTGTATCCGGACGGCGGTGGCTGATTGAACGGAGCCCATCCATGAACCACATTCCTGCGCGCCGCTCGGCGCTGCGCCAGGCGGCTGCCTGCGTGCTGGCCGCCTCCACCCTGTCCAGCCTGCCCGCGCTGGCCGCCGAACCCGCCGTGCTGCGCGTCTCGGCCATCCCGGATGAAGCTCCCACCGAGCTGCAGCGCAAGTTCGAGCCGCTGGGCAAGTACCTCTCGGCCCAGACCGGCATGAAGGTGGTGTTCACGCCCGTGACCGACTACGCCGCCGTGGTCGAGTCGCTGGCCACGCGCAAGCTGGACCTGGCCTGGCTGGGCGGCTTCACCTTCGTGCAGGCCAAGATCCGCACCAACGGCACGGCCATCCCCATCGTGCAGCGCGAGGAAGACGCCAAGTTCACCTCCAAGTTCATCACGGCCAACCCCGCCATCAAGACCCTGGCCGACCTCAAGGGCAAGAGCTTTGCCTTTGGCGCACCCTCGTCCACCTCGGGCAGCCTGATGCCGCGCTTTTTCCTGCAGCAGGACGGCATCAACCCCGAGAAGGACTTCAAGACCGTGGCCTTCTCCGGCGCGCATGACGCCACCGTGGCCTTCGTGGCCGCGGGCAAGGCCGAGGCCGGCGTGCTCAACGCATCGGTCTGGGACAAGCTGGTGGAGACCAAGAAGGTCGATACCAGCAAGGTGCGCGTGTTCGCCACCACGCCGCCCTACTTCGACTACAACTGGACCGTGCGCGGCGATCTGGACCCGGCCCTGGTCAAGAAGCTGACCGACGCCTTCCTGGCGCTGGACCCGGCCAAGCCCGAGCACAAGGCCATCCTGGAGCTGCAGCGCGCCGCGCGCTTCGTGCCCACCCAGGCCTCGAACTACGAAGGCATCGAGGCTGCCGCCAAGTCGGCCGGCCTGCTCAAGTAAGCCGCAGCAGGCGCAATCCATGAGCTTTGAACTGCAAGGCGTGGGCCTGACCCACGCCGGCGGCGGCATTGCGCTGCGCGGCGTGACGCTGGCCGCACGCCAGGGCGAGGCCATTGCGCTGATCGGCCCCTCGGGCGCGGGCAAGACCACGCTGCTGTCCGTCATCGGCACGGCGCTGGCGCCCAGCCAGGGCCGGCGCAGCGTGCTGGGCGACGAGGTGCTTGCGTCCAGCGCGGGGGCACCCCGGCTGCTGCGCGCGCGCATCGGCACGGTGCACCAGGCGCCGCCCATACCGCCGCGCCAGCGCGTGGTCACGGCCGTGCTGGCCGGGCGGCTGGGCCGGTGGCCGGCGTGGAAGGCGCTGGCCTCGCTGCTGTACCCACAGGACACCGCTGGCGCGCGCGAGGCCCTGGCCCGCGTGCAGCTGGCAGACAAGCTGTTCGCGCGCTGCGACCAGCTCTCTGGCGGGCAGCTGCAGCGCGTGGGCATTGCCCGCGTGCTCTACCAGCAGGCCGAGCTGATCCTGGCCGACGAGCCCGTGGCCGCACTGGACCCGGCCCTGGCCCTGTCCACCGTGCAACTGCTGGTGCACGAAGCCGCCGCGCGCGGCGCCACCCTGGTCGCCAGCCTGCATGCCGTGGACCTGGCGCTGGCCTGCTTTGCGCGCATCGTGGGCATCCGCGATGGCGCCATCGCCTTCGACCTGCCGGCGGCTGAAGTCACGCAGGAACACCTGCGTGCGCTGTATGGGTCCGAGCATCCTGGCGATGATCCCTCCCGCCCTGCTTGGACACCCGCGCCCGCCGCCTTTGCCGCACCGCTGTCCGCATCCGCATGCCGTTGAGCTCCGATCTGCACGCGCTGCGTGATCCCGCCGCGCCCCGCCGCCTCGGCGCCCTGGTGCTGGCCGCCGTCGTTCTGTGGCCGCTGTTCCAGGGCGCGGGCTTCAGCCTGGGTGCGCTGTTCGATCCCGGCAACCTGCAGGTCATCGGCCGCTTTCTGGCCACGTTTCTGCCACCCGAGACCGGGCGCGACTTCCTCGGCTACCTGGGCCGTGCCACGCTGGAGACCCTGGCCATTGCCACGGCCGGCATGGCCCTGGCCTTTGTGCTGGCCGTGCCGCTGGCCTACCTGGTCACGGGCGCCGCGCGCGAGCGGCGGGCGCTCAATCCCGTCACGCGCGGCCTGCTCACCATCCTGCGCGGCGTGCCCGAGCTGGTCTGGGCCCTGGTCTTCGTGCGCGTCTTCGGCCTGGGGCCGGCGGCCGGCGTGCTGGCCCTGGGACTGACCTATGGCGGCATGCTGGCCAAGGTCTATGCGGAAATCCTGGAGTCGGCCGACCCCGCGCCCGCACGTGCCCTGGCGCAGGCGGGCGCGCGCCGGCCGCTGGCCATGCTCTACGGCCTGCTGCCCCAGGCCGCGCGCGAGCTGACCTCGTACACCGTCTACCGCTGGGAGTGCGCCATACGCGCCTCGGTGGTCATGGGCTTTGTGGGCGCGGGCGGCCTGGGCCAGCTCATGGACCAGGCCATGAAGATGCTCAACGGCGGCGAGGCCTCCACCATCTTGCTGACCTTCATGCTGCTGGTCTGGGGCGCCGACCTGCTCTCGCGCGGCCTGCGCCGCGCGCTGGACACGCCACCCGCAGCGCGGGCCGGCGCCTGGGGCTGGCGCAGCGCCCTCACCTGCGCCGCCCTGGCGCTGGGCGTGGCCGCCAGCTTTGCCATGCTGGAGATGGACCTGCCCTCGCTGTTCACCGGCGCGGCGGGCCGGTCCATGCTGGAATTCGTCATCAGCTTCTTCCCGCCCGACACCAGCGCCGAATGGCTGCGCAAGGTGGCCGTGGGCGTGTGGGAGACGCTGGCCATCTCCGTGGTCGGCACCCTGCTGGCGGCCGTGCTGGGCCTGCTGCTGGCGCTGCCGCGCTGGCGCGCTCCCTGGAGCCTGGTGCTCAACGTGCTGCGCTCCGTGCCCGAGCTGGTCTGGGCCACCATCACCGCCCTGGCCGTGGGCCTGGGCCCGTTCGCAGGCGCGCTGGCGCTGGCGCTGCACACGGCCGGCGTGCTGGGGCGCCTGTATGCAGAGGCCCTGCAGAACCAGCCCGCCGCCCCCACCCAAGCGCTGCGCCTGTCCGGCAGCGGCCGCGCCATGGCCTTCCTCTACGCGACGCTGCCCGGCGCCGCGCCGCAGTTGCTGGCCTACACGCTGTACCGCTGGGAGATGAACATCCGCATGGCCGCCATCCTGGGCTTCGTGGGCGCGGGCGGGCTGGGGCAGCTGCTGTACTTCGAGCTGTCGCTGTTCCACTACGCCCAGGCCAGCACCGTCATCATCGCCATGCTGGCGCTGTCCGTGGCTGTGGACTGGGCCAGCGCGGCGCTGCGCAGGCGCATGGGTTAGGTGGTGGAGGCCGAGGCACCCTCGCCTTCCACCTCGACCAGATAGTCGATCAGCGCCCGCAGCTTCAGCGGCACATGGCGCGTGGGCGCATAAACCGCATGCACCACGCGCGGCGCGTACTTGCCGCACAGCGCCCAGCCCGGCAGCACGTGCGCCAACTGCCCGGCCTGCAGCGCCGCCTGCGCCGCAAAGTCGGCCACCATGCCTATGCCCGGCCCCTGCTGCAGCGCGTGGATGATGCCCAGGCTGCTGGCAATGGTGATGGGCGTATCTACCAGCAGCCGCATGGCGGGCGCGGCCGCAGGGTGGAGCGGGCGCAATTCCACCTCGTTCTGGAACTGCCCGTAGCCCAGGCTGATGAAGGGATGCGCCAGCAGTTGCCCGGGCTCCGTGATCTGCGCATGCCGCGCCAGATAGCCGGGCGTGGCCACCAGCACATAGCGGATGGTCTTGAGCGGCCGCGCCACCAGCCCCGGCGCGATCTGGCCCGGCACGCTGATGCGCAGGCCCAGGTCCAGCCCCTCGGCCACCAGGTCCACCATGCGGTCCGTCATGTCCACCTGCACCTGCACCTCGGGCCAGCGCGCGCAAAAGCCCGGCAGCAGCGGCGACAGCCAGATATCACCCAGCACGGCCGGCGCGCTGATCTTCAGCAGCCCGCGCGGCTGCTGGCGCAGCTGGCCGGCCAGCGCCTGCACGGCCTGGGCACCCTCCACCAGCCGCAGGCAGGCCTGGTGGATCTCGGCCCCCGCCTCGGTCAGCGACAGCGAGCGCGTGGTGCGCTGCAGCAGCCGCAGCCCGAAGTGCGCCTCCAGCCGCCCCACGCTGCGGCTCACGGCCGAGGTCGTCAGCCCCAATTGCCGGGCCGCGCCCGCAAAGCTCTGGTGCTCCACCACGCGGGCGAAGACCAGCATTTCATCCAGGGGCATGGCGGTATCGGGCAAGGCGCTACTCCGGTCTTTGTTGCATGGTAGGCAATATTAATTTGAATGACTGGTGGATTGTTGATTTATTGAAGAGTCCGCAAGATACGGCCTTGCGCTCCATACCGAAGCGCGCCCAGGAATCGACACCATGTCCCACAGCCCCAGCCTCACCTCTGCAACCTCACCCACACGGCCCCGAACCAGCCAGGGCGGCACCTGGCGCATGCTGCTGGCCATGGCGCTGTCGGGCACCATCGGCCTGCTCGTCGTGGAAAGCGCGCTGCCGCCGCTGCTGGTCGTATTCGCCCGCTGCGTGCTGGGCGCACTGGGCCTGGGCCTGTGGCTGGCCTGGCGGCGCGAATGGATCAGACCCCAAGGCCGGGAATGGCTGTGGCTGGCCGGGGGCGGCATCGCCCTGGTATTGAACTGGGTCGCCCTGTTCAGCGCCTACCACTACAGCTCCATCGCCGTGGCCACCGTGGTCTACCACGTGCAGCCCTTCATGCTGCTGGCTCTGTCGGCGCTGCAGGGCGAGCCCGTCGAACGCCGCAAGCTGCCCTGGCTGCTGCTGGC
The DNA here is from genome assembly GCF_017355445.1 of Delftia sp. SD018. Lineage (NCBI taxonomy): Bacteria > Pseudomonadati > Pseudomonadota > Betaproteobacteria > Burkholderiales > Comamonadaceae > Delftia > Delftia sp. SD018. Next base: position 13,449 of record NZ_JADDRN010000052.1, read on the forward strand.
CCTGCTGGGCGTGGCACTGAGCAGCGGCCTGGTCGGACTGGATGGCATGGATGCATCGCATGCTGGTACAGGCGCGTGGGTCGGCGTGGCCTTGGCCCTGCTGGCCGCCGCTCTCTACGCAGGCACCACGGTCGCCACGCGCCGCCTGGGCCACATGCCCTCGGCCCAGATCGCCATGCTGCAGATGCTGGCGGGCGGACTGGTGCTGAGCCTGTGGGCCCTGCCCCTACTCACCCATATCGCCGCAGCCAGCCCTCAGTTGCTGTCAGCGCGGGCCGCCTCCATGGTGCTGACCCTGGGACTGGTCCATACGGCCTTCATGTACACGGTGATGTATGCCGCATTCCAGCGGCTGCCGGCGCCCGCCATTGCGGCACTGTCCTTCGTCTACCCCGCCATGGCCTTGCTGGTGGACCTGGTCTGGTTTGGCGCCGTGCCGTCAGCCGCTCAGTGGGTCGGGATGGGCTGCATTGTGGTGGCGGTGCTGGGGCACCGGCTCACGGGCCAGTCCTGAATTGCCGGTCCAAGCCACTTCTCACTGACTTCACAGAGGGCAAATACGATGGCGACTCCTTTCAGCCATTTCCAACTGTGAATCCACCACTCCATCATGGAAAAAATGATTCCGCAACGGATGAATTCCGTCAGGCCAGACGCCCATGAGTTGCAGACTCAATCATTTATCTGCATTACGCCCAGAATTCTTGCCGCATGCTTGGCTGCGCCATTTTTCCCCGCGGTGATATTGGCAGTTCTTGCCACAGCAAGAATCAGCGGGGACAGCTGGATCGGCTTGCTGATCTTCCCGATTTGGGCCTGCAGCTACACAAGCTTCGTCATTCTGGGCCTGCCTGGCATATTCATACTGAATAAACACAACCGTTTGACACTATTGAATCTTTCGATTTATGGAGCCATCGCAGGCTCCATTCCATATCTTGGCATTTCTGTGATTTTTTCCATGAATGGTCCGTTTTCTACGGATCTTGAATATATTTTCCTGAATTCTCTTGGCACTATTTTTGGGTTGGGGATTGCGTTTATCTTCGGAATGATCATAGAAATCAAAACCCATTAGACAGGTGTACAAGGCCATGAGGTACTTCATGGCCGATGCAAAGACATGAACACATGCGCTCACCATTCATCAAGACTTCATAAATCCCCTTAATTGTTTCAAGATATTTCCAATCAGGCATGAATTGTACATTTTGAATCATTCATATCCATCTGCCACGTATGCTCTCCCGGCTTTCCGCCATTCGCATTCATTCAGCCGGAATACAGAGGGAGAAATAATTGGCCACTATCGAAAAAGGATTGATGGTAGACAAAAGCGTCGAAGTCAAGACCTATCCGTCCATAGAGCACGGCGCCTTGCTGTCCGTCACCTCCATCGTCCTGCACCGCACTGACTCGTCCACGGCCGCCAGCGTGCTCAATGCCTACAAGAGCGGCCAGAAAACGGGGGCGCACTTTCTGATCGAGAAGGACGGGAAGATCTACCAGACGGCCAGTCTGGAAAAGATCTGCTGGCATGTGGGAATTCTTCAGCCGCGCTGCGTCAACGAGAGCACCTGCGATCCCACGGAACTCAAGAACATCAATGCCCTGCTGCACCAAAAGGGCCTGAGCTTCAGCAAGCGGGCCAAGAATGTGTCATCGCACGAGAACACAAAGGCCTATCCGTTGCGTTATCCGGCCAACAGCGACTCCGTGGGCATCGAGGTGGTAGGCCGTTTCCTGCCATCGACCAAGGATTACGAGGCGCCCACCCAATCGCAGCTGTTCCAGACCAAATGGCTGACCCAGCAATTGGTGGACCACTACAAGCTCAAACTGCTGTCCGATGTCTACTCCCACGGCGCCATTGCCCGCAAGGAGGCGACGGAAGGCGCCCAATTGCTGCGCTACATCTTCACGGGAGCCTGAGCCATGCCATCCAGCCAGCTTTTCAACAATCCCTCTCGCAGCCTGCGCATTGCCGCCTGGGCTGCCGTGATGCTGTGCCTGCATGCGCCGCTGCAGGCCTCATCTACTTCCACATCCACGCCCAAACACGCGGCCAAGGCGGCGCCCATTTCCGTCATCGGCCCGGTCACCCGTTCCGTGGGCACGGGCGAGACCATGGGATGCGAGAAAGTCAGCCTGGACACCGCCGACGTGGCCCGCTATTTCGCGACGGCAAAGCAAGTCTCGGCTGGCAGCTTCCATGAGGAATCCATCATCCTGCCCTGCAGTTTCAGCGGACGGCTGCTGCGTTCGGGCAAGGTCTATGAATGGAACATCAACGCCGCCGGCGCCGGCTACCTGCGCAGTGAAGATGGTGAACAGGACCTGCGCTACCTGTGCCGCAAGGCCTGCGAGAAGGCATTGCCGCAGTTGACGGGGCTTTGACCTGTTGTTCAGACATTGTCTACAAAGGCGTCTTGTCACTCCGATTGAGTGGCGCCCCACCCTCCTGTCAAACACAGCGGATACGATGGCGCCTCCCACAATATTCCCAACAGACCATGGACCGACTGATTTCCCAAGGAATGCATTCCTTCAGCCAGGGCGACCACGCGCGCATGCATGCGCTATGGTCCGGCACCACGGTTTTCAGCCATCTGGACAACGAAGCGATTGCCAGCCTCTTGACCAGTATTCAGGCCACTGCCGAATCAGGCCAGGGTAGCGAATGGTCATGGCTGATGCTGTGCCTGGTGTATCTCGATTCCAGTGACCAATTCACCGAGGACCGCAGTGCGGCATTGCGCCAAGTCGGCGAATGGGCACAGCGCGCACTGGCAATGTCACCAGGCAATGCCTATGGACACCGCTATTTGGGCAGTGCCCACTATTGGCTGGACGAACCCGAGCCCGCGCTGGCCGCCTACCGCAAGTCTCATGCCTTGCAGCCCCAGGTGGACTTGCAAGCCCGCATTTTCGAGATGGAGCATGCCGTGCCCTGGCGCAGCATCTTTTCCTATCCCGAGTTGGCTGATAGCCCGGCGGCACCCGACTACTACACGGCCGGCGTGACCGTGGGCAAGTGGAAGCGCCCCGACACGGATGCAGCGGCCCTGCAGGAAATCGAGCGCCTGCAGACCACACTCTACGAACGCTGTCTGGAGCGCTTCGCCAGCGCCGTCACGCCGGCAAACGGCCAGGAGGCCGCGCCCGCCGCGCTGGACATCCACACCTATGCCATGTGCTGCAACAACCTGGGCGTGCTGTACAACGCGCAGGAACAGTACGAGCAGGCGGCCGCCGTCCTCGAAGCCGGGCTGCAGCAAACCTGTTTCCAGGCCCTGCTGGAAAACCTGCGCCATGCCTATCGGCAACTGGGGAACCGCAAGCAAGCCACCGACCTGTCACTGCTGCTGATGGAGGACTACGCGCTTGATACCGGCCTGTATCTGGACTGCGCGCAGACCGCATGCGCCTATCTCAACGAGACCAGCCACCACCAGGACGTCCTCGACATCGTGGCCGAAGCCGAGCGCCGCTATGCGCAGCTTTCGCCGCAGCAACAGCAAGCGCAATGGGAAGTTCGCAGCATGAGCTTCGTTCATGCGCACAAGGTCACCGCACTCAGGGCCCTGGGCCAGCTCAAGGCCTCGCACCTTCAGCCTGAACTGGTCGAGATCGCCCTCCGCCACGATCCGGACGATGCCCAGCTGCTCGGCATACGCGCCCACATGCAGGGAGCCCGGCAGCAGGTGGGTGGAAAAGGCGGATTCTGGTCGCGCCTGTTCGGCTGAACAACACCGGGCGACCGGGCCACCAAGACAGCCACCCTAAAAAAATCAGGCAGTGTTGAATCCTTTTAGGCGGCCAGCGTCTCCTGGCAAGGACTCAACCCTTCAGAAGGCCTGTTCATGTTCTATCTCAAACGCAACCTGCCGATATGGGAACGCGCATTGCGCGCAACCGGTGCAATCGCCTTGATCGCAGTGGCCCTGCTGGGCGTCACCCCACTCGGCAGCGCCTCGTTCTGGCTGCTGATCGCCGGCGCGGCGACGCTGGCCATCACGGGCGTGGCCGGGTTCTGCCCGGCCTGCGCCCTGTTCGGCCGCAAGCCCGTGGACACTGCGCCATGATCCGCGCCGACGCCCCTCTGATCGAGGCCGCGCGCCAGGGCGACCGGGATGCCATAGTCCGCCTGCTGTCGGTCTGCCAACCCGACCTCAAGCGCTTTGCAAGGCGCACCTGCAGCAATGCCCAGGACGCCGAAGACGCCGTGCAACTGGCACTTTGGCAGTTGTACCGCCGCGTGGGAGCGCTGCGCGCCACGGCGGCCTTCGCCACCTGGCTGTTCCGCATCGTCGAGCGCGAATGCTGGCGCCTGCTGCGCGGCCGTGGCCGCACCGAATCGCTGGACGCGCCCGATGCACCGCCGATGAATCTCGCCGCTGCGCCCATCCCCCACGGCCTGCGGCTGGACCTGGCCCGCGCCATGGAACGCTTGAGCCCTCCCTACCGCGAAGTGCTGATCCTGCGGGACGTACACGAACTTACCGCACCCGAAACCGCCGCCCAGCTCGGCCTCAGTGTGGAAGCAGTGAAAAGCCGCCTGCACCGCGCACGCGCCAAGGTGCGCGAGCACCTGCTGGCCAGCGGCTACTGGATCAAGGACGATATGCCGCAGGAGCCACGCGATGTTCTGTAGCCGCTCCGTGGGCACCCACCTGCTGCGCGGCGCAGCCGCCACGGCCCTTTTGCTGGCAGCCATTCTGCTGGACGGTCTGCCGCTGCTGCCCAGGCTGGCCGCCTTCGGCGGTGCGTTACTGCTGATGCGCGGATGCCCTGCGTGTTGGCTGGTGGGCCTTTTTCAGACATGGCAGCAAGAAGCCGGCAAGGGCGAAGGCGCCGGACGCTGATTTCCCGACCTGTTAAAAGCGCTCCTGAAAGACTGGTTATAAGGTGCCCGCACCATATCCAGGAGCCCAACCGTGGATTGCATGGTGAAATTCATCTGATACCAGCCACAGCAGCAGGTAAATCACAAGAAATAAACCTTTTGGCTATTTTCTTTCAAGAAAATCGTCATATTCAATCTTTTTCTGTATTATACAGAAATACTCATAACCAATACATGACACCAAAAAAATAACTATCCCCAGCGGATTCTTATTCCATATTCCAAGCCAGATGGAAAACCAAGCAAGAGGACCAATAAATAAAAAAGAAACAAAAGTCATCTTCTTGGCGTATTTTGCATGACATACCCTGCACTTCAACTCGCTGCCGAACCACTGCGTCAATCTGGAAAATACTGCACCGCAATCTTGACACGCATATTTCACACCATGCTCCCCGAAAATTCAGCCGAATAATAACAATTCCGCCCAGCACCGTACGCTTCAGCGCGTTCGCGTTCATTTATTGCCCATGACGTGGGTTGTAGGCGATCCATTTTCCGTGATTCAGAAAATTCACCCGGCGCACCACGTCCCAACTGAAGACCGCATTGC
>NZ_JADDRN010000053.1:0-18602 GCF_017355445.1 Delftia sp. SD018
TGTTCTGCGTTGATGGCGGTGTCTTCGCTGCGCATGGCGGCCTGCTCCAGCACGTTGCGCAGTTCGCGGATGTTGCCGCGCCAGGTCTGGCCGGCCAGCAGGGCCAGGGCGTCGGGCAGCAGTTCGGGCGGGGGCATGTCGTTGCGCAGGGCCAGTTCTTCGGAGAGGACTTCCACCAGGGCCGGGATGTCGCGCCTGCGTTCGCGCAGCGGCGGCACGCGGATGGGCAGCACGTGCAGGCGGTAGAAGAGGTCTTCCCTGAAGCGGCCGTCGCGCACCATCTGCGGCAGGTCGCGCGAGGTGGCGGCCACCACGCGCACGTCAAAGCGCACGAGCTGGTTGGAGCCCAGCGGTTCGATCTCGCCCTCCTGCAGCGCACGCAGCAGCTTGGCCTGCAGGTTCAGGGGCATGTCGCCGATTTCGTCGAGGAACAGCGTGCCGCCGTCGGCCAACCTGAACTTGCCGTCGCGCGGCTTGCGGTCTGCGCCGGTGTAGGCGCCGGGGGCAACGCCGAAGAATTCGGCCTCCAGCAAGGCGTCCGGCACGGCGGCGATGTTGACGGTGACGAAGGGGCCGCCGGTGCGGGCCGATGCCGCGTGGATGGCATGGGCCAGCAGTTCCTTGCCGGTGCCGGTTTCGCCCAGCAGCAGCACGGGGCTGAGCGACTGGGCCGCGCGGCGCGCCTGGCGCTTGACCTCCACGGCCGCCGGGCTGCTGCCGACAAAGCTGGCAAAGCTGTACTTGGCGCGGCGCTCACCCTGCACGGCCACGCGCAGGCTGCGGTTGCGCTGGGCGGCCAGCTCGCGCCGGGCCTCGTCCAGGTCGCGCTGCAGAACGGCGAACTTGCTGATGAGGGGCTGCAGCGTGGTCTCCGGCTGGTCGAAGAGCACGATGCCGATGGCACCGATGACCGCGCCTGCATCGTCCTTGAGCGGGATGCGGCTGACCACGAAGGTGCCGGCGCGGTTGGTGAGCAGGTCGATGAGTACGGGCTCGCCGGTTTCCAGCACGCGGCGCATGCGGGTGTTGGGGATGACGTCCTCGACCATGTGGCCAAGGAAGTCGTCCACCGAGGCCACGCCCAGGTCGGGCAGGAAGCGCTGGTAGCCCTCGTTGACCCAGACGATGCGCCCTGCCCTGTCGGCCAGGAACATGCCCTGGCTCATGGTGGAGAACAGCTGGAACATGGAGCGCGCTGCCAGCGCGAGGATGCCGTCGGCATCGAGCGGCAGGGGCTGGACCAGGGTGGGTGTGGGCGGCATGGATGGCATCCTAGCCGAGTCGCCTTGGGTCCCCTTGAGATCCCTTTTTGCAGCCTGCGGGTCTGCCGCGCTCAGCCCTGCGCGATGGCGACCTGGGCGCAGATGGCGCGGCACATCTGCGCCGCCTGCGCGTTGGCGATGAAGTAGTAGATGCTGACGCCTTCGCGACGCCGGCCCAGCACGCCGGCCTGGTACAGCGTGTTCAGGTGCTGGGACATGTTGGGCTGCGTGGTGGTGATGTCGGCGAGCAGTTCGGTCACGTTCTTCTCGCCATGGCACAACACGCTGATGATCTTCAGGCGCACGGGCGCCGCCATGGCACGGAACAGCTCCGCAGCGCTCTCGAACACGCTGTCGTCGCTCAGGTCCATGCTGTCATTGCGGCTGTCCATAGGCGTCTGTCATCCTGGTAATGGAGGGTGGGCGGGTTGGCGGGCCGGCATGCTCGCCGCCCCATCGGGCTAGTTTATAGCCCGCAGGGCGGCAGCGCAGGCTCGGCCCGGCTCGGGTTCGGCTTGATCTACGGCAAGGCGCCGTGTCATCGCTCAGAAATCAACCGTGGCCGACAGCATGAAAGTGCGCGGCGCGCCCAGACCCAGGCTGGTCCACAGCGGCGTGGCCCAGTAGGCCTTGTTGGCCACGTTGGTGATGCTGCCGCGCAGCGTGAGCGGGTGGCCGGCCGCCGTGGTCACATAGCGCGCGCCAACGTCGAACACGGTGCGGCCCGGCACGGACAGCGAGTTGTCGGCATTGATGTACTGCCTGGATGCCGTGGTGGCATTGGCCGTCAGCGTCAGGCCCTGCAGGGCAGGCACGTCCCACTCCACGCCCAGCTTGCCCTGCAGCCTGGGCACGCCCGCCGCCAGCTTGCCCTGGTTCACGCCGCCTGCCGTGCGGGTGAGCTTGGGCTGTACGTAGGCAATGCCGCCCATCAGGCGCACGCCCGTGGCCACGTTGCCGAAGAAGCCCCATTCCACGCCCCGGTTGCGTTGCTCGCCGCCGAAGGAGAAGACGTTGGAGACAGGATCGGTGTAGCCGTTGGGACGCTGGATCTCGTAGAGGCTGAAGGTGTGGGCGAAGTCGCCCAGGTCCAGCTTCAGGCCCAGCTCCTTTTGCCTGGACTTGTAGGGAGCGAACACTTCGCCCGCGTTGACCGCCGTCATGGGTGCGGTGGCGCCCTGGCTCAGGCCTTCGATGTAGTTGGCGTAGACCGAGACACGCTCGCTGGCCTTCACCAGCAGCGCGGCGGCCGGCGTGGTGGCGCCCTGGTCATAGCGCGAGGTACGCGCGCCCGTGGCCACGTTGAAGGTGTCGCTGAGCACCTGCTGGCGGCGCAGGCCCAGGGTGAGCTGCACGCGGTCCTGCGCAAAAGACAGGGTGTCGGCCACGCCGATGCTGGTCAGCCGCAGTTCGGTGCGCGAGATCGGGGGCGCATTGAAACTGGTGGCCGGGCCCCAGATGGGGTTGTAGATGTTGGTGATCCAGTCTTGGGCCAGCACGTTGCGGCGGCCGAACTGCTTGTCGGTATGCGTGTAGTAGGTGGCGTTGAGCGCCCACTGGTGGCCCACGCCAGCCGTCTGGAACTTGCCCTTGAGGCCGGCCTCTGCCGACTTCTTGTCCATCTCGAATCCCAGGTCGGCCAGGTTGGTGCGGTAGTCGCCGGCCGTGTTGAAGACCTGGATCAGATAGGCGCCTGTGGAGCGGTACCGGGTCTTGCTGGTGCCCACGGCGGCATAGGCCGTGACGCTGTCGCCCAGGTCAAGCTCGCCGCGCACCATGGCGCCCTTGTCCTTGGTGTCGTAGAAGGCCCAGCTGGGGTTGAGCAGGGTGTCGGCCTTGGGCGGCCTGGGCACGGGCAGGCCTGCGGCCAGGTTGATGCCGCGGTTCAGGCCGTCGGTACGGTCATCGCTGCTGTACAGGTCGGCCGACAGGCGGGCACGGTCGCCGCGCCAGTCCAGGCCCAGCGAGGCCAGCCGGGTTTCCTTTTCCTGGTGGTTCACGGCGCCGTCGCCGTCGCGCAGCACGCCGTTGAAGCGGATGCCGAACTGCTTGCGCTCGCCAAAGCGGCGGCCCAGGTCGATGTGGGCGCCCAGTTGCGCATCGGACATGAAGGAGGTGGTCAGCCGCGTCAGCGGCTCATCGCCCGCGCGCTTGGGCACGAGGTTGACCGTGCCGCCCACAGAGCCGCCAGGCGGCATGCCGTTGAGCAGGGCCGATGGGCCCTTGAGCACGTCCACGCGCTCGAACATTTCTGGCGATGCGCGGTAGAACGGCGCCACGCCGAACAACCCGCCAAAGGTCACATCGCCAATGCTGGAGCTGAAGCCGCGAATGGAATAGTTCTCGCTGATGATGCCGGTCATGCCCGTGCTGAACACGGTGGGGTCGGCGGCGGAGATCACGTCGGTGATGTCGCGGGCCTGGCGGTCGGCGATGAATTTCTCGGTGTAGCTGATGGTGTTGAAGGGCGTCTCCATGAAGTCCTTGTCGCCCAGCAGGCCCATGCGGCCGCCCGTGGATACCTGGCCGCCGGCATAGGCTTCGGGCGCCTGCTGAGCCTGTGCGCGCACGGTGACGGCGGGCAGGAGCACGCCGCCCTCCACGGGCGCTGCGGCGTTGCGGTCGCGGCCCAGGGTGTAGCTGCCGTTGGCCTCGCGCAGCGCGCGCAGGCCCTGGCCGCGCAGCAACTCGGCAAAGCCTTCGGCCACGCTGTAGCTGCCCGACAGGCCTGCACTGCTGCGGCCTTGCAGCAGGCTGGAATCCACCGTCAGCTCCACGCCGGCCGCTGCGGCAAAGGCGTTGAGCGCCTGGCCCAGCGGGCCGGCGGGGATGCTGAAGGCGCGGCGGGCCTCGCCGGGTGCCGCCCCGGAAGCTGCTCCAGATGCGGCCCCCTGGGCAGCCGCCTGCGCCAGCGCGGACGGCATGGCCACGGCCAGGCCGCCCAGTGCCAGGCCCGCCATGCAGAGCATTTGCACGGCGATGGCCGTGTGCCTGGAGGCAAAGGCCGGGTGCGGCAGGGCGCGCGATGCGCCGTTGTGCGCGGGGCGGGATGGATGGCGTAGTGCCATGCGGGACTCCTTTCGATTCGGGTAGGCGTTGGGTGTTTCACCTTGTCTTCCGAACGAGAAAGCCAAACCCTCAATCGAGAATGCGATCAATTTGCAACCGCAGTTGCCACCGATGCCGTGCCCGCTGCCGGCGCATCGCCGTAGCCCTTGAGCACGTCATCGACCATGAGCTTCACCGAGGTCACGCTGGCCGCCGTGACGTACCAGGCCTCTGAATCGACGAAGACCACGCGGTTGTTCTTCCAGGCGCTGGTCTGGCGCAGCAGCGGGTTGTCCATGCCTGCGGCGTCCATGCCGGGGCGGCGCTGCATGATGGCCGTGCGGTCGATCACGTAGAGGATGTCCGGGTTGGCCTGCTGTATGAATTCGCTGGAGATGGGCTGGCCGTGCAGGTCGGCCTCGGCCGCCGTGCTGGCGGGCTTGACGCCCAGTGCGTTGAAGACAAAGCCGTAGCGCGACTGCGGCCCGAACGAGCTGAAGGCGCCGTTGTTGTGCATGACGATGAGGGCCGTCTCCGCACGGCCCTCGGTGGCGCGCCGGGCCTGGGCGACCTTGTCGTCCATCTCGGCCGCCTTGGCGCGCGCCAGGTCCTCCTTGCCGAAGATGCGGCCCAGGGTCAGCAGGTGATCGCGCACGGTGTCCAGGTGCCGGGTGCCGCTGTTCCTGAAGTCCACGTCGAAATGCACCGTGGGCGCAAAGCCCGAAAGCTCCTGGTAGGCGCTGGCCTGGATGGGCGAGATCAGCACAAGGTCAGGCTTGAGCGCGTGCACGCGCTCCAGGTTGGGCTGGACGATGGAGCCCAGGTCCTGCACGTTGGCATCGTCCTTGTACCGGGCCAGGAAGTGGGGCACGAAGTCCTTGGGCATGCCGGCAATGGGCACGCCGAGCTGGTCGAGGAAGTCGGCCTCGTTCATGTCCAGCGCGGCCACGCGCTGCGGCGGGCGCTCCACCACCGTGGTGCCCAGCTGGTGCTGCACGGTGACGGGCGTGAACTCGCCGGCCGCCGCCTGCGGCGCTGCGGCCTGTGCCGACGGGTTGGCGGGCCGGTCGCAGGCCGACAGGGCCAGGGCAGCGGCCAGGGCCAACATGGGAGCGTGATGGGGAACGCGGAACAGACGGGTCACGGGCTTTCTCTCCTGAAAAATGGGATGCATTGCATTGGGTGTTTTTGGGAGGCCGGGGGCCGGCTCAGGCCCGGCCGCGCCCGCGCACCATGAGCGCGAGGAAGTAGCTGCCGCACACCAGGTTGACGAGGATGCCCACCGAGGTGCGGTAGTTGAAGACATGCTCCACCGCCAGCTGCGCCGCGATGAAGATGGACACGGCCACGGCGCAGCCCAGCGGCAGCGTGACGCGGTGGCGCGCCGTGCCCGCCAGCGCATAGCTGATGTGGGCCACGAAGATGCCCATGAAGGCCGTGGGCCCCAGCAGGCTGGTGGACACCGCCACCAGCGCGGCAATCAGCGCCAGCTGCAGGCGCAGCTGGCGCTGGTAGTGCACGCCCAGCGAGATGGCCTGCTCGCGGCCCAGGGCCAGCACATCCAGCACGGGCAGGCTGCGCCGCACGATCACGCAGGCCACGGCCACGATCAGCGCCGACCACAGCAGCTGCGCGGGCCGGGCGCGGTTGAACGAGGTGTAGCTGTAGCCCTGCAGCACAGAGAACTCTCCGGGGCTGATGCGCAGCTGCACGAACTGCGTGAAGGTGCCTATCACCATGCCCAGCACCAGGCCCAGCAGCAGCAGGAAGTACACGTTGTCCCGCCCCGCACCCAGCAGCCAGCGGTGCAGGGCCCAGGAGTAGCCCAGCATGCAGGCCACCGACAGCCAGAAGTTGCCGCTGGGGCCCAGCACCACCAGGCTTTGCACGCCCATGGCCAGCACCAGCAGCGCCTGCAGCAGCAGGTAGACCGCCTCGTAACCCATGATGGCGGGGGTGAGGATGCGGTTGCCCGCAATCGTCTGGAAGACGATGGACGACAGCGCAATGCAGATGCCGCCGATGACGATGGCCGACAGCCGCGTCAGCCGCCGTGGAATGACATAGCCGAAGTCCAGGCCCGAGCCCAGCAGCACGAAGCAGGCCGCCAGCGCGACGGCAACCACGGCAACCACGGCAGCCGCAATCCATGCGGTTGTCTGAGGCAAGGCCTTGCGCATCACGGCCTCCTGCGCAGGATGAGCACGAGGAAAAGCACGCCGCCCACGCTACCCGCCGTCAGGCCGATCGGCACCTCGAAGGGATGCATGATCAGCCGGCCCACGATGTCGCAGGCCAGCAGCAGCGAGGCGCCGCTGAGCGCGACGATGGGCAGGGTGCGGCCCAGGTTCTCGCCGCAGCGCATGGCCACCAGGTTGGGAATGACCAGGCCCACGAAGGGAATGGCGCCCACGGTGATGACCGTGGCCGAGACGGTGACGGCCACCAGCACCAGGCCCAGCGTGGCCAGCGCCGGATAGCTCAGGCCCAGGCTGATGGCCATGCCCTCGCCCATGCCCAGCACTGTGAAGCGGTGCGCAAACGCATAGGTGAGAGCCACGATGGGCACGATGAGATAGATGATTTCGTAGTGCCCCTGCACGATGCGCGAGAAGTCGCCCAGCAGCCAGCCCTGCATGCTTTGCAGCAGGTTGTGGCGAAAGGCATGGAACTCGGCGATGGCGCTGAGCACGCTGCCGTACATCAGGCCCACCACGGGCACCAGCACCAGGTTGCGCAGGCGCATGCGGCGGATGATGGCCACGTACAGCAGGCTGGCGCCCAGGCAGAACACCAGCGCGAACACCATGCGCCAGGCCACGCCCCACGCGCCCGAGGTGAAGGCCGAGGCGGGCGCCACCGTCAGCGACACCAGAATGCCCAGCTTGGCCGCATCCAGCCCGCCGCAGGTGGCAGGCTCCACAAAGCGGTTCTGCACGATCTGCTGCAGCACCACGCCGCACACCGACAGCCCCACCCCCGTGAGCACCAGCGCTGCCAGGCGCGGCAGGCGGCTGGCCGTGAGGGTGAGCCAGGCATCGCCCGACAGCGACAGCAGCTGCCCCCAGTCCACCTGCCGCGCGCCGATGAGCACGGACGCGCAGCACAGCGCGGCAAACGGCAGCAGCCACGGCGCCAGGCGCGGGGCCTGCGTCCTTGTCTCTGGCTTCGCAGGCTCGCTCAACGGAGGTCCTCGCCCGTGCCTGTGGCCGTTCCCGTGCGCGTTCCCGCAATGCGCCAGCCCTTGGCGGCGCGCCGCCGCGCCAGAAAGCGCGCATACAGGTCCTGCGCCTGCGCCAGCTGCTGCGGCGTGCCCTGCTCGCTGACGCGGCCCTGGTCCAGCACGATGATCTGGTCGGCCATGGCCACGGTGGACAGCTGGTGGGCAATCACGATCAGCGTGCGCCGGCCGCGCAGCCGCGCCAGCGCCTGGGCGATGGCGGCCTGGTTCTCGGCATCCAGCGCGGCCGTGGCCTCATCGATCAACAAAATGGGCGCATCCTTGATGAGCGCACGCGCAATGGCGATGCGCTGGCGCTCGCCGCCCGACAGGCGCGCCCCGCCCTCGCCCACCGGCGTGTCCAGGCCCTGCGGCAGGCGCTCGATGATTTCGGCCACGCCGGCCTGGCGGGCGGCCTCCATCACCTCGGCATCGCTGGCCTGCGGGCGGCCCATGCGGATGTTGTCGGCAATGGAGCCCTGGAAAAGGTAGCTGTCCTGAAAGATCTGGCTGATCTGCCCGGCCAGCCGCTCGCCCGCGATCTGGCGCACATCCATGCCGCCCACCAGAACGCTGCCCTGCTGCACATCGAAAAAGCGCGCGATCAGCCGCAGCACCGAGGACTTGCCAGAGCCCGAGGCGCCCACCAGCGCCGTCATCGAGCCCGGCTCCACACGCAGGCTCAGGCCGCGCAGCACCTCGGGCTGGCCCGGCGCGTAGCGGAACACCACATCGCGCAGCTCCACCGAGGCATCGCGCGGCGCTTGGGGTATGGCAGGCTCGGGCAGCGGCTGGACCGCGAGGATGTCGCTCACGGCATCGAGCTGCACGCGCGCGGCGCGCAGCGAGTCGGCGTAGCCGGCCACCTCCAGCAGCGGATCGACATGGCGGCAGGCCAGCAGCAGGGCCACGATCACGGGGATGGCGGCGGCCATGCCCATTCCCTTGCCCTGTGCTGCAACGCCGCCCAGGCGCTCGTCCAGCCACAGCGCGCCGGCCACCAGCAAGGCCGCAAACACGGCCTGCACGGCCCAGCCATTGAGCACGCCCGACAGCGCCGCCAGGCGGATGGATTGCGCGCCCGATGCGCGCTGCCGGCCCAGGGCCTGGTCCAGCCAGCGCGTGCCGCCGCCTTCGCCATTGAAGGCGCGCAGCACGGACTGCGCCTGGGCAAACTCCACCATGCGCTGGCTGGCACCGGCCATGCTGCGCTGCAGGCGCTCGTCGGCCCGGCGGCCCAGGTGCGCGGTGACCAGCAGCACGCCTGCCAGCAGCGGCAGCGCCAGCAGTGCAATCAGGCCCATGCGCCAGTCCATGGCAAACAGCGCGGCCACCACGGCAACGGGCCCCACGGCGCCGCTGAACACGGGCGTGAACACATGGGCCGGCAGCTGGGCCACTTCCATCATTCCCTGCGAAACGACGTGGTTGAGCCGGGCCGTGTTCTCAGGGGTGAACCATCCCACGGGCAGGCGGGATACATGGTCACCCAGGCGGTGGCGTGCCACGCGCAGCACGGCGGCGCCCAGGCCCAGGCCGGCTTTTTCCACCTGGCGCTGCCAGGCCCAGCACAGCACCACGCCCGCCAGCAGCACGGCCAGCCAGGCCGCGGCGCCGCGCGTATCGCCTGCCAGCAGGCGCGAAAGCACGGGCACAAGAGCGGTGACGACCAGGCCGCTGAGCAGGCCATGCAGCACGGCCATCCAGGCATAGCGGCGGAAAAGCCGGGCATCGTCGCCCAGCAGTTGCATCAGGGTCTTCAGCATGGCGGCAGCTCCGGGGCCAGGGCGGGGGTGAAAGGCTGGGCTTGCGTGGGCGGTGGGGCATCCCCGCCCAGCGCCCACAGCCGTGCGTAGCGTCCGCCCAGCGCCAGCAGCTCGGCATGGCGGCCGCGCTCGCGGATGGCTCCGCCCTCCACCACCAGGATCTGGTCCGCATGCATGACGGTGTCCAGCCGGTGGGCGATGACCAGCAGCGTGCGTCCGGCGGCCAGGCGCGACAGGGCTTCCTGGATGGCGGCCTCGCTCTCGGCATCGGCAGCGGCCGTGGGCTCGTCCAGCACCAGCACGGGCGCATCCAGCAGCACGGCGCGCGCAATGCTCACGCGCTGCTGCTCGCCGCCGGACAACTGGGCGTCTTCGCCGATCACGGAGTCATAGCCGCGCGGCAGCGCCAGGATGCGTTCATGGATGTGGGCGGCGCGCGCCGCCTCTTCCACCTCCTGCGCGCTGGCCGAGGGCCGGCCCAGCGCAATGTTCTCGCGCACGCTGGCGTGCACCAGGCGCACGTCCTGCAGCACAAAGGCCAGGTGGCGGTACAGCTGCCGGGTCTCGATCTGCCGCAGGTCCACCCCGCCCAGCGTGATGCGCCCTTCGTTCGGGTCGAAGAAACGCAGCAACAGCCGGGCGAGCGTGGACTTGCCCGCGCCCGAGGCACCGACCACGGCGGTCACCGTGCCGGGCCTGAGCGTGAAATCCATGCCCTTGAGCACGTCATGCCCCGCCTCGTAGGCATGGCCAACGCCTTCGAAGCGGACTTCGCAGCCTTGGGGCAGCCTGCATTGATCGGCGGCCGGTTGCTCCAGCACGGGCGTGCGCAGCAGCGCCTGCACGCGCTGGGCGGCGCCCGTGGCGTGGTTGAGCGCATGCAGGTTGAAGCTGAGCAGCTGCAGCGGCGCGCTGATTCCCGGCGCCACCAGGGCAAAGGGCAGCACATCCACGGGCGCCATCCAGCCCAGGGCCGTGAACAGCGTGCCGAAGGCCAGCACCACGCCCAGCACGGCCACGGGCGCGATCAACGCATTGGCATTGGCGCGCGCCGACACCAGCGGACGCGCAAAGCCGAGGAAGGCGTCGGTAAAGCCATCGACGGCCTCGCGGTAGCTGCCATGGGCGCGCCCGCTGGCACCAAAGGCCTTGACCACGGGAATGCCGTGCACGAACTCCACCACCGCGTTGTTGATGCGAGCCAGTCCCGCGCCAAAGGCCGGCATGTGGGCGCCGCTGGCCTGCATGGCATGGCGCATCACCAGAAAGAAGATGCCGAACGGCAGGGCCGAGACCAGGGCCATGCGCCAGTCCATGGCCACCAGGTAGACCGCAGAAGCGGACACCGTGCCCGCGCCGCGCCCCACGGTGGTGTAGAAATGCGCGGTCAGTTCGTGCAGGGTGGCCACGTCGTCCTGCATGGCCTGCTTGACCTGGCCCGAGGCCCGCTCGGAAAACCAGCCCAGCGGCACGCGCGCCAGCCGCTGCATGGCCGACAGGCGCAGCCCGTGGGTGAGTCGGTTGTCGGCCAGATGGGCGACCAGCTCGCCCGCCGACACCAGGGCCATGCCCGCGAACAGGCAGACAAGGCACAGCGCGATGACGCGCCAGGCATCGGTCGCCACCATGCCGCCATCGGCCAGCGCCAGCCGCGCGATGTGGGCAATGCCCGCCAGCGGCGCCAGCGCCAGCACGGCGCCCGCAAACGACAGCAGCGCGGCAAGAACAAGCTGCGCGCGGATGGGCTGCAGCGTCTGCGCAATGGGGCCGAGGCCGGCCTGGGGGTCATCGGCATCGGTGGAGTGCATGGGATTTCCTGGAAGGCATGGCGGGACAGAAAACAAGGGCTCTTGCCTGTCTTCCGAACGAGAACGCCAAACCCTCAATCCGCAGGGGCAGGAAGTTGAATCAGCCGGTAACGGGTTTCGAGAGACGAGGAAGGCGCCGCGGTGAAAGGCGCCTCAGCCCGCCGCCTGCACCGTGACCCAGTAGCGCGTGCGCGCAACCACCTGCACGGGCAGGCCCAGCGCCAGGTTGTGCAGAGCGCGGTCGGTATCGCGTAGCGAGAACACGCCCGTGACGCGCAGGCCGGCCACCTGCGGGTCGCAGCGCAGCAGGCCCGTGCGGTAGCGCGCCAGCTCGGCCACCAGCTCGCCCAGCGGCATGTTGTCGGCCACCAGCACGCCGCGCGCCCAGGCGGCGGCGCTTTCCTGCGCGGCCACCGGGGGCTGGGCCAGATCGCCGGAGAAGACGGCGCCCTGCCCTGCCTCCACCCGCACCACCTGGCCCGGCGCCCGGGCGGGACGCACTTCCACCGCGCCCTCGAACACGGCCACGCGGGACTGCTCATCTTCCTGGCGCAGCGTGAAGCGCGTGCCCAGGGCCTGCACCGTGCCGTGGCGCGAGCGCACGCGCAGCGGGCGCGGCGCACGTTGCGGATCAGGCGCAGTGGTCACGAGGATCTCGCCAGCGCGCAGCAGGATCAGGCGTTCGGCCCCGTCAAAGCGCAGGTCGATGGCCGAGGCCGAGGCCAGCGCCACCTGCGTGCCATCCGGCAGCGTGATCTCGCGGACCTCGCCACACGCCGTGCCATGGCTGGCAGCGGCGATTTGCCAGGCATCGGTGCCGCGCACCACATGGGCAATGCCACCGGCCATGGCCATGAAGCCCAACACCTGCATGGCGCGGCGGCGGCCACGGCGTGGCGCCGGCGACGCAGCGGAGGTGTCCGCCAGCGCATGCCGCGCAATGCCGCCGGGCACGCTGCGCAGCTTGTCGTCAAAGGCCTGCAGACGGCTCCAGGCCAGTTCGTGCCGCGGATGCTCGGCACGCCAGCGGGCGCAGGCGGCGCGGTCTTCGTCGCTGGCGTCATCGGCCCATAGCCGGGCCATCCATTCGGCGGCGCGCTGGACAATGGCCGGCTCCAGCAGCTCGCTGGAGGCGTCGGGCGATGCAGGCGATGAGGACATGCGGGCGGGCCGTTCAGCACACCGGGCCGTGCAGCGCCTGGTAGCAGGCCAGCAGGCCGGCGGCGATGTATTTCTCCACCGAAGACACGGACACGCCCAGCTCGGCCGCGATATCGCGGTAGGCCATGCCGTCGAGCTTGCACAGCAGCAGGGCCTTGCGCGCCTTGGGCGACAGGCCGTTCAGCGCGGCATCGATCTCCACCAGCGCCTCCAGCGCCAGGGCACGTGTTTCTTCGGAGGGCGCCATCTGCTCGGGCAGCAGGGCCAGCGCTTCAAGATAGGCCGCCTCCACGCGGCGGCGCCGGTACAGGTCGATCACCAGGCCGTTGGCGATCTGGGTGAGATGGCGGCGGTGCTCGTCGGCCGGCGGAACACGGCCGGTGCGCAGCAGTTGCAGGTAAACGTCGTGCGCCAGATCGGCCGCATCAAAGGCATTGCCCAGCTTGCGGCGCAGCAGGCCGCGCAGCCAGCCGTGGTGATCGGTGTAGAGAATTTCGACTTGTTGCTGAAGCGCGAACTCGGCGGCGGCCACGATACCCCTCCCTGTATCCCAGGGCGCAGTCAGGCCAGGGATGAATGACAAATGAGAACCATTTGCATTTTATAGGGAGACAGCCCCGCCGCCGCCAACGCCACCATCAACGCCACCTCCACCGCGTGCAGGCGCGGCTAGCGCGGCAGCAGGCCCGGCAGTATGGCGTTCAGATCCACCGCATCGGCCATGGCGCGATTGCCTTCGTCGCCAGGATGCAGGCGATCGCCCGAGTCGAAGCGCGCCGCGATGCGGGAAGGATGGGCGCCATCGCGCAGCACGGCATCGAAGTCGATCACCGCATCGAAGGCGCCGCCCAGGCGTATCCAGGCGTTCACCTGCCGGCGCAGATCGTCCTTGTCGTCCTGGTAGTAGTCGTCCAGCGGCGTGCCTGGCAAGGCGCCCTCGAAGGGCGGCAAGGTGGCGCCGATCACGCGCAGCCCGTGGCTGCGCGCCCTGGCGATCAATTGGCGATAGCCCTCTGCCATGTCCTGCAGCGTGGGACGCGGCGCCTGCCGCGCAAAGGCCGTGCCGGGCCAGGAAATATCGTTGATGCCCAGCAGCACGATGAGGCTGCGCACACCGGGCTGGGCCAACACATCACGCTCCAGCCGCGCCAGCGCATGCTCGCCCATGCCATCGGACAGCAGGCGCGCACCCGAAATGCCGGCATTGACCACTGCCGCGCCGTGCGGCGCAAGGCGCGCGGCCAGGAAATCCGGCCAGCGGCTGTCCCGGTCCAGGCTGGCCGTGGCGCCGTCGGTGATGGAGTCGCCCATCACCGCTACCACGGGCACCGCGGGCGCCGCAGGTTCGGCCTCGACCTGAATACCCGCCAACAGCGGGCGGGCCGTGCTGCTGATTGCGCCAGGGTCCGAAGTCCGCAGCGCCGCAGCAGCGGACTGATCGCCCGCCACGATCCAGCCGGTCTGGCGCCCATCCCAGTGAAAACTCTGCACAGGCGTGGCGCCGGGCAGGTAAAGGCTCACGGCCACCTGCGACAGCGCCGCCAAAGGCAAGGCCACCGGGTCGCTGACCAGGGATGCGCCTGCGGCAATGGTGGCTTGCGCGCCGCCGCCAAAGGTCACGGCCTGCAGGCTGCCAGCGTCAATGGCGCCCGCCGGCAACGGCTTTGCCACGGTCGCCCTGCCCACGGTCACAGGCTGGCCGCCATAGGCGTTGGACAGCACGATGCGCAGGCGCGGCCCGCCCAGGCTGATGCGCGCCACCTGGCGCACGGTCTGGTCCTGCAGAACGGCGGGCAGGTTGGTGGGAAAGAGGAAGTCCGCCCCCCAGACCGGCTGCGGGCTGGCCTGCCACGTGGCAGCCCAGTTGGAGGCTTCAGCCGAACCCGCCGGCACCGTCGAATCCGCCATGGCAGGCGTGGAAATCACAAGCGCCAGAAGGACCGCGCCCGAGGCCGTGGAAAGCGATGGAAAAAGTTGCCGCATGCAAGGAATCCGATGTCTGTCGATGGCGGGATCATGGATTCAAGGGCTGCGCGGGACTAGACGGTCTGCGGGAACACCATCTGTGAATGGAAGGCATCAACCAGCGGACGAAAAAAAGCCCCCGCCTCGGAAGGCAGGGGCTGTCAGGGGCCCGGGGCGCCATGCGTGACACCGCCGGGCCGGCTAGCAACGGGTTGGCATCAGCCTGCAGCCGCCTCCGGCGAGGGCTTGGGCTGCAGGCGCTTGAGCACGCGCGGCACGATGAGCACGCAGGCCACGATGATGATCAGCGTCAGCGACATGGGCCGCTGCAGGAAGATCCACCAGCTGCCTTCGCCGATGGACACGGCATTGCGCATCTGTGCCTCGGCCAGGGGGCCCAGGATCATGCCGACCACGACGGGCGCGGTGGGGAAGTCGAAGCGGCGCATGACCACGCCCAGCACGCCGATGCCGTACAGCAGGAACAGGTCGAAGGCGCTCTGGCGCATGCCGTAGGCACCCACGGTGGCGAAGATCAGGATGCCTGCGTACAGCTGAGGACGCGGGATCTTGAGCAGCTTGACCCACAGGCCCACCATGGGCAGGTTGAGCACCAGCAGCATCAGGTTGCCGATGTACAGCGAGGCGATCAGCGCCCAGACCAGGGCGGCGGACGAGCTGAACAGCTGCGGGCCGGGGTTGATGCCGTAGTTCTGGAACGCACCCAGCAGCACGGCCGTGGTGTTGCTGGTGGGAATGCCCAGGGTCAGCAGCGGGATCAACGCGGCGGTCACGGTGGCGTTGTTGGCGGCCTCGGGGCCGGCCACGCCTTCGATGGCGCCCTTGGTGCCGAACTCGGCACGGTTCTCGCCCTTGGCCAGCTTCTTTTCGGTGGCGTAGCTCAGGAAGGTGGGGATCTCCGTGCCGCCGGCAGGGATGCAGCCGAAGGGTGTGCCGATGACGGTGCCGCGCAGCCAGGCGGGCCACGAACGCTTCCAGTCGCGGCCGGTCATGTGCACGCGGCCCATCCTGTTTTGCGTATCGACGACCTTGCCTTCGTACATGGCGGCGTACAGCACCTCGGCCACGGCGAACAGGCCCACGGCCACGAGCACGATGTCCACGCCGTCCAGCAGTTCCATCTTGCCCATGGTGTAGCGCGCAGCGCCCGAGATCTGGTCCATGCCGATGCAGCCCAGCGCCAGCCCCAGGAACAGGGCCGTCATGCCGCGCAGCGCGCTTTGGCCGAGCACGGCACTGACGGTGGTGAAGGCCAGCACCATCAGCATGAAGTACTCGGGCGGGCCCAGCTTGACGGCAAAGTCGGCCACCGACGGCGCGAACAGCGTGACGACCACGGTGGCCACGGTGCCGGCCACGAAGGAGCCGATGGCGGAGGTGGCCAGCGCGGCGCCCGCGCGGCCGCTCTTGGCCATCTTGTTGCCCTCCATGGCCGTGACCATGCTCGCGGTCTCCCCGGGCGTGTTCAGCAGGATGGAGGTGGTGGAGCCGCCATACATGGCGCCGTAGTAGATGCCCGCGAAGAAAATCATCGAGGCGGTGACCTCGACCTTGGCGGTAATGGGCAGCAGCATGGCCACGGCCACGGCCGGGCCGATGCCGGGCAGCACGCCCACGGCCGTGCCCAGGGCGCAGCCGACCAGAGCCCACAGCAGGTTGGCGGGTGTAATGGCGGTGGCGAAGCCCGCCATCAGTGCGTCAAAGATTTCCATTACAGCCACCCCGTCTCAGTCAGGCCCGGCAGGTTGATTGCCAGGAATTGCGTGAAGGCCCAGAACACAGGCGCCGAGATAAGCAGCCCGGTGACCACGTCCTTGACCCAGGTGATGGGTGCGCCCGCCTGGGCCTGGCCGCCAGCACGGCGCAGGCCCTGCACGGCCAGCACGTAGCAGACGGTGCAGCTGACGATGAAGCCCACGGTGCCGATCAGTGCGGCGTTGACCATCAGGCCGGCCGACACCCAGACGAAGGCACCGATGTCGGCGCGTGGATGGCCGCCAGGGGCAGAGGCTTCGCGGTAGCCGCCCGTGCGCGCCTCCCAGACCAGCCAGGCGCCGCAGACCGCGAGCACCACGGCGCACAGCCAGGGCAGGAAATTGGGGCCGACGCCGCCGTAGCCGGAGTCGGAAGGAATCTGCAGCGCGCCGAAGGCCAGGCCTGCAGCGACGAGCAGCACGCCAGAGCCGACGATGGTCTGCGCGCGAACCGAGGGAAAGCCGCTGGGCTCATCGGCCTGGGCGGCATCCGTGGCAAGTGGATTGGGTTGTGAGGACTCGGACATGGTCAGTTCCTGGCCGCAGCGGGACCGGCGACCGGGCTGGCCACCGCTGCAGACGTGGGGAAAAATTAAGCCGCCGGGGCCTGCGGGCCGCTGGCGCGGCGCGCGGGCATCTTCCGCTTCTTGAAGCAGGCGCTGCGACTGGCGCCTGCCGTGGCCCGCAGGAGTGCAGGCCTGTGGCCGCACCGGCCCCGCAGGAGGCCGGTGCAGCCGTTCGATCACACCATGCCGGACTTGACCATGGTGGCGCGCAGGCTCGCGAACTCCTGGTCCACGAACTCGCCGAAGGCATCGCCGGCCAGCCACGCGGGCGTCCAGTCGTTCTTCTGCAGAGCCTCGGCCCAGGCCTTGCTCTTGGTGGCCTTCTCCAGCATGGCGACCAGCGCGTCGCGCTGGGGCTTGGTGATGCCGGGCGCGCCGTACACGCCGCGCCAGTTGCCGATCTCGACGTTGATGCCCTGCTCCTTGAGCGTGGGCACGTCCACGCCCTTCAGGCGCTGGCCCGAGGTCACGCCGATGGGCTTCATCTTGCCGGTGCTGATGTACTCGGCGAACTCGCTGAAGCCGCTGCCGCCCACGGTGACGTTGCCGCCCAGGATGGCGGAGATGGCCTCGCCGCCTCCACGGAAAGCCACGTAGTTGATCTTGGAGGGATCGACGCCGACTTCACGCGCGATCATGGCCGCCGCAATGTGCTCGGTGGAGCCGCGCGAGCCGCCGCCCCACTTGACGGAGCCCGGGTCCTTCTTGAGCTGGGCGATCACCTCGGCCATGTTCTTGAAGGGCGAGTTGGCGGGCAGCACGAACACGTTGTATTCGCTGGTCAGGCGCGCCAGCGGCGTGGCCTGCGTCAGGTTCACGGGCGGCTTGCCCGTGATGATGCCGCCCAGCATGACGGCGCCCATGACCATCATGGCGTTGGGATCGCCCTTGCTGCCGTTGACGAACTGCGCAAGACCGATGGCGCCAGCGGCGCCGCCCTTGTTGTCATAGGTGACGGAAGCAGCCTGACCAGCGTCCTGCAAAGCCTTGCCCAGGGCACGGCCCGTGGTGTCCCAGCCGCCGCCGGGGTTGGCCGGCAGCATCATCTTGACGGCGACCGCAGCCTGAGCAGACAGCGGCAGGCTGCCTGCGGCGGCCAGTGCGGCCAGCGACTTCAGAAAAGTATCACGACGCATGGTTTGACTCCTTGTGTTGTAAGGCTGTCGATGATCGGTTCGCTACCTGTCAAATGGCTGTCCAAACCCCTAGGGGAATCCCTAGATCGCTCTTGGCGCGATGGCCTGCATCGCGCCCGGTGCTAACGTGCGGGCCATGCAATTGCTGCTCGTAGAAGATGACAACGCCATGCGCACC
Organism: Delftia sp. SD018; assembly: GCF_017355445.1. Lineage (NCBI taxonomy): Bacteria > Pseudomonadati > Pseudomonadota > Betaproteobacteria > Burkholderiales > Comamonadaceae > Delftia > Delftia sp. SD018. The sequence continues at coordinate 17,886 of NZ_JADDRN010000053.1, forward strand.
ACGCTGCAGCGCACGCTGATCCGGCGCGGCATCCAGGTGGAGACGGCGGCCGACGGCCCCTCGGCCCTGGCGCAGTGGCTGGTGCGCGAGCCCGACGCCGTGGTGCTGGATTTGAGCCTGCCCGGGCTGGATGGCCTGCAGGTGCTGGAGCGTGCGCGCGGCCAGGGCCTGCGCACGCCCGTGCTCATCCTGACTGCGCGCGGCACCGTGGGCGACCGCGTGCTGGGCCTGAACGCCGGCGCGGACGACTACCTGGCCAAGCCCTTCGACCTCGACGAGCTGGAGGCCCGGCTGCGCGCCCTGCTGCGCCGCAGCAGCGACAGCTTCGCGCCCAAGCCACCGCCCGAGACCATTGCCATGGGCGCGCTGCGCTACGACAAGGCCAGCGGCGCCATCCACCGCGATGGCGAGATCATGGAGCTGACGCCCCGCGAGCTGGCCCTGATGCACGCCCTGCTGGCGCGCCCCGGCCATGCCGTGGCCAAGGAGCGGCTGTTCGCGCTGGTGTTTCCCGGCGAGTCCGACGTGCAGTACGAGGCCGTGGAAGTCGTCGCCTACCGGCTGCGCAAGAAGCTGTCGGGCACGGGCGTGCAACTGGTCACGCTGCGCGGCCTGGGCTATCTGCTCAAGGCCGAGTCGGCCTGACGCATTGCCGCATTCCCGCACCGCAAGCCCATGCGCGACCCCGGTCTTCCCCCTGTTTCTTATACTCATCCA
>NZ_JADDRN010000054.1:0-18500 GCF_017355445.1 Delftia sp. SD018
GCGTGTGGAACCTGCGGGGTGATGGCGCAGACCGCGCAGACCATGCAGCCAGCACCGGGCGTGCCCATGGCAGACCTGCCGCCGGCCGTGGTCAGCGCCCCGCTGCCCGATGTGGGCTCCATGGCCTCCAGGGTGCTGGCCTGCACGGCCTGCCATGGTCCCGAGGGCCGGGCCACGCCCAGCGGCTACTTTCCGCGCATTGCGGGCAAGCCCGCGGGCTATCTGTACCGCCAGCTCAAGAACTTCCAGCAAGGGCGCCGCAGCTATCCCGCCATGAACCGGCTGATCGAATTCATGTCGGACGACTATCTGCGCCAGATCGCCACGCACTTCGCAGGCCTGGAGCTTCCCTATGCCCCGCCTGTGCCGGCGCAACTGCCGCCCGCTGAACTCGCCCGTGGCGAGCAACTGGTCTTGCGGGGCGACGCGCAGCGCGGCCTGCCCGCCTGCGCTGCCTGCCATGGTGAGCGGCTCATGGGTGCGGGTGACGATATTCCGGGCCTGCTGGGCCTGTCGCGCGACTATCTGAACAGCCAGATCGGTGCCTGGCGCTCCGGCCAGCGCAAGGCGGCAGCGCCCGACTGCATGGACCAGGTGGCCAAGGCGCTGACGGCGCAGGAGGTCGTGGCAGTCACGGCCTGGCTGTCATCGCGCCCCGCACTGGCGGCGCCGGGCGGACATGAAGCCCTGGCCCTGCCCATGCCGCTGCGCTGCGGCGCTGTAGCCGCCATTGCCGGCCAGGAGGGCAAGCCATGAACACCCTGGCAGAAAACGCGGCAAGCGGGAACACACACGGGCGGCGGCTGGCCAGGGTGGCAGGGCTGGCGTTGCTGATCATCGCCCTGCTGGGCGCGCTCCTGGTCTGGCTCAACCTGCGGGGCGAGCAGGGCGTGCACGCCTACGATCATGGCGGCTGGTCAGGCGCGCGCGAAACGCCAACTGCCTTGATAGAGCGCGGTGCCTACCTGGCCCGCGTGGGCAACTGCGCAGGCTGCCATACGGCGGCTGGCGGCGCCGAGTATGCGGGCGGGCGGGGCCTGCCTACCTCGTTCGGCACGCTCTACACCAGTAATCTCACGCCTGACAAGGAAAGTGGCCTGGGGCTGTGGACGGCCCAGGACTTCTGGCGTGCAATGCATAACGGGCGGTCACGGGAAGGGCGCCTGCTGTATCCGGCCTTTCCATATGACAGCTACACCCATGTGACGCGCGCCGACTCGGACGCGCTGTTCGCCTATCTGCAAAGCCTGCCTGCCGTGCGCGCGCAGGTGCCCCGGCATGCGCTGGACTTTCCCTATGGCTGGCAGGGCTCGCTGGCTGTCTGGCGCGCGCTGTTCTTCACCCCGCAGGATTGGCAGGACCGGCCGCAGGAGGCGGCTGCCTGGAATCGCGGTGCCTATCTTGCCCAGGGCCTGGGGCACTGCGCGGCGTGCCATGCATCGCGCAACGGCATGGGCGCCTCGTCCCAGGCCATGTCCGGTGGCTTTGTGGCAGGGCAGGCCTGGTATGCGCCGTCGCTGCTTGATCCGGGAGAAGCCGGCGTGCGCGCGGGCCAGGAGTCCGCCTGGGTGCAGTTGCTGCAGACGGGTTCGGGTCTTTCGGGATCGGCGCTGGGCCCCATGGCCGAAGTCGTGGCGCGCAGCACCCAGCACTGGCAGCCGCAGGATCTGCAGGCCCTCGCTTCCTACCTGCAGGAGCAGGGCGCGGAAGCAGGCCCGCCCAGGAGCAGGCCTGCTGCAGCGCCCGTGCCATCCGGGCAAATGGCCTTGGGGCGGGCCATCTACGAGCGGCAATGCGCGGTTTGCCACGGTGCCGAGGGCCAGGGAACGCCGGGCGCGTTTCCCGCGCTTGCGGGCAATGCCTCCGTGACCCTGGCCGAGCCGCGCAACCTGTTGCTGGTGTTGCTGGAGGGGGGCTACCCACCCTCCACCCGGCAGCAGCCGCAGCCGCACGGCATGCCGCCTTTCGGTCATGTGCTGTCCGACGCACAGGTGGCCGCCGTGGCCAGCTATGTGCGCAACGCCTGGGGCAACAAGGCAGCGGAAATCGGTAACATGGAGGTTTATCGCGCCCGGGAAGGGCGTGGTTTCTGAGAGGCTTTCATGGATTCAATGGCCGGCAAGCTGCCGGACGACAGCGACGCCACCCGCCCCTGGTGGGTGGTTTGCCTGTGCGCGCAATGGTGCGGCGTTTGCAACCAATACCGAAGCACGTTTGCGGAACTGGCAAGCCAGTTCCCGCAGATGCGCTTTGTCTGGCTTGATGTCGAGGACCGCGAGGACGTGGCCGGAGACCTGGACATCGAAACCTTCCCCTCGCTGCTGGTGGCCGATGGCGAGCGCGCACGTTTTCTGGGGCCGGTGCTGCCCCAGGCGGGGGTTGTGGCGCGCATGCTGCAGTCATTGGCCCAGGACCCGGGCGCGGCCCCTGCCGACCCCGCCGAGGCGCAGGCCCTCTTGAGGCGGCTCCAGTCGGCACAGGCGCTGGAGCGCGTTGGCGTCTGAGCCTCGGGCAAGGGCGGGTGGGCCGGCATGAGGCGCCTCGTCCTGTCCCCGCTTTTGTGCGGGGCGGGCTTGGCCTGAAGGTCGTTTGCGGATACAATGGCATATTCACGACCAAACGGGCGGGTACCAACCGCCCTTTTTTTTGGGCGATCTTCGGGCGACCTTCGGGATTGCCATGGGGCTCGGCGCTGTTGGGACATGGCTGCTGCCAATGTTTCAGGGGCGTTCCGGGTCTTTTGTGTTTGCAGGACTGAATTTAAATACACGTGGCACTACAGCAAATCGTTGAACAAACCGTGACAGGTCTGGGCTATGACCTGGTGGAAATAGAACGCTCGGCGGGCGGGCTGTTGCGCGTCACAATTGATTTGCCTTGGCAGCCCCCGGTGGAGGGCGGGCCGGTGGTGCCGGAGCAGTTCGTGACAGTCGAGGACTGCGAGAAGATCACGCGCCAGCTGCAGTTCGCGCTTGAGGTTGATGGCGCAGATTACACGCGCCTTGAGGTCTCCTCCCCTGGTATCGACCGCCCCCTGCGGCACGAGCAGGACTTCACCCGCTTTGTCGGTGAAGTCATCGACCTGACCCTCAAGGAGCCCATCGGCGCCGCCGCTGAAGGGCAGGTCAGCGCCAATCGCAAGAAATTCCGCGGCACGCTGGAGCGTGTCGAAGATGGTGGCTGGCAGATCGTCTGGAGCGACGAGCCACCCGTCAAGCCTGGCCAGAAGGTCAGCAAAAAGCGTGTTCCCGCGCCCCTGCAGGCGCTGGGCTTCACTCTGGAGGAGCTGCGCGAGGCGCGTCTGGCTCCCATCGTGGATTTCAAGGGGCGTTCTGCCAAGCCGGTCTGATCGGAGCAGGCAGGGTACGTCGAATCATTGGGGCAGGAAGGGCACTGCCATCCCCTTCCTGTGTGATTGAAATAGGAGAGTCGTCGCATGAATCGCGAATTGTTGATGTTGGTAGAAGCCATTTCGCGCGAAAAGAACGTGGAGCGCGATCTGGTGTTCGGTGCAGTGGAATCGGCCCTGGCCCAGGCCACCAAGAAGCTGTACCAAGGTGAGGTGGACATCCGCGTGGCCATCGATCGCGATAGCGGTAACTACGACACCTTCCGCCGCTGGCTGGTGGTGCCCGATGATGCGGGCCTGCAAAACCCCGATGCCGAAGAAATGCTGATGGACGCACAGGACCGCGTCCCCGGTATCTCCGAAGGCGAGTACATCGAGGAAGAGATCGAGTCGGTTCCCATCGGCCGCATCGGCGCCATGGCGGCCAAGCAGGTCATCCTGCAGAAGATCCGTGACGCCGAGCGCGAAATGCTGCTCAACGAGTTCCTGTCGCGCGGCGACCGGATCTTCACGGGCACCGTCAAGCGCATGGACAAGGGCGACATCATCGTCGAGGCCGGCCGTGTCGAAGGACGCCTGCGCCGCAACGAGATGATCCCCAAGGAAAACCTGCGCAACGGCGACCGCGTGCGGGCCATGATCATGGAAGTGGACGCCACGCTGCGCGGCGCGCCCATCATCCTGTCGCGCTCGGCGCCCGAGTTCATGGTCGAGTTGTTCCGCAACGAAGTGCCCGAGATCGAGCAGGGCCTGCTGGAGATCAAGAGCTGCGCTCGCGATTCCGGCAGCCGCGCCAAGATCGCCGTGCTCAGCCATGACAAGCGTGTCGATCCCATCGGCACCTGCGTCGGCGTGCGAGGCACCCGTGTCAACGCCGTCACCAATGAGCTGGCTGGCGAGCGCGTGGACATCGTGCTGTGGTCCGAAGACCCTGCACAGTTCGTCATTGGCGCGCTGGCTCCGGCCAATGTGTCGTCCATCGTTGTGGACGAGGAAAAGCATGCCATGGACGTGGTGGTTGACGAGGAAAACCTCGCCATCGCCATCGGCCGTGGCGGTCAGAATGTTCGCCTGGCTTCCGAGCTCACCGGCTGGAAGATCAACATCATGGACGCGGCTGAGTCTGCGCAAAAGCAGGCGGACGAGTCCGCTGTTGCGCGCCAGCTGTTCATGGAAAAGCTCGATGTGGACGAGGAAATCGCCAACATCCTCATCGAGGAAGGTTTCGAGACCCTGGAAGAAGTGGCCTATGTGCCGCTGCAGGAAATGCTCGAAATCGAGGCGTTCGACGAAGAGACGGTGAACGAGTTGCGCACCCGGGCGAAAGATGCACTGCTGACGCAGGAAATCGCGCACGAGGAAAACGTGGGCAAAGTGTCGCAGGATCTGCTGACGCTCGAGGGAATGACTCCGGAGATCGTGGACAAGCTGGCCGAGGCCGATGTGCACACCCGAGACGATCTGGCCGATCTGGCCATCGACGAGTTGACCGAGCTGACCGGGCAGACCGAGGAAGAAGCGAAGGCTTTGATCATGAAGGCGCGTGAACACTGGTTCACCGAAGGGCAAGAGTAAGGTCAGGGAGGTTCAGAGCATATATGTCCAGTAATACGGTTGCCGAGTTTGCAAGAGAGCTCAACAAGACCCCTGACACGTTGCTGCAGCAGCTCAAGGCTGCAGGCGTCGCCAAGGACAACGCATCGGATGCGTTGACCGACGGCGACAAGCAGCAACTGCTCAGCCATCTGCAGGCCAGCCACGGAAGTGGCGCCAAGAAGATCACGCTGACCAAACGGTCCACAAGCGAGATCAAGCAGGCCGATTCGTCGGGCCGCGCCCGCACCATCCAGGTGGAAGTGCGCAAGAAGCGCACCTTCGTCAAGCGTGACGAGGTCGCCGAGGGCGCCTCCGATCCCGCTGTCGTTGCCGCTGCCCAGGAGCAGCGCGCGGCATCGGAGCGCGAGTCCCAGGATCTGGTGCGCCGCGAAGGGGAAGCACGTCGCCAGGCCGAAATGATCGGCCGCGAGGAGGAAGAATTGGCACAGCAACGCCGTGAGCGCGAAGAGCGCGAACTAGTTCAACAACGCGAACGAGAAGCCGAAGAGCGCGCAAGCGCCTATGCGGCTGCAGAAGCCGCAAAGATCCTCGAGGCCAACCGCGCGAAGCAGGAAGCTTCGCGTGAGCAGGCTGCAGGCCAGGCTGCGCGCGCCGAAGCCCAGGTTGCGGCTCGCGTCAAGGCCGAGGAAGAATCCAAGGCCCGCGCGGCCGAGGAAGCCGAACGCGCCAAGGACCTGGAAGACCGCCGCCGCAAGGCGCTGGCCGAGGCCGAAGCCATTCGCGCCATGATGGCTGCGCCCAAGAAGGTGCTCGTGGCCAAGAAGCCTGAAGAGCCCAAGCCCGTGGCCAAGCCTGCAGCGCCCGCTGCCGGCGATGCCAAGAAGACCACGCTGCACAAGCCCGCTGGCACGACCGCCGGTGGAGCCGGTGCGCGTGCGGGTGCGCCTGCCGGTGCCGGCAAGGAAGTCAAGTCCGCCAAGCTCTCGTCGAGCTGGGCTGGCGATGGCAAGAAGAAGGAAATCAAGACCCGTGGCGACAGCTCCGGTGGCGTCGGTGGCCGTTCCAACTGGCGCGGCGGCCCGCGTGGCGGCCGTCGTGGCAATGACCGTCATGACGGTCAGCACCAGAGCGCGGCAGCGGAATTCCGCGCCATCGAAGTGCACGTGCCCGAGACCATCACCGTGGCCGAGCTGGCGCACAAGATGTCGGTCAAGGCGTCCGAGCTGATCAAGGTGCTGATGAAGATGGGCCAGATGGTCACCATCAACCAGCCTCTGGACCAGGACACGGCCATGATCGTGGTCGAGGAAATGGGCCACACGGCCAAGGTCGCCGCGCTGGACGATCCCGAAGCCTTCACGGCCGAGGAAGTGTCCCAGCAGGAAGCTGCCCAGGAGTCGCGTGCTCCCGTGGTCACCGTCATGGGCCACGTGGACCACGGCAAGACCTCGCTGCTGGACTACATCCGCCGCACCAAGGTGGCGTCGGGCGAAGCCGGTGGCATTACCCAGCACATCGGTGCCTACCATGTGACGACGCCCCGCGGCATCGTCACCTTCCTGGATACCCCGGGCCACGAGGCCTTCACGGCCATGCGTGCCCGTGGTGCCCAGGCCACCGACATCGTCATCCTGGTGTGCGCGGCCGACGACGGCGTGATGCCCCAGACCAAGGAAGCCATCAAGCACGCGAAGGCGGCTGGTGTGCCCATCGTGGTTGCCATCACCAAGGCCGACAAGCCCGATGCCAACCTTGACCGCGTCAAGCAAGGCCTGGTGGCCGAGCAGGTGGTGCCTGAAGAGTACGGCGGCGAGTCCCCGTTCATCGCCGTGTCCTCCAAGACCGGCCAGGGCATCGACGAGCTGCTGGAGCAGGTTCTGCTGCAGGCCGAAGTGCTGGAGCTGACCGCTCCCGTGGAAGCCGCTGCCAAGGGCCTGGTCATCGAAGCCCAGCTGGACAAGGGCCGCGGCCCTGTGGCCACGGTGCTGGTGCAGTCCGGTACGCTGAAGGTGGGCGACGTGGTGCTGGCAGGCCAGACCTACGGCCGCGTGCGCGCCATGCTGGACGAAGACGGCAAGCAGACCAAGTCTGCCGGCCCCTCCATCCCGGTGGAAATCCAGGGTCTGTCCGACGTGCCCCAGGCCGGCGACGACTTCATGGTGCTGCAGGACGAGCGTCGTGCCCGCGAAATCGCGACCTACCGCGCCGGCAAGTTCCGCCACACCAAGCTGGCCCGCCAGCAGGCCGCCAAGCTCGAGAACATGTTTGCCGAAATGGGTGCAGGCGAGGTCCAGACCCTGCCCATCATCATCAAGGCCGACATGCAGGGCTCGCAGGAAGCGCTGGGCACATCGCTGCTCAAGCTCTCGACCGACGAGATCCGCGTTCAGCTGGTCTACTCGGGCGTGGGCGGCATCAGCGAGTCCGACGTGAACCTGGCGCTGGCCTCCAAGGCCATCATCATCGGCTTCAACGTCCGGGCCGATGCCCAGGCTCGCAAGACGGCCGAGAGCAACGATGTGGACCTGCGCTACTACAACATCATCTACGACGCAGTCGAAGAGGTGAAGGCGGCCATGTCCGGCATGCTGGCTCCCGAGCGCAAGGAAGAGATCATCGGCATGGCCGAGATCCGCACCGTGTTCGTGGCTTCGAAGATCGGCACCGTGGCCGGCTCGTACATCACGCAAGGCCAGGTCACGCGCAATGCGCATTTCCGCCTGCTGCGCGAGAACGTGGTCATCTACACGGGCGAGATCGAATCGCTCAAGCGCCTGAAGGACGACGTCAAGGAAGTCAAGGAAGGCTTCGAGTGCGGTATCAAGCTCAAGAACTACAACGACATTCGCGAAGGCGACGTGCTCGAAGTGTTCGAGATCAAGGAAATCGCGCGCTCGCTGTAATTCGCCATGGCAACACGCAAGTCCGCTGCGCCGAATCGCAGCTTCAAAGTCTCTGACCAGATCCAGCGTGATCTGGCAGAGCTGATCGCGCGCGAGTTGAAGGACCCGCGCGTGGGCATGGTCACGCTGCAAAGCGTGGAGGTGACTCCGGACTATGCCCACGCCAAGGTCTACTTCAGCCTGCTCGTGGGCGATCCACAGGCGACGCAGGAAGCGTTGAACCAGGCCGCAGGCTTCCTGCGCAATGGCCTGTTCAAGCGCCTGCACATCCACACAGTGCCCACGCTGCACTTCATCTACGACCGCACCTCCGAGCGTGCGGCCGACATGAACGCCTTGATCGCCAAGGCCGTTTCTTCGCGCGGAAAGGAAGAGTAGCCCCATGAACGCGCCACGCACAAGGGTGCAGCGGCGCCCTGTGCATGGGGTGTTGCTACTCGACAAACCGCTGGAGCTGTCCAGCAACGACGCCTTGCAAAAGGTCAAGTGGTTGCTGCGCGCCGAAAAGGCCGGACACACCGGCACGCTGGACCCGTTGGCCACCGGCGTGCTGCCGCTGTGCTTCGGTGCGGCGACCAAGTTCAGCCAGTTGCAGCTTGAAGCTGCCAAGACCTACGAGGCGATTGCGCGCCTGGGCCAGACCACGACCACGGCCGATGCCGAGGGCGAGGTGCTGCGCGAGCGCGCCGTTGACCTCGCCGCCCTCACGGCCGAGCGATTGGCCGCCGTGCAGGCGCAGTTCACGGGTGCGATCCGCCAGGTGCCACCCATGTACAGCGCCCTCAAGAAGGACGGCAAGGCTCTCTATGAATATGCGCGTGCCGGCATCGAAGTCGAGCGCCCGGCGCGCGAAGTGACAATCCACGCACTGGAGCTTTCGCTGACGCAAGACAGCGAAGGCCTGCCTGCGATCCGGATGCTGGTGACCTGCAGCAAGGGCACCTACATCCGCACGCTGGCCGAGGACGTGGGCGAGGCCCTGGGCTGCGGCGCGCACCTGCGCGCGCTGCGCCGTATCGACACCGGGGGGCTGGGTGTCGAGCGCTGTATCTCGCTGGAGGCGCTGGCCGCCATGGGCGAGGGCGAGCGTCTGCAGCAGTTGCAGCCTGTCGACGCCCTGCTGGCCAGCCACACGGCTGTCACGCTGGGCGAGCAAGATGCGGCCCGTTTTCTCACGGGCCTGCCCCGCAAGGGCGCTTGGGCCGATGCCGAGGCGGTGGCTGTGTATGGCGAGAACCCACAGGCTCTGCTGGGAGTGGGGCGCGTGGTGCGTGGGGAACTCATCCCCGGGCGCCTGCTCAGTTCACTGGAAATTCAACAGATTTTGGAAGACACGCCGCGCCCATGACGCAGCGGCAATGGGAAAACACTATGAGCAAACAAATCCGCAATATCGCGATCATCGCCCACGTGGACCACGGCAAAACCACCATGGTGGACCAGCTGCTGCGCCAATCCGGAACCTTCGCCGAGCACGAGAAAGTCGTGGACACGGTGATGGACAACAACGCCATCGAACGCGAGCGTGGCATCACCATCCTGGCCAAGAACTGCGCCGTGAGCTGGAACGAGACGCACATCAACATCCTCGACACACCCGGCCACGCGGACTTCGGCGGTGAAGTGGAGCGTGCCCTGTCCATGGTGGACGGCGTGGTGCTGCTGATCGACGCGCAGGAAGGCCCCATGCCCCAGACGCGCTTCGTGACCAAGAAGGCACTGGCCCTGGGCCTGAAGCCCATCCTCGTGGTCAACAAGGTGGACAAGCCCGGTGCGCGTCCCGACTACGTGGTCAACGCCGCCTTCGACCTGTTCGACAAGCTGGGTGCCACCGACGAGCAGCTGGACTTCCCCGTGGTGTACGCCTCGGGCATCAACGGCTGGACCTCGCTGGAAGAAGGCGCTCCTGGCGAACAGTGGGGCCCCGACATGTCGGCCCTGTTCGACACCATCCTGAAGCACGTTCCCGCCGTCAAGGGCGATCCTGCCGCTCCGCTGCAAATGCAGATCTCGGCGCTGGACTACTCCACCTTCGTGGGCCGTATCGGCGTGGGCCGCATCACCTCCGGCACGCTCAAGCCTTCGACCGACGTGCTGGTCATGGAAGGTCCTGACGGCAAGAGCTACAAGGGCCGCATCAACCAGGTTCTGAAGTTCCAGGGCATTGACCGCGTGCAAGTGACCGAAGCCGGTCCCAGCGACATCGTGCTGGTCAACGGCATTGCCGACCTGGGCATGGGCGTCACGCTGACCGACCCGCTGAACCCCCAGCCGCTGCCGATGCTCAAGATCGACGAGCCCACGCTGACCATGAACTTCTGCGTCAACACCTCGCCGCTGGCAGGTCGTGAAGGCAAGTTCGTGACCAGCCGCCAGATCTGGGACCGCCTGCAAAAGGAGCTGCGTTCCAACGTGGCCCTGCGCGTCAAGGAAACCGACGAAGACGGCATCTTCGAAGTGTCGGGCCGTGGCGAACTGCACCTGACCATCCTGCTGGAAGAAATGCGCCGTGAAGGCTACGAGCTGGCCGTGTCCAAGCCCCGCGTGGTCTACCGCGACGTGGACGGCGTGCGCCACGAGCCTATCGAGCTGGTGACGGCCGACATCGAAGAAGGCCACCAGGGTGGTGTGATGCAGGCCCTGGGCGAGCGCAAGGGCGAGCTGGTCAACATGGAACCCGATGGCCGCGGCCGCGTGCGCCTGGAGTACCGCATTCCTGCGCGTGGCCTGATCGGCTTCACCAACGAATTCCTGAACCTGACCCGTGGTTCCGGCCTGATCTCCAACATCTTCGACAGCTACGAGCCGCACAAGGGCGAAATCGGCGGCCGCAAGAACGGTGTGCTGATCTCCATGGACGAAGGCGAAATCTTCACCTACGCCCTGGGCAAGCTGGACGACCGTGGCCGCATGTTCGTCAAGGCCAACGATCCTGTGTACGAAGGCATGATCATCGGCATCCACAGCCGTGACAACGACCTGGTGGTCAACGCCACGCGTACCAAGCAGCTGACCAACTTCCGCGTGTCCGGCAAGGAAGATGCCATCAAGATCACGCCCCCGATCGACCTGTCGCTGGAATACGCGGTGGAATTCATCGAGGACGACGAGCTGGTGGAAATCACCCCCAAGAGCATCCGCGTTCGCAAGCGCCACCTGTCCGAGAACGAGCGCAAGCGCGCTTCGCGCGGCGCATAAGCGCTGTTGCGCCAAGGGCGCACGCAAGCCGCATGGCTTCATCGCCCTGACTGTCAAAGGCCGCATCTGCGGCCTTTGTCTTTTGTGGCGCGCCGTTCAGGCGTGCGGGCGCAACGGCAAAGGAACTGCTGCTGCTACTGCTTGCAACTGCTTGCTACTGCAGCTGCAGCAGCAACTCGCGCAGGCGCTGCCCGGCCGCTGCGCTTTGCTGCGGATTGAGCGCCAGGGCCAGGCCGATGGAGGGCAGGTTCTCGGTATCTGCCAGCGCGCGGAACACCACCCCCGGCGTGCTGCCCTTGGCCACCACGGCTGGCACCAGCGCCACGCCCAGGCCCGCACCCACCAGGCTGACCAGGGTCTGCGCCTGCACGGCATGCTGCTTGACCTGGGGCATGAAGCCCGCGTTCTGGCAGGCCAGCACCACCAGCGCATGCAGGCCTGGCACCTCGCTGGGGCGGTAGTTGATGAAGGGCTGGTCCGCCAGGTCCCGCAGCCGCAAGGCGGGCCGCTGCAGCAGCGGGTTGCCTTCGGGCAGCACGGCCACCAGCTCGTCCTTTTCCACGGGTGTAATGGACAGGTCGGTGGCCTGCGTCACCGGGTAGCGCAGCAGGCCGGCATCGAAATCGCCGCTGGCCACCTGCGCGCAGATCTCGCGCGTGGTCGATTCGGTCAGTACCAGGTCGATCAGCGGATATTCGCTGCGAAAGGCCTGCACCAGCCGCGGAATCAACGAGAACGTGGCCGAGCCTATGAAGCCTATGTGCAGGCGCCCGCGCTCGCCGCCGGCCGTGGCGCGCGAGACCTCCTGCATCTGGCGCGCATGGTGCAGGGCCAGCTCGGCACTTTCCAGGGCCGCCTGGCCTGCCTCGGTCAGCGCCGTGCCCCGGCGGTCGCGCTGGAAGAGCTGCACGCCCAGGCTGTCTTCCAGCCGGCGTATGGATTGGGACAGCGGCGGCTGCGACATGTGCAGCTGCTCGGCCGCCTGCCGGTAGTTGAGCGTGCGGGCCAGGGTGACGAAGTGACGCAGTTGGCGCAGGTCCATTGATATCTGCCGTGTATCAGAGATGCTGAATTAAGTCTTAGACGCAGCTTTGAAGATATCAAATACTGGCTCCCTGAAGCAACATGGAGACCACAGTGCAGGCTGCGTTGACAGGGATTCGGGTGCTGGATCTGTCCAGCGTGGTGTTCGGGCCGCTGGCCAGCCAGGTGCTGGCCGACTATGGCGCCGAAGTCATCAAGATCGAGCCGCCGGCCGGCGACTCCACGCGCCATACCGGCCCGGCCATGGAGCCCGGCATGGCAGCCATGTTCATGGGCACCAACCGCAGCAAGAAGAGCGTGGTGCTGGACCTCAAGCAGGACGAGGCGCGCCAGGCCCTGCATGCGCTGCTGGCCACGGCCGATGTGTTCATGCACAGCATGCGCCCGCAAAAGCTGGCCCCGCTGGGCCTGGACCCCGCAACGCTGCGCGCGCGCTATCCGCGCCTGGTCTATGCAGGCCTGCATGGCTTTGGCGAAGATGGCCCCTATGCAGGCATGCCCGCCTACGACGACGTCATCCAGGGCATGAGCGGCCTGGCCGACCTGATGGAGCGCCAGACGGGCGAGGCGCGCTACCTGCCCACCATTGCGGCCGACAAGACCTGCGCCCTGGTGGCCGCGCATGCCGTGCTGGCGGCGCTGTTCCAGCGCGAGCGCAGCGGCCATGGCTGCTTTGTGGAAGTGCCCATGTACGAGACCATGGTGGGCTTCAACCTGGTCGAGCATTTCTACGGCATGCACTTCAGCCCCGCGCTCAGCGGCGCAGGCTACCCGCGCGTGATGGCGCCCTGGCGCAAGCCCTACCGAACGCTGGACGGCCACGTCTGCATGATGCCGTACACCGATGCGCACTGGCAGCGCTTCTTCGCCGCCGTGGGCCAGCCGCAGCTGGCCCTGGACGCGCGCTTTGCCAGCCAGGCCAGCCGCACGGCCCACATTGCCGAGCTGCTGGAGACCGCGGGCGAGCATGTGGCGCTGCACGGCACCCAGCACTGGCTCGATACCTGCCAGCGCCTGGAGATTCCCGCCGCCCCGGTGGCGCGCATGGACGATCTGCCCGCCGATCCGCACCTGCAGGCCACGGAGTTCTTCGTGCCGCTGCACGACGCCGCCATGGGCACCGTGCACCTGCCTCGCTCCTCCGTGCGCATGGATGGCCGGCAGGCCCCCATGGGCATGCCACCGCGCCTGGGCGAGCACACGGCGGCGCTGCTGGCCCAGGCGGGCTGGAGCGCCGAGCGCATCGCCGGCCTGCAGATCACGCAACAGGAGACATGAGATGACAGTGAACACCCCGCATCCCCACCCTGGCGCCGCCTGGAACGCCGTGCCCCGCATGGGCCAGGGCTTTTTCTGGCAGGACCTGCAGATTGGCCAGCAGCTGCGCACCTTCCGCCGCACCGTGACCGAGTCCGACCTGGTCGCCTTCATCAATGCCACGGGCATGCTGGAGGCCATCTTCATCGAGGAGGGCTATGACGGCGGCGCCATTGCCGGTCGCCCCGTGCCGGGCGCCATGACCTATGCGCTGATCGAAGGCTTCATCCTGCAAAGCATGATCCAGGGCACGGGCCTGGCCATGCTGGAGCTGCACCAGAAGATCCTCGGCCCCGTGCTGGTGGGCGACACCATCGAGGCGCTGGTCGAAGTCACCGCCATCAAGCCCACCTCCAAGGGCAACCGCGCCGCCGTCACCTCGCGCATCGAGGTCTTCAACCAGGGCCACCAGAAGGTCATGGAATACACGGCCGTGCGCCTGCTGGCCGGGCGCAGCTAGGCGGCCACAAGCATTCCCATAACGACATCAGGAGACAAAAGCATGGACAAGCAGATCGACAAGGCGGCCCGCAATAGAAGGCGCCGCATGGCGCTGGTCACCCTGGCGGCCCCTATTGCGGCGGCTGCGGCGGTGGCAGTGGGGGCGGCACTGCCCGGCGCCGCTCTGGCGCAGCAGCCCTGGCCCAGCAAACCCATCACGATGGTCGTGCCCTTCCCGCCGGGCGGTCCCACCGACCTGGTGGCGCGCGTGCTGGCCCAGCAGGTCGGCCAGCAACTGGGCCAGACCGTGATCGTGGACAACCGGCCCGGAGCCAATGGCAACATCGGCAATGCCCTGGTGGCCAAGGCCGCGCCCGATGGCTATACCGTGCTCTACAACACCTCGTCCATTGCGCTGAGCCCGTCGCTTTACAAGAAGATGAGCTACGACGTGGGCAAGGACCTGATGCCCGTGGCGCTGACGGCCGTGGTGCCGCTGGGCCTGGTGGTCAACCCCAAGCTGCCGGTGAAGAACGTGCAGGAGTTCGTGCGCCATGCCAGGGACAAGACCGGCCAGCTGTCCTATGGCTCGGCCGGCAACGGCAACGTCACCCACCTGGCGGCCTTCCAGGTCGTGCAGCACTACCAGATCGAGGCCAGCCACGTGCCCTACAAGGGCAGCGCGCCGGCCGACGTGGATCTGGTCGCCGGGCAGATCGACTTCATGACCGACACCATCAATTCCGTCGCACCCTTCATCAAGGAGGGGCGGCTCAAGCTGCTGGCCGTGAGTTCCTCCAAGCGCCTGCCCAACTTCCCCGATGCACCCACGCTGGCCGAAAGCGGCATGTCCGGCTTCGAGGCCGGGGCCTGGCAGGGCGTGATGGTGCCGGCCAAAACGCCGGCCGCCATCATCCAGCGGCTCAACCAGGAGCTGATGCGTGCGCTCAAGGACCCGGGCGTGGTCGAGAAGCTGCAGCTGCAGGGCGCCGAAGGCCTGGGCTCCACGCCCGAGGAATACGGCGCCTACATCCGCAGCGAGATCAAGCGCTGGGCCGGCGTGGTCAAGAGCACGGGTGTCTCTCTGGACTGAGTGCGGGGCGTTGCGGCGCCTGTCGCGCAGTTGCGCATATTGGCACCTGTTTGTCAGGGGTGGGCGCGGTTTTTCAGCTATGGTTGCGGCTCATTGCCCCGGGCTGCCGGGGCAGGGCATGCATAGCAACAAGGAGCAAAATATGACGGGAGCTGCCGGCGAAGTCCTCAGCGAAGTGCGGGGCCGCATGGGCATGATCACCTTGAACCGGGCCAAGGCGCTGAATGCGCTGTCGCTGGGCATGGTGCGCGATCTGCTGGCCACCCTGCTGGCCTGGCAAAAGGATGAGCAGGTGCTGGCCGTGGCCATCCGAGGCATGGGCAAGGAAGGGGTCTTCGGCGCCTTCTGCGCGGGCGGGGACATCCGCTTCCTGCATGGCGCGGGCAGCACGGGCAATCCGCAACTGGAGGACTTCTTCACCGAGGAGTACGCGCTCAACCACCTGATCCACACCTTTGGCAAGCCCTACATCGCCTTCATGGACGGCATCGTCATGGGCGGCGGCATGGGCATCAGCCAGGGCGGCACGCTGCGCATCGTCACCGAACGCACCAAGATGGCCATGCCCGAGACGGCCATCGGCCTGTTCCCCGATGTGGGTGGCGGCTACTTCCTCTCGCGCTGCCCGGGTCACGCGGGTGAGTGGCTGGCGTTGACGGGCGACGTGATCGGCGCGGCCGATGCGCTGGACTTCGGCCTGGCCGATGGCTACCTGCCCTCGGACCAGCAGCCTGCCCTGTGGGACGCGCTGGCCGCCGGCAGCTTTGCCGATGCAGCGGCCATCGAGGCCCTGGTGAAGTCGAAGTTCACGGCCCCGGCCAAGCCGGCGGCCCAGCCCCGCGCCGAGATCGACCGCGTGTTCGCCCTGCCCACGGTGGCTGCCATGGTGCAGGCGCTGGAAGCGGCGGATGGCGAGTGGGCCCGGCACACGGCAGCCACGCTGCGCAAGCGCTCGCCGCTGATGCTGCACGTGGTGCTGGAACAGATTCGCCGCGCCCGCGGCATGACGCTGGCCCAGGACCTGCGCATGGAGCGCGACATGGTGCGCCACTGCTTCTACCTGCGCCCGGGCCAGAGCGAGACCATCGAAGGCATACGCGCACTGGCCGTGGACAAGGACCACCACCCGCGCTGGAACCCTGCGCGCATCGAGGATGTGCAGGAAGCGCAGTGGCGCGCCTTCTTCGACAGCCCCTGGCCTGCGCATTCGCATCCGCTGGCAGCGCTGGACTGATCGCGCGGCGGTTGCTCAAACCTCCAAGGGTTCAAAAGGCCATCCGGCGCCATGCCGGGTGGCCTTTTTTCATTCAACGATCCGCGGGCTCCATGCGGCAGGAATGGCCTGCCAGCAGCCGTACCGCGTCGTCAATGCGCGGGCCCGGATCCCATTCGGGCACGGGCGGCGTCAGGCCCAGGGCCATCTGCCGCAGAGGCTCGGCAATGACCATGGACAGCAGCAGGTCGCAGACGACTTCGGGCTGTTCTGCCCGCAGCAACCCCTTGCTGCACTGGCGCCGCAGCCAGTCCACCAGCATGCCGCGGCCGCGCTCAATGCCGTTGCGCTGGTAGACCTCCAGCAACTCGGGCTTGGCGGGGAAATCGGTGGTGAGCAGGCGGAACATGCCCACCGCCTCGGCCGACAGCACGCGCGCGGCAATCACGCGCAGGATCTCGGCCAGCGCCGGGGCCACCTCTGCGGCCGATTGCGCATCGGCCGACAGGGCGGGGCGGAAACCGTCGGTCCAGCCGCGCACCACCAGGGCCACCAGGTCCTCGCGGTTGGCCGCAAAGCGGTAGAGCGTTTTCTTGGCCAGCCCTGCGCGCCGGGCCACGGCTTCCATGGTGGTGGCGGCATAGCCTTCGTTGAGCAAGAGCCAGGTGGCGGCGGCCAGGGCGGCGTCGTTGGCCTCGTGCTCGGGCCGGGCCGGCCGCCCGCGCGGCCGGGGGGCCGCAGGAGTGATTTCGGATTCCATTGGATTTCTTGTCGTTCCGTTCGGTGTTGTGCAGGGTCGTGCCTGGTTGTGCAGCATTTTGTTACCCGGCAGGGATTATCCGATTTTTTGGAAACGTTGTTCGTTTCTTTAATATAAGATGGCTTTTCCTCATCAACCCAGGAACGGAAAACAACCATGAACTCCCATGCCTTCGAGCCCGACATTTCCCGCATCGACGAGCTGCTGCACATCACGCCGCTGCGGCTGGAGACGGGAATCCAGCGCCTGCCCAGCGGCTGCCTGGTGGTGGCCTGCCGCACCGACCTGCATGGCTGCAGCGGCCGCATGCTGGACTGGTGGTTCAAGTTCTTCGAGACCACGCAGCACATCAAGTGGTGGCATCCGCATGACCACATCGCGCATCGTGGCTGGGATGCGCAATGGAAGAAGGGCGAGAGCTACATCGGCGCGTCCATCGAGGCCGTGGAGTCCCTGGCCGATATTCCGCCCGTGGCGGCCAGGCTCAAGTTCCATGATCCGCGCGAGCTGTTTGACCCTGCGCAGCTGGAGCTGGCCTTTGCCGAAAAACGCGCCTCGGCCGCCGTGTATGCACGCATCGGCTTCGGCGAGCATGTGCAGCTGGACGCCAGCGGGGACCCCATGGACGGGCAGATGGTGCACCTGGCGCGTGACACGCCTTTTGGCTGCGTGCTGCGCAGCCGCTTTTTGCTGGGCCAGTCCTGCGCCGACCCGGCGGCCGAGCTGCCCGACGCGCTGGGCCTGGGCCTGCTGCGCCATTGCTACACGGAGTTCACCTACCTGTCGCGCTTCCTGCCCTCGCTGTACTACGGCGAGCATGGCAACGGCGAGGCGGCGCCGCTGCCCTGGTAGACGTGGCCCCAGGCTTCAAAGCTGCTGGTGCACGGCCGTGGCCAGCTGCAGCAGCCGGTTGCGCGGCAGGGCGCCGCTGAGCGCATAGCCAAAGCCCTGGTCCACCCAGTAGAAGCTGGGCACGGGGCCGTCGCTGCTGAAGTGAAAGGCGGTCTCGCCGCGCGTGGCCGGGTCCTGCAGCGCGCCCAGGTACAGGGTGATGCGCTCGCCCGCCGCGTCCTGGTACATGAACTGGGCGCGTGCGCCGCTGTCGCCGGGCAGCAATCGGCCGCCCACCAGCTCATAGCCCAGGTCCGTGAGGGCCGGCAGCTTCAGCGGCCGGCCCAGGCGCTTGGACAGCCACTGCAGCAGATGGGCCTGCTGCGCGGCCTCCACCTCGACCGGGTGGCGTTGTTCGGGCTGGTAGACCGCGTGGGCGACGGCCGCCTGGTGGGCGAAGCGGGCCGGGGTGGCGGCAGCCAGCGTGGCCGCCGTTGATGGCGCGGCAGCGGGCACCGTCTGCTGCCCATGCACCAGCCAGCCCAGGCCGAAGGCCAGCATCCAGCCCGCGGCCATGCCACCCCAGCGCCACCACTGCTGCTGGCGCTGGTGCAGGCCCTGCAACTGTTCGGCGGCGGCGCGCATTTCGTCGGGCATGCCGGGTTCATCCCGGGCAGCATGCAGGGCGCGCAGCAACTGGCGCTGGCGTTGCCATTGCTCCACGCGCGCGGCACTGTCTTCGTCCAGCTGGTCGCGCAGCGCCTGCGCCTGCTGCGCGGGCAGGCGGCCATCGA